>CAMJZA010000027.1 GCA_946410085.1 uncultured Treponema sp. | reverse complement strand
CTGAACTAGACAAAAAAAATAGGGGGTCGCATAATGGAGGAAATATGGAAAAGCGGCCGAGAAGAAGTTCTACAGAAGAGTTCAAAAAACAGATGGTTGACCTGTACAACACGGGAAAACCAAGGGCAGAGATAGCGAAGGAATACGATTTGAGTCCTTCATCTTTGGACAGATGGATCAGCCGGATCAACAGGACCGGCTCGTCAAAGGAAAAGGATAACAGGACGGAGGCCGAGAAGGAACTGATAGCTCTGCGGAAGGAAAACGCAAAGCTCAGGCTGGAGAACGAGATCCTAAAAAAAGCGGCGCTGATCTTCGCGACAAAGTCGAGTTCATGAAGGAGAACTCCCGGCTCATAAACGGCAAGGCGCGCATGCGGGAGGAGGTGTCGTCCAGCTGCCGAATGAAAGTCCCTGAAGTTCCAGTATGCCTATCCTGCCGGCCAGCGACTCGGACACATTCTGCATGAGCGAATAGCTTTGTGAGCCGGTAAGGCACAGCTGCCCCCAGTTGTCGCTCCCGTCCACAAGCAGCTTTATCTGCCTGAACAGCTCCGGCGCGGGGATTTTCTGCGGGACGGCAGCGTTTTTCCCTCGGGAAATTTTCCACTAGCCCCTTGGGAAAAGCTGTGGTATAATTGAAGCATGAGTACGCATATCAATGCCCCGGACGGGGCCATTGCGGAGGCCGTGCTGCTGCCCGGCGATCCGCTCAGGGCGAAGTTCATCGCCGAGAATTTTCTGACTGACGCAAAGTGCTACAATGAGGTCCGGGGGATGTTCGGCTTTACCGGGACCTATAACGGGAAGAAGGTTTCCGTGCAGGGGACCGGAATGGGACAGCCCTCCCTGTCCATCTACGTGAACGAACTGTTCCGCTTCTATAACGTGCAGAAGGCCATCCGGGTGGGAACCTGCGGGGCCATCCAGAAGGACATTGCCCTGCGAGAAGTCCTGCTTGCCGAGGCCGCCTGTACGGACAGTGCGCTCAACACGATGCGCTTCAACGGCATGCACTTTGCCCCCGCAGCGGACTTTGACCTGCTCAGGACCGCCTACGACGAGGCGGGCGCGATGGGCCTTTCCCGCAAGGTGGGCCTGTGCGTGTCGAGCGACAATTTCTACGATGACAAGGCAAACTGGAAGCTCTGGGGCGACTACGGGGTCCTGGGCATTGAGATGGAAGCGGCCGAGCTGTATACGCTTGCGTCCAAGTTCCACCGCAAGGCGCTTGCCGTCCTGACGGTGAGCGACCACATCCTGCTCGGCGGTGAAACGACCGCGGAAGAGCGGCAGAAGACCTTTACCGATATGATAGAGCTTGCCCTGCGGACGATTACCGCATAGGCTGCCGCCGGGTAACCGGATATCGGCGGGAACTGCCGGTATGCGGATCACGGAAAATACGGAAAATATACGGAAAAATAAAGAAGTACGGGAGTTTTGAGATGAAACCAACGCTTTTGGTTCTGGCCGCCGGAATGGGCAGCCGCTACGGGGGAGTCAAGCAGATTGACTCCGTTGGCCTGCACGGAGAGTGCCTGCTGGACTATTCGGCCTTTGACGCCGCGCGGAGCGGATTCGGCAAGGTCGTGTTTGTTATCAGGAAGGACATAGAGAAGGACTTCCGTGAGCGGCTCTTTGACCGCATTGCCCGCAATTTTGATGCGGAGTACGTCTTTCAGGGCCTTGATTCCCTGCTGACGGCGGACGAGCTTGCGAAGGCGGCCCAGAGGACGAAACCCTGGGGAACGATTCATGCGGTCCTCTGTGCGGAAGAAAAGATACAGACTCCCTTTGCCGTCATCAACAGCGATGATTACTACGGCCGGGAAGCGTTCAAGACGCTCGGGGACTACCTGTCTGCCATGCCGGAAGGCAGCACCGAGCATGCGATGGTCGGCTACGTGCTCGGCAATACGATGAGCAAGAGCGGTTCGGTGAGCCGGGGCGTCGCCGAGGTTGCGGACGGCTACCTCAAGTCGATTACCGAGAATACGAAGATTTCCTATAAGGACGGGGGCATCGTCAGCGAGCTGAACGGAAAGGAAATTCAGATGACCGGTAAGGAGTGGGTGAGCATGAACCTCTTTGCGTTCGGAACGTCCGCCTTTGCCGAATTCCATGCCTACTGGGACAACTTCAAGAAGACCTCCCTGGGCGAGCCCAAGACCGAAGCCCTGCTTCCCGTTGCGGCGAGCGACATCATCAGGGCGGGGAAGGGCAGCATCAAGTTCTTTACGTCCAGTGAAAAGTGGTTCGGCATGACCTATCCCGAGGACCGCGAGATCGTAAAGGCGGAGCTTGCCGCAAAGATTGCTTCCGGCTATTACCCGGAAAAGCTCTGGGAAAAGTAAGGAGCTGCGTATGATGAAACTGAACGCAATACAGGCAGACAAGATCTGGGGCTATGAGCGCTGGATTGCTTCGACCCATCCGAACGGCTGCCAGAAGGAGTTTGAACAGTTTGCCGGCGGTGACTATCCCCTGCTGGTCAAGGTGATTCAGGCGAACGACACCCTGAGCGTGCAGGTTCATCCCGACGATACGACTGCACAGCTCTACGAGCAGTGCAGGGGCAAGACGGAATGCTGGTATGTCCTGTCTGCCGGCAAGGATGCCCAGCTTGTGTACGGCATGAACGGCATCTATTCGCCGAGCGAAATCCGCCGGGCGATAGAGACGAATTCCATGTCGGACCTGCTGCGCTATGTTAAGGTCGAAGCCGGAGACTTCGTGTACATTCCTGCCGGAACCGTGCATGCAATCGGCGGCGGCCTGCGCCTGCTCGAAGTTCAGCAGTCCAGCGACATCACCTACCGGCTCTTTGACTGGGGGCGGGGCCGCGAATGCCATGTCGAAAAGGGCATTGCGAGCATAAAGAACGAAGGGATCCGCGACGTTGCAAGGTTTCCCGGCGTGTTCTCCTGTCCCTACTTCCTGCTCGAAGAGATAACGGTGGAATCCCGCTACAGTACGCTTCTGCCGCCGGCGAAGGGCGAATCCCGCCCTTCCGATTACGTGCTTTTCTTCGTGCTGGACGGGGAGGGGAAGGTCAACGGCAAAAAGGCTGCGGCGGAGGATATCTTCGCCTTTGCGCCCGGTGAGGAAGTCAGTGCGTCCGGCGACCTGCACCTGATGAAGATCATGCCGGCGGCAGAACGGCGCTCGTAGGCTGCGGAGGCTGACGAAAGGGACCCGTCTGTATGGGCGGGTCTTTTTTTGTCTTTTTTGCCGCACCCGGGGCGAGGATGCTGCCGTCGGGCTGGGGCCGCTGCCGTCGGGGCCCTTGACAGGGATGCGTTTTTTCTCTATAAATTGCAACTGTGTTGCAAAAGTCCTATCACACGAAGACGGCAGATTTCATTTCCCAGTTCATTCAGACGAAGGTAGCGTGCGGTTTTACCGCCGGTGAACTGTCTGCGTTCCTGAAGGAGCATGGTGTCGCCGTGAACAAGACGACGGTGTACCGGCAGCTTGAGAAAATGACGGAAAGCGGCAGCCTCGTCAAGCATAAGTCTCCGGTTTCCGAAGGCTTTGTCTATGAGTCGGCGGGCGGGGAAAATCACTGTGCCGAGCATATCCATTTTCAGTGCTGCAAGTGCGGTTCTGTCATCCATCTGTCTGATGCGAAGACGGCAGAATACCTGCGCTCCCTGTCTGAAACGCTGGGGCTTCAGATAAACATGAGCCTGTCATCGCTGAACGGAATCTGCCGGAAGTGCAGCGGCCGGGCGGTGCAGGGGTCAGGAGGCAGCTGTCTATGAAACATACCGTATACCGCAGGGGCTTTGCCTGCGCCGTCCTCATGCTGCTGTCCGCCGCTGCCTTTGCCGCGGCAAGGAAGTCGATTGTCTGCGCGGGCTACCCGGAATATGACTGGGTGATGAACATTCTGGGAAACAAGTCATCGTTTACCGTTACCCTGCTTCAGAACAACGGCACCGACCTGCACAGCTACCAGCCGTCGGTCAGGGATATGGCGGTGGTTTCCGGCTGCGACATGCTGGTGCATGTCGGCGGAGAGAGCGGAGCCTGGATCGCGGATGCCGTTAAGACGGCGCGGAACAGGAACATGATCGTCGTGAATATGATGGAAGTCCTGGGTGACCGGGTGCGCGAGGAAGAAATCGTCGAAGGCATGGAACACCACGATGAGCATGAGGGGCACGAGCCGCATGGAGATCATACCGGGCACCACCACCACGACGATGACGAAGACGTTGAGTATGATGAGCATGTCTGGCTGTCGCTCAGGAATGCCATGCTGCTGACGCAGTATATTTCCGGGAAGATACAGCGGCTTGATCCTGCGAATGCAGGTGTGTACCGGGCAAATGCGGAAGCCTATGTTGCGCAGCTTGCTGCCCTCGATGCCGAGTATGCGAGGGCTGTCGCTGCGTCCGGCAGGGATACGTTGCTTTTCGGCGACCGCTTTCCCTTCCGCTATCTGACGGAGGATTACAACCTGAAGTATTATGCCGCCTTTGCCGGCTGCAGTGCCGAGTCGGAGGCGAGCTTTGAGACGATAGCCTTCCTTGCGAACAAGCTTGATGCGCTCGGGCTGAATGCCGTGCTGACAATCGAAAAGAGTGACCGGAAGCTTGCGAAGACGGTCATCTCCAATTCCCGGCGGAAGCATCTGGAGATTCTTGAACTTGATTCCCTGCAGTCGGTGACGGCACGGGAGCTCAAGGGCGGGAGGACCTATCTTTCTGCAATGAAGGCGAATCTTGAAGTGCTGAAAAAGGCACTGCAATAGAATGCAATGGAAAAAGAAGAAAAGGAGGAAGACCATGAAGCGCTTCGGTATCTGTCTGCTGCTTGCCTGTGTCTGTGCCGCGGCAGTCTTTGCTGCCCGTGACAAGAATCCGGCGGCTGCGGCGAAGTTTGACTACGATTTTACGAAGATAAATTATTACGTTGCCTCCGGCGTCATCTTTGACATGATGGTTTCGCCGGAAAAGTATGCGGGCAAGACGGTGAAGATAAACGGGCAGTTCCTGAGCGACGTGATTGACGGCAGGCGGGTTCATGCCGTCGTCCTCTGGGACATGACCGGCTGCTGCCCGTCGGGGCTGAACCTTGTTCCCCGCGAGGGCATGCGGTATCCGGCGGACCTCCCGGCTTCGGGCAACTATGCGACTTTCTTCGGCACCCTGCGGATGCTCAAGCTCACCGATGATGAGGCCCTCTGCCTCGTTGTGGATAAGTGGGAGTAGTTTAGCCGCGCAGTGTGTGCCGGGCGGAACTGCCCGCTGCGTGAGCGCCCGCCGGACGGCTTATTGCGCGTGAGCTTCCCGGCAGGGAAGCTCATTGAGAGGGCAATATCCGAAGGATATTACCCTCTCGGAGCTTTAGCAGGATCGATCGGCTTTGAGTTCAGGAAGACCATCAGTGAAATCTGGGGGGAACCCTTGATGCTGTCCTTGCCCGCCTCGCCTATCTTGTCGCTGAATACCACGTAGTCTCCCTTCTGTACTGAGATGTCCGAGAGGCCCGTATAGGCGTAGATGTAGTCCGCCTTGGTCTGGATGAACACAACCTGCCCGTAGCCCCGGTAGTTGCCGGTGTACATGACGATTCCTGCCCTGATGCATTTGACGGTCTCGCCTTCTTTTGCCGTCAGGTGAACTCCGCTCACCTTGCCCTGCGTATAGGTCACGGTCGGGTTTTCCACCGGCCAGGTCAGGCTGGAGTCCCCGAGCTTTTCGGAATATTTGCGCGGGTCGGCGGAAGGAAGGTCGGGAAGGCTTGCATTGTCGGTATTGATGTAGCTGACGGGGATTTTCAGCTTCTGTCCGACCCGCAGCCTGCTTTCGTCGTCTATTGCGTTCAGCTCCTTGAGCCTCGCAACGGAGATGTCGTTGACCTTTGCGATGTTATAGAAGGTGTCGCCCCGCTGGACGGTGTAGGTATCGTAGCTGCGCGTCAGTTCGCTTTTTGCCGGAGCGGGCGTTTCTGCCTCTTTTTTTGCCTGTGCCCGCTGCCGGGAGCTGATTTCTGCCGTTGCAGCCCCCGTGTCCGTCTCCGGTATGGAAAGCTTTTGTCCCGCAAATATGACGTTGTCGTTCTTGAGGTTGTTCGCCCTGCTGAGTTCCGCAACGGAAACCCCGTACTTCCGGCTGATGGAATAGAGCGTGTCCCCTTTTTCGACCGTGTAGGCCTGGGCAGCGATGAGGGGGATGCCTGCCGCAAGGGCCATGAGGAGCGCGACTGTTACTTTTTTCATAGTGCCGGAATCAAGGGACTTCATACTGCTTCTATCATCGGCGTAAATGCCGATTTTAATGAGCGGCGTTCCCGGGACGCCTGCACGGGCAGGGAGACCGCGGCGTTTCCATGCCCGGCGTCAGCTGTTCATGCCCGGCGGCAGATGCAGCCGTCCGATATCTGCCTTGCGTTTTCGGGGCTGTTCGGGTATAATATGAGTTTCGGGTGTCTTGCGCAAATTATGGAAGAAATCGTCTCGCTTGCACGGCGTATCGCAGAATCTCCTCTCTATACGGGCGAAATGCTTTTTGCGGAACCGCTTGCCCCCCGTACGACGATGCAGGTCGGAGGCCCTGCCGCCGCCCTTGCCGTTCCTGCTGACGGGGCTTCCGCAGCCTATGCGGCTGCCTGTGCCTGCCGGGCCGGCCTGCCGCTGTTCATTCTGGGCGGGGGCAGCAACATCATCGTGCGGGACGAGGGCCTGGATGCGCTCGTCATTTCGCTCGAGCGGCTGGACGGGATTTCGTATGCGGATGGCCTGCTGACGGCCGGAGCGGGGGCAAAGTTCGATGCAATTACGGCATTCTGCGCATCGCACTGCCTCAAGGGCCTTTCGTCCTTTGCGGGCCTGCCGGGAACGGCGGGCGGGGCCGCTTTCATGAACGCCCGCTGCTACGGGGTGAGCGCCGGAGACCTGATACAGGGCGTTTCCTATGTCGATCTGGACGGGCTTTCGGAGGAAAAACGGGACTTCACCGATTTTACGCTTGCGAACTTTGTAAAAGTGTATCATAATGTACAGGGAACGTGGGCGTATAAGGAGTCTCCGTTCCAGACGTTCCGCTCCCTCATTCTGGATGTAACGTTCTGCGTCGAGGCACTGGCGCAGGATGCCGCCGGTGAACGCCTGATACGGACGGAGAATGAGGGCTATGTGGCGGACCGGCAGTCCCGGGGGCACTTCCGCGCACCGAGTGCGGGCAGTGTCTTTAAGAATGACAGGCGCTTCGGCAAGCCGTCAGGACAGCTGATCGATGAGGCGGGCTTAAAGGGGCTTGCGGTCGGAGGGGCTCAGATTGCTCCCTGGCACGGCAACTTTATCATCAATACCGGTTCGGCGCGGGCAAGGGACATCCGGGCCCTTGTGGAACGGGCGCAGGCGGCCGTCAGGGAACGGACGGGCTTTGTGCTGGAACCTGAGGTTATTTTTGTATAAGGACGGTACAGATTTGTACCGATAGAAGAAAAAGGTAAATAGGTGAGTAGGTTATAGGAAATGCTTCAACTTTCTTTTGTTAAATTTACGGCAGGCTCGTACCTCTTGGTAGAAGGAACGGATTCAAACGACCGCTTTTATATTCTTCAGACCGGTAAGGTTAAGTGTTACCACGAGATGCCTGTTCCGGGTGCGACGGTAAAGAACCTGGGCCCCGGAGACTTTGTGGGCGTTATTCCCTGTATGTCGGGCCATTCCCAGACCGAAACGGTTACTGCCTTGACGGACGTGACGGCAATCGTCATCCGCCATGACCAGTATCCTGAGCTTATCAGGAGCAACAATGCAATAGCGATGAAGATAATCCGCTATTTTGCCCGTGAAATGCGTCTCCTGAACGATACGAGGACGAAGATTACCCTCAAGAAAGCGGCGACGGACACGCCCGAAGAGCTGTTCAATATTGCGGAATACTATAACGATCAGGGCAGCCTGAACATAGCTTCCTACGCCTATTATCAGTACCTCAAGCGCCTTCCCGAAGGCGAGAATGTTGAGGCGGCGAAGAAGGCCCTCGTCAGGCTCAAGGGCAAGGCACACCCGGTGTACCTTGAGTCCACCCCTGACCTTATCCGCAACTATCCGGTGGATACGATGATTTTCTCCGACTGCCAGTACGGTCCCGACATGTTCATCATTCAGGACGGCACGGTCAAGATAACGAAGGTCGTCGACAATCAGGAAGTCATCCTCGCGATGCTCAAGAAGGGCGATATGTTCGGCGAGATGGCCCTGCTTGACAGCAAGCCCCGCTCTGCTTCTGCAATTGCCCACAGTAACTGCAAGGTCATGGTCGTCAATGCGTCCAACTTCAATATGATGGTAACGAGCCAGCCGGACTTCATTTCACGCCTTTCCACGATGCTTGCGGACCGCATCTGGTCCATGTACCGCCAGCTGGTGAACGGTCAGCTGACGGACAGCCGCGAGCGCATGATCGATATGCTTGCCCTGCAGCTGGAACTGCGCAAGGTTCCCTTTGAGAAGGGCGCTCCCTACCAGACTGACTTTACCCCGCAGGATCTGGTCAACCTGTCCGGTATTGAAGCTTCCCAGCAGAAGCAGGCGATTTATGCCCTCTTCTCCGACCAGAACATCAAGGTCAAGGGCGGCAAGCTGCAGGTGCCCGATGTTGAAGAACTGCTGAAACAGGCGGCCTTCTACCGCAAGTCAATGAGCCGCAGGGCTGCCAAGCAGTAACGGTTGAGCCGTACCGGCTCGGAGGCAAACAGGAAATGAAACGAAGTGCTTTTATCGTCTGCGGTCTTTTTCTCTCTGCCGTGCTCCTGCCTTTGGGGGCACAGAACAGCCTGACAGGGTCCGTAACGACGGACGATAGCTCCATAACCGGAACGGTTTCCGGCGGGGCGGGATCCGCTTCCGTGACGATTTCCGGTCCGACGAAGGGCGACATTGCGACGCGCGAGAAGGGCGGCGTTAATCCGGCAACGGGCAAATCCACCGCTTCCGTGCAGGCACCGCCGGCTTCCTTCGGGAATGTTTCCATCGGCATGGATATTGAGAGCGTCAAGCAGGCCCTGCTTGCCGACAGGCGCTTCGGCTACCGCGGCGAGCGCGACGTTTCCCTCCTTGCGGGCGAGAACAACAAGCTCATCGAGACGGATGCGGCCCGCTATTCGCCCTATCCCTATCTGGACCGCTGCTGGTTCCAGTTTGTTGATGACAAGCTCTATGTGATGAGCATTAACCTGAATCAGGAAAAGCTCGACCATTATTCCGTGTTCAGCGCCCTCTGCGAAAAGTACGGTGCGCCGACGACCCTGAACCCCGATAAGGCGGAATGGGTGTCCGACAGCATGATTGTTGACCTGGAACGTCCGCTCTGCCTCAAGTATACCGACAAGCTCGTGTTCGACAGGATTCAGGCGGAATCCGGCGTGGAAGAGACGGTTGCCGAGCAGAACCGCGAGCAGTTCCTGCAGGGAATTTAGTCAGAAATGAGTTCCCGTCCTGTGTTGAGCCGCCGTTTCCTGCCTGCTGCGGGAAGGCGGCTGTCGTTTTCCCTCCTGTGCATGCTGCTTTTCCTCCCTTCGTTCCTTTCCTGCGACGGCCGCAAATACAGGCTGCCCGTGGAAGAACTGTGCATCACGCGCCCGGACGGAGAACAGGTGACGGTGCGCGCCGAGCTTGCGGTAAAGGCCGAAGAGCGCAACTGGGGCTTCATGGAGCGCAAGGACATTCCCGATGGAACGGGTATGCTCTTTGTCTTTGAAAAGGACCAGGTCCTGAGCTTCTGGATGAAGAACACGCCGCACCCGCTTTCCATTGCATACATTGATTCCAGGGGCGAGATAACCGACATTCTGGACATGACCCCCTACAGTCTGGAAAGCATACGGAGCAGTAAGTCCGTCCGCTATGCCCTCGAAGTCCCGCAGGGCTTCTTTGCGGCGCAGGGAGTTGCCGTGGGTGACCGGGTAACCCGTGCCGACGGCAGTCCCCTCCAGAAATAACCGCCCTGCTCCGGGGCGTCCACCGGTCCTGTTCCGGCACAGCGGTACATCGGAAAGCCCCCGTGAGCATCGTTACGGACACCGGCTTGTCTTGAACTACCATATGAGGAATTCCCTATAGCCTTAAGAGATACTTTAAAAAATGGCCGGTTTCTCCTGACGCGGGAGCCAACCGACACCCTTGCATAAATCTATGCAATTTTTTACAATACGGCATATATGAACGGCGATTTGTTAGAACAGTTTGTTGATAAAGAAACCCTTCAGGCAATGAGTACGCTTCTTGCTACGGAAGATGAAGCTGCAGCGGTAGATGCGGGTGAAAAGCTTTCCCGCAGTTTTGACGGCGGCAGCGGGGCGTTCAGGCCGATAGCCGGAAAAGAGGGGAACGGCGAGGAGAAGCTGGTGATGAGCTTCCACAACAATCTTGTTCTGCTGATAGAAAAGACATGGGTGGAAAAGTCCGATGTCGACCTCAAGGCCCAGGTGCTCTACCGGCTCGAAGAGTTTACCAAATTCATGAACGGCAAGGGCTACGCAGATGCCTATCCTTTCTTTTTCAATATTGTGGATGATGTCGTGTACCTGATGTTCGGTGCACAGACGAAAAACAAGTCCTTTGACGAATATGCAATGCGGATTGACCCCGACTTCGGCGTCTTCTGGTGGTATGTTGCATCCCTTCCCCGTGATACCGACTGGAACGAAGGCAAGAAGCGCCTTGCAATCCTCCTCGGCATGTATTATCTCGCCAATTTCTAAGGAGCTGCCGGCATGGACATAGATGCTGTATGCCAGAAACTCAGGGAGGCTGCTGACCGGCTTGCCGTGCATACGGCCATCCAGAAAAACCACGCGCTTGAGTGCGTCCATGAGTCCCTGCGCAATAGCAAGGACCTGATTCTTGCCGCAAACGAGACTGATGTGGCAGCTGCGCGCGAGGCGGGCGTATCTGAAGCCCTTGTGGAGCGGCTCGCCCTCGATGACCGGAAATTCACTGCCATCCTCCAGAGCATCAGCATTATCATTGAACAGACTGACCCCATCGGACAGGAAGTGGCCGGCTGGCGTGCTCCGAAAGGCATGCAGATACGGCAGGTCCGCGTCCCGATGGGGGTTGTCGGCATCATTTACGAGTCCCGGCCCAACGTAACGGTCGATGCCTTTGCGCTCGCCTATAAGAGCGGGAATGCAATCCTGCTGCGCGGTTCGTCTTCCGCCCTCAATTCAAACAAGGCAATCGTTTCCGCGATCGTCCACGGTCTGGGGCAGGCGGGAAGCGACGGTATCCGCGACGCCCTCTACCTCTGCGAAGACGGCGGGCACGAGGATGTCGCCCAGATGCTTGCTGCCGTCGGGAAAATCGACGTGCTGCTGCCCCGCGGTTCTGCCCGCCTCATTCAGACGGTCGTGCAGAACGCGAAGGTTCCCGTCATTGAGACGGGAGCGGGGGTCTGCCACCTGTATGTCGATGATGATGCGGACCTCAGCATGGCGGTCAACCTGACCCGCAATGCCAAGATGCAGCGGCCCGGGGCCTGCAATGCCATAGAGACCCTTGTCGTGAACAAGCGGATTGCCGGGGAGTTCCTGCCCGCGCTTGCCCGCTCCCTTGCAGGGCAGGTGCGCCTGCTTGCCGATGAAGTTTCCTACCCGATTCTCTATGATGCCGTGCGGAAGAACGGTTTTATCGATCAGGAAGCTGACTGCATAGACCGGGCCCGGAAAGAGGATTTCGGCTGTGAGTTCCTTGACTTTGTGCTGGCGGTCAAATGCGTCGGTTCCGTTGAGGAAGCCGTTGACTTCATCAATGCCCACAATACGAAGCATTCCGAGTGCATCGTAACGAATAACCGGCGGAATGCCCGCTATTTCCAGTCCCGGATCGATGCGGCCTGCGTGTACGTTAATGCGAGCACCCGCTTTACTGACGGCGGGGAGTTCGGCTTCGGGGCGGAACTCGGGATAAGCACCCAGAAGCTTCATGCCCGCGGCCCCATGGGCATTACGGCACTGACGACGACGAAGTTCCTGATCGACGGCGACGGGCAGGTGCGCTAGGCTGCGGTTGCCCTGAAGCAGGTGGTGTCCTGGTCCGCTGTCGCCCAAAGGCAGGCGGTACTCCCGGTACGGCGGTGCTCCCGGTAAGGCGGGCGTTTTGCCGCCCCGGGCACGTTTTGCCCCGGGCAGTCAGTGTCCTGAAGCCGCTGCTGTCCCTACAGCTTTTCGCCGAAGTATATGCCTGCCCACTCCCAGCGGCCGTGGACGGAAGGGTCAGACGGGAAGTTGACCTTGCGGAAGTAGAGGTACCAGACCGTAACGTAGCGGTTGCTCCATCCCCAGGTCCTGAAATAGGCTTCGGTCGGGGTGGAACTGGGATCCAGCCCTTCTGCGCAGTGTATCTTGTTTCCCAGCATGTAGGAATGCATTGAAAAGGAGTTCTGCGAGTTCTCGTCGCTCTCGTCCTGCCGCCATGACATGGCAAAGAAGTTCACCTTTGACTTGAACTTATCCAGAGACCGCCAGTCATACTTGTTTATTGCCTTCTTGACGGCCGCAAGCAGTTCTTCCAGGCTGGCAAAGGTCCAGTCCTTCGATGAGTTGCTGAAGTCGATTAACTGTTTTGCGCTTGCGTATGCGTTCGGCTTGCCCTGAATCTGGATGCTCTGTGCGTCCGCCCGGTTCAGGAAGAGGGCAAAGGTCTTGAGCGCCTGATCCCATTCCCCTTCGTTTTCGTATTCCTGAGCGAGCCGGTAGTAGATTTCGGTGATGTTGACGTTGTTGGGGAACTGCGAAATGAGCTGGTTGTAGTAGGTGATGCGGTTCCCGCTCGTCTCGCTGATGCGGATGAGGTTTTGCAGGCAGAGGAAGTGGACCGACTGTCCCTGTACCAGCAGGTCGGGGTAGTTCTTGATGATGCGTTCCAGGTAGTAGCGGGCGATGGGCCGCGCATCGTTTTCCAGATAGGCGTTTGCCGTCATCAGGAGCCAGTAGGCATTGTAGCTGTCGTCGGGGTTCTTTTCGACCCAGTCGGTCAGGAATATGATGAGGGCGTTGTATTCTTTTGCCGCCATCATCGTCTGGGCAATCTGCTTGACGAGGGCGCAGCGGCTGTCGCCGTTGAAATTTCCGGTCTGGAGCAGTTTTTCAAGTTCCGCCTGTGTCTTTTTCGCTTTCCTGAGTGCCAGTTCCTCCCTGCTGAGCGGCTGCCGGCAGGCGGCAAGACTGACGGCAAGGCAGGCACTGAGCGCAAGGACTGCGGGCAGTCCCGGCAGGCGGAATCCGCGGCGGCTGTGGGAGCACTGCGCCCTGCAGCGGACTCTGCAGCCTCTTCCTGTAACCTTTTGAGCTGTATGCATATTTATTTATTGTAATAAAGTATACAGATATTGGCAAGAAGCCTTTGTTCGGATATACTTGAAATGTGAGAGATACGGGGTTGTGTTCTGAATATGGCTGGTGACGGCGAAAAGCGCCGCGGTTTGCTCAGGCTACCGCAGACGGTATACCGGAAGGAGTCGAAATTTTTGCTCGCCCTTGGGCTGCTGCTTGTCCTCGCTGGCCTGTTCATCTTTGTCGGCAGGCTGGAGTCTTCCGACAAGGTTTTTGCCTTCCGGCCGGTCATAGCACTCGGTCTGGGCATTATCCTCCTGTTCATTTCCCTTGCCTTTACCGGCAGCAGCCTGTCCTTTTTCTTCGGCCTTTTTTTCCTCCTCATGGGCATTGTCCTGCTGCTGATGGATTCGGGAATTCTCCGGTACGGCTTTTCAAAAATGTGGCCGACAATAATGATAGCAGCGGCACTTTCCCTGTTTCCTGCCGGCCTGTACCGGGCGCGCCGTATACGGACCGTGTACCTGTTTCCGGCAATTACGATTCTGGTTCTGGGCATTGTGTTCCTGCTGTTTTCCCTGCACGTCATTCCGGTTTCCTTCCGGATGTTTGTGTCGCGGAGCTGGCCGCTGCTGTTCATACTGGTGGGAGGATTTCTGGTCGTTACCTTCTTTGTGCAGCAGCTCAACGCGAAGACGTTTCCCTACATGGAAGACGATTCGCTCGTCGACGGAGATGAAAAGTAGGATGAACATGAGGTTCGGGCGCCGTAAGGCTGCCTGTGCAAAAGGATTTGCAAGACTCACAGCTTTCCTCTGTATCGCAAGCCTGCCCCTTGCCGGTTCGTATGCGGCAAAAAAGGCCGCAGAACCCAAGGGAACGAGCATTCCCCTTCCTGCGACCGTAAAGACACGGAACTTCGCTTCTTTTTCCGATGTAAAGCCCCGTATCCTTGAATTGCTTGAAGACGGCTCCCCGCGTTCCATCGAGATAGCTTCCCGGCTCCTGCACCGGAGCAACCCGTCATCCTACAGCGACAATGAGAAAGTCCTCCTGCAGGTCTGCAGCCTGCTTACGGAATTCTGCTGGCCGTCCAGCCGGGTCAGCTGGGATGCGCCCGAAATCAAGACGTCCAATTATTATACGAATGTCCTTCTCAGCGTCAGGAACGGCATCTACGATGAGCCCTTGAGCAGTGAGTTCATTGCGACTCTGCTGCCCTGTGTCTGCCTCTTTTCTGCGCCGAAGGAGACGGCCTTTTACGGATCGGCCGAGGCTGCCCTCGAAAAGCTCCTTGCACGGAAAAGCAATTCCACGATAGCAAATTACCTGATGGGTGTCCTGCTGAACAGGCAGGGCAGGAACGGAAAGGCCCTGGACTATCTGCGCAGGGCTGCGGCAGCCGATGCGTCCAACAGGGATATACAGGGGCTTCAGATGCGGGTGTGTACCGCCCTTGCCCGCTTTGATGATGCGCTGGCAATCGGCGAGAAGCTGCTTGCTACAGACCCGCAGAACATGACTGCGCTTGAACTCTGCTGTGATGCCTATTATTTTAAGGGCGACATGGCAAAGGCGGGGGATCTGGCTGCCCGGATCCTCATGCTCGACAGCCGCAACTACAAGTATGTGCTGATCCGTGCCGAAAGTTCGATGGACGGCGGGGATTACGTGAAGGCTTCGACCCTGCTCGACGCCTATTCACGGGGCGGAGCCGGGAACCGCGAAAAGCAGTATTTCCTCCTCCGCGCCCGCCTGCAGAGCGAATGGAACAAGAGCGATGCTTCTGCTGCGGAAACCCTGGGACAGGCCCTGCTTGCCTATCCCGACGACAGCGAAATTCAGCTTGCTGCGGCAAAGGTTGCTTCAAACGGCAATATGAAGCTGGCGGGAAAGACGGCGCTCGAGTTTGCCCGGCTGGTGCTCAGGAAAGATGCAGCAAACAGGGAAGCGGTGCAGGTCTGCATTGCGGAACTTGCGAAGGAAGGCAGCTATGAAGAGGCCTACCAGCTTTCCAGTTCCTTCGTGAAGCAGGGATTGCTGAAAACCCTGCCGGCGGGCGGCCCAACGGGCGTTCCTGCGGCTGCTTCGAAAGCCGGCCTTTCAGGCGGCCTGTCAGCTGGAGATGCCGGGTTCCTGCACACCCACATAGACATCTGTGTCGCCCTCGGGAAATTTGATGAAGCGACAAGCCTTGCGACGCGCCTGTACAATACGGACCGGACGGACACGGAAGCGCGGAAGTCCTACATCAAGGTCCTTGTGGCGACCGGCCGTAAGGCGGATGCCCAGGACATGATAGCAAGCCTGATGGCCGATGCTGACGCGTCGCTCAAAAGCTTCCTGTATTACGAACAGAGCTTTTTGTATACGGACGACAAGACCGTTGTTGCCCAGCTCCGTTCCAGTCTGACCCAGAATCCCCGCAATACGGACGCTCTGACCCGCCTGTACGAGGTGTACTACAACAAGCAGGACTGGAAAAAGGCCCAGTACTACCTCAAGCAGGTCGTTGCGCTCAATCCGACCAACAAGAAAGCCCTTGCGATGAGCAAGAAGCTGGATAAGATAATCAATAACTAGCCGCCCGGGGCCTGTGAGCCGGCAAAACTTGTCTGCGCCGACCAAAGCCGGGGTTCAGCTGCCCGCTGCGGCACATCGGCCCAAGCCCATCATACCGGCTCAAGCCCGGGACTCAGCTGCTTTTCCCGAGCTGCGTGAAGTTTTCGACGGGGGCGGAGAATGCAATGCCGCTGCCAGGTTCTGCCAGGCAGGGGAGGGTTCGTACTGCCTCAAGGACAGCATCGCGCTTTTCCTGCGGAACCACGATCATGAGCATTTCTTTCTCGGGAACGATGTGTACGCCGAAGAACTTGGCATCGTCTTCCCGTGCCGTTCCCCGGGCGTTTATCACCGTTCCGCCGCCGGCTCCTGCCTTGCGTGCGGCCGCCATGGCGTCATCGGCATAGCCCTTGTTCAGCACGACCGTAATCAGGCTCAGCGAAGCCTGTCTCGCCTTTTCCCCGTTCTGTTCCGGTATAGTTGCTTTCTGTTCCATGTCTGCTCCTCCTGTGCTTCCTGTTTTTCCCGTCTCCCCTGTGCTGAAGGGGGTGCCGCTTTTGGCCATGCCGTCGGCATCGAGTACAAGCAGCTGGCCGAAGGCCTTCTTTTCCTGCCTGCAGGCTTCTTCTATTGCCTGACAGATCGGCAGGTATTCCCATCCCGCCGACAGGATAATCAGGATGTCCCGGGTGCTGTCCCCGAATCCGAGGGCAGACAGCAGGGCGCTGGGGCTTATGCCCCTGCCCAGTGCGACGGTTCCTCCGAAGCTGCCTGCCTGAACGGCAGCCCTGGAAACGAGCTCTGATTTTCCGTGCGGTACGTTGACGAACAGCAGCTTGAATGCACTCATCCGGCTACGGCCTCCCCTTTCTTTCTGCTGCTCTTGTGCCTGAATACGATGCCGAGCAGCTGTATTGCTATGAGCGGGGTCATCGCAACGAGGGCGATTACCCCGAACGCCATTTCTGCTCCTCCCTGCCTTCCGGAAGCCGCAGCAACGCCGAGGGTAAAGGAGAGGATAAAGGTACTTGTCATGGGGCCGGAGGCGACGCCCCCGGAGTCGAATGCGATGCCCACAAACAGTGGCGGGCAGGCAAGCGAGAGCAGCAGCGAGAGGGCATAGCCGGGGATCAGGATCCACCAGAGGCTGAAGCCGTACAGAATGCGGAGCATGCTCAGGCCGATGGAAAGGGCAACACCGCAGGAAAGGGCGGCGAGCATGAGGTTGCGCTTTATGACGCCGCCGGAAACCTGTTCCACCTGTTCGGTGAGGACCCAGACTGCCGGTTCGGCGCAGACGACGACGGCCCCGAAGAGCATGCCGGTGAAGGTGAGCAGCAGGAGGTAGGCGCGGCTTCCGCCGGCAGCGTAGCCGCCGAGGATAAGCCCGAGTTTTTCACCGGCGGGCATGAAGCCGCCGTTTGTCCCGATAAGGAAAATCACGAGACCGATGAAGCTGTAGAGGAGTCCCTTGAGCATGCGGCGGACCTGGGCGGGCGGCATTTTGAGCAGGAAGAGCTGGAATGCTGCGCACAGGAGGATCAGCGGCAGGAGGGCGAGGCAGACTTCCCTTGTAACGTGGGGAAGCAGGTCCAGAAAGAGCTTCGGGTTAAACGATGCATCAACAATGCCGACCGCTGCATTTTCAGCTGCGCTTCCTGCGGCGGCGGGAGTGTGTGAGAGGATGATGCCGTAGACGCAGACGGCGGCGACAGGGCCTATGGAGGCAATGCCGGTCAGGCCGAATGATTCGTCCCCCTGATTGCCGCCGCCGTTCCTGCCGTGCCCCTTGGACCGGACGGACGCGACGCCGATGCCCAGTGCCATGATGAAGGGCACCGTCATGGGGCCTGTCGTTGCCCCTCCTGCGTCAAAGGCGACGCCCTGGAATTCCACGGGAGCACAGAAGGCGAGGATGAATAGGACGATGTAGCAGGCGATGAGGAGAACGTTCAGGCGCAGGGACAGGATGGTGCGCAGAAGGCCCAGTACCATGAAAAGACCGATGCCGACGGCAATCAGTATGACGAGGGTCCACTTGTTGACGGCGGGAGAAACGCCCTGTATCTGGGCGGCAAGTACCTGCACGTCCGGCTCGGCAATCGTGACGAGCAGGCCTATGACAAACGAAACCGAAAGGAGCAGGGGCAGGCTGCGCTTTGCCGTCAGGGCGGCACCGCTCCGCTCTCCGATCGGCGTTATGCCCAGGTCAACACCGGCGAGCAGGAGCGTCAGTCCGATGATGACAAAGATGCCGCTCAGTATGAAGCGGACGGTCAGGCCTGCCCCCAGGGGAGCGAAGGTCAGGGAGAGGAGGGTGACGATTGCGGTAATGGGAAGGACGGAAGCCGCCGTCTCCCTGAACTTTAGGAACAGGTTCATGCCGCATTCAGCTTAGCACAAAGCAGGCCCCTGTGCAAGGCGCGGACAAAAATGAGCGAAAACTGTTAATTCTTGGTTTTCTTTTGGTAGAGGACAGGCAGAGAGATGATTACAATAATTAGTGTTGGCTAATACCAATGCATGTCATTACAGGAGGTTGTATGAAAGTCTCTCGAATCAATATGTTCTTTCGAAAAGTCGGTGAGGTTCAGATCAGGTACCGCTGGGTTTTCCTTATCGGTCTGCTTGCCGTTACCTTGGTCTGCCTGTCGGGCTTCAGGAATTTCCGTTCGGAAAGCAATAATGAAGACTGGATTGTAAATGGAAGCGAAATCCAGGTAAACTCTGACCACTATAAGGACCTGTTCGGAAACGACCAGTTTGTCATGGTCCTTGTGCAGGCGGATGATGTGTTTGTTCCCGATGTGCTTTCCATGATAGACCGGTTGGGGGAACGCCTTGAGCTGGAAGTTCCCTTTGCAGATAAGGTAACGTCCCTTACGACCGTTACGATTCCCATCGGGATTGACGGAGGTCTTGAGGTAAAAAGTCCCTTTGAGGACGGCATTCCGTCTGACCCGGAGGAACTTGCGGAAAAGAAGACCTTTATTATGGGCAGGGAGTCCATCGTAAATAACCTTGTTTCGGACGATGCGAAGGAAACCTGGATTATCCTGAAGCTGACGCCCTTTCAGGATGAAAGCACGGATGTCCTTACGGTCGGCCATGCAGCACAAAAGGTTATCATGAGCGACGAGTTCAAGAGCGGGGAGTGGAGCCTGAAGCCTATCGGCAGCGCCTATACGACGGCTGAAAAAACAGATACGGTCGGCCATGATTTTGCCGTCAGGCTCATGCTTGGTTTTGTGACGATGCTTATCTGCCTCATCATATTCGTCCGTTCCTTCCGCGGCATCATTGTTCCCTTTGTGGCAACGATGTTCGGCATCGGTACGGTCTTGGGGTTCACCGGCCTGCTGAATATCCCGGCAGATTCCGACCTGATGTCCCTTCCCGTTCTACTGGGAATGGCCCTTTCCATCGGATACGCACTGCACTACATCAATGCCTTTAAGCTGCATTTCCGCCGTACGGGAAAACGCTATGAGTCCGTCATCTGTTCCGTAGAGGAATCCGGCTGGCCCATCCTCTTTACGGTCATTACGACAATGGCATCCCTCCTTTCGTTCCTGTTTGCCTGCATCCGTCCTATGGTATGGCTTGGAGCGGTTGCCGCCAGCGTCGTGTTCATGGTGTACCTCTACGTGGTGATTCTTATTCCCATCTTCATGAGCTTCGGCAAGGATGCGGAGCCTGTCGTGACTGACCGTGAGCGCACCGGAGCGACAAAGGCAGACCTTGCGTTTGAACGCTTTGGCGGCCATATCGTGCAGAAGAGCGCTTTTGTTGCCGTCATTTCAGCAATCGTGATACTGGCCTGCATTCCCGGCCTCCTGAAGATGGAAGTGAATATGGACTACCTCAAGTTCATGGGAAGCAAGGTTCCGTTTGTACACCGGATAGAGGAAGTGCTTGAGACGAACCTCGGCACCTTGTACAGCTATGACGTGATGATAGAGTTTGACGAGCCTGATGCCTTTAAGGATCCTGCGGTCATGAAGGCGATGGATAACCTGGAAGGGGAACTGGGAAAGCTCCGCATGACGAAGATAAGCAACGGAAAACCCCGCGTTAAGTCCGTTACCCGGATGGTCAAGGAGATGTACCGGGTCCTCAATGAGGATGATCCTGCCTATTATGTCATTCCCGATGACCGGGATATGCTGACGCAGCTCTTGTTCTTCTATGAGATTTCCGACAGTGCAAGCCTGTATGATGATCTGACGGAAAGCTATAATGCGGCGCATGTGCATGTTGAGATATTCGACTATAACGCGAATATCATCGTGGAGGACATTACCCGTGCAGAGGAGGCTGCCCGCCGCTATTTCCCCGGTGCGAAAGTCTCTGTTGTTGGAACGGTTGCCCAGAATGCAGCCATGAATGCGACTATCGTTATAAGCGAGCTGAAGTCATTCGGTTCGTCGTTCCTGATGATTGCCATCCTGCTTATCATCGTGTTTGCCAGCATACGGACTGGACTTATTGCGATGATTCCGAACCTTGCCCCGGTATTCCTGATTGGTGCGGTCATGGGATATGCCCGCATGGCGCTTGATGAAGTGACGATGATGATTATGCCGATGATTCTGGGAATTGCGGTTGATGATACCATTCACTTTTCCAACCATATAAAAGCGAAACTGGAGGCCGGAAAGGATTATGCTGCTGCCATCAGGGAAACATTCCGCGAAATCGGAAAGACAATGGGAACGACGACGGTCATCCTGTGTGCCATGTTCCTGATGTACTGCTTCAGCCCCATTACGGCAATGTTCAGGGTTGGCCTTCTTTCGATTGTCGGACTGAGTGCGGCATTGCTTGCGGACTATACGCTGACTCCCGCATTGCTCTACCTGTTCAGGCCCCTGGGAAAAGCGAAGAAATAGCATTCTGAAACACAGCAACATATCATATACAGGAGGAAATCATGAAGTTTTCACAGTTTGCAAAAGGTCTGGCAGGAGCGCTGCTCCTTGCTGCGGGAAGCCTGTGTGCGGCGGAAGAGCTGACGGGCTATGAAATTGCACGGCGGGCGGATGCGGTGGACAAGGGGGAAACCAGCTCCTACACGGCTACGATGACGCTGACGAACAGGAAGGGAGAGACCCGGATCCGGGAGATTTTCATGCGGTCCAAAGATTACGGGGATGTGAAGAAGTCGGTCATTGTATTTGCCAGGCCGAAGGATGTTGCCGGCGTATCGTACCTTTCACACGATTACCCTGATAATGATGACGGTACGAAAAAGGATTCCGACAGCTGGCTGTATATGCCTGCCATGAAGAAAGTCCGCCGGATTTCCGGCAGCGGGAAGGATGATGATTTCATGGGAACTGACTTTACCTATGCAGACATGGGAGATCGCGGCCTTACGAAGGATACGTTCACCTTGCTCGGGGAGGATTCTGTTGACGGCATGGCGTGCTGGATGGTTGAATCCATCGCAAAGGATAAAAGCGAGAAAACCCAGCGCCGAGTCATCTGGTACGCGAAGGAAAGCTACAAGGCCGTTAAGGGGGAGTATTATGACAAGCAGAATACCTTGACCCGTGTCCTAAGCTGTTCCGACATTACGAAAATTGACGGAATCTGGACGGTTGGAAAGATGTTCATGCGGAACGTCAAGACGGATCACATGACCCTGCTTGAGATGCGGAACGTCAAGTACAACATGGCAGTTGATGACAATATGTTCACCGTTTCTGCCATCGAAAAGGGAAAGGTCAAATAAAGACTATTGCTTTCCGTCGCCGGGTTTCTGTAAAACGGAAATCCGGCGTTTACAACGGGCTTGGTTATACATAGGTAACTCTTGACATTTGTAACAGCGTTATTTATGATTGCTTTATGGATGTCAAGAAGAATCTCCTGATAGAAGGGAAGTCTGTGAACGTCTTTTTGAATGGAAAAATGGCGTTTCCCGAGTATTACGGAAAGATCGGTATTGATGCCGTGAAGGAGCGGGAACATATCATATACCGGAGCTGGAATATCCAGTTTACCCGGGACGTCTCTGCTGCGGAAAAAGATAACGCCGGGCGGGATGAGGTTCAGATCATGTTTAACCTGAGTCAGGATATCCACTGGCATGTCCATCGGAACCGCTGTGCCGGCGCATGTGATGCCGGTGCAGAGCCGGTTGACATGGCAAAAGGGGAGGTGTGCGTATTCAGGAATAATGACTACCGGACTTCAATGCGGTATTCGGCCGATGTGAGCTTCAAGTTTAAAAGCATACAGATGCCGACTTCCTTTTTCAGGGAGCTCCTTTCAAAGTATTTTCCCGACAGGGAAATACAGGCGCTTGAAGAGCAGTTCCTGACTAAGGTTACGAAGACCTTCATAACGCCTGAAATGTACCGGGTCCTGTCGGAAATAGACACGTCCGACCGTTTCAAGGAATATGAGGGGGTTTACCTCGAAGGCAAGATGATAGAGCTGACTGCCCTCGTCCTGTACGGTATCGCATACCATAAGACCGGCGAGATAAAACGCCTTTCCCTGCCGGCGAAAGATGATGCTGCTAAGGTGGAGCAGCTGCGGGAAAAGATACAGCGCTTTCCTGCCGGACGCTATGATACGGATTCCGTGGCGGTGGAACTGGGTATGAGCGTGAGCAAGCTGAACAGGCTCTTCCGCTCCCTGTTTGCCAGTTCCCTCCATTCCTATGTGCAGGATCAGCGGCTGGAATATGCTGCCCGTCTCCTGCGCGAGGGGAATTCCATCGTCTCTGAAGTAGCCCTGCAGGCCGGATATTCAAATATGAGCCATTTTTCAAAATCCTTCGAGGGGAAATACGGCATGCCTCCCAGAAAGTTTCTGGAACACAGCCGGATTGCTGCGGCTGCTTCCGCGAGTCCCCGCTTCTGAACATCCTAGGTAATTTTGCTGATTTCTTTTTTCCTGTCATTGGGTACTATAAAATAGTGCGGACTATTGCACAGAATCGCACAGAATGGTGCAGGTCGCCCTGAATACAGAATCGGAGACGAATATGATTGAAAAAAAGCCGTTGGTAAATGATTTGTATACGGCGGATCCTTCCGCCCATGTGTTTAATGGAAAGATCTATATCTATCCTTCCCACGATGAAGACATCGATGTTGAGAGCAATGATAACGGAGACCAGTATGACATGGTTGATTATCATGTCTACGAGATGGCCGACACGGAGACCCTGCCGCGGGACTGCGGCTGCGTCCTGTCCCTGAAGGACGTGCCCTGGGCTTCAAAACAGCTGTGGGCGCCGGACTGCGTTGAAAAGGACGGCAGCTACTATTTTGTATTTCCTGCCCGCGACAAGCAGGGAATGTTCCGCATCGGCATGGCGAAAGGAAAGGGTCCTGCCGGTCCCTTTACGGCCGAACCCGACTACATTCAGGGGACCTACAGCATTGACCCCTGCCTTTTCCCCGATGCGGACGGGAAATACTACCTTACCTTCGGCGGACTCTGGGGCGGTCAGCTTGACCAGTACCGGAACAATACCTGGAATGCCCTGAACCGGGAACCCCAGGGCAGCGAGCCTGCCTGTACGCCCAAGATTGCCCTGATGAAGGATTCGCTGACTGAGCTTGCAGAGGAGCCCCGCGACCTTGTCATCGTTGACTCGAAGGGAAAGCCCCTGACGGGAGGCGATGAGACCCGACGCTATTTTGAGGATCCCTGGCTGTTCAAGCGGGGCGACACCTATTACTTCTCATACTCGACGGGAACGACCCACCTGCTGTGCTATGCAACGTCGAAGAACGTGTACGGCCCCTATACCTATGGCGGTGCCTTCCTGACGCCGGTTCTCGGCTGGACGACGCACCATTCCATCCTTGAGTTCCAGGGCAAGTGGTACCTGTTCTACCATGACTGCGAGCGGTCCGGCGGCATTAACCAGAAGCGGAACGTGAAGTTCTGTTCGCTCGAGTTCAGGCCGGACGGCAGCATTGTACCGATTGACGGCAGCCTGAAATAGTGGTAGCCTGAGCTGGCTTCAGCCTGAAGCTGCTTTCACCTGGATGGACGGCAGCCGGTGCAGAAGTGGCCGGCTTTTGCGGCCGGGTCAGTAGAGTGTAATTCGGGGGCGGAAAGACGCCCCCTTTTTTATTTGGAGGCTTGTGATGTCCGAGCTTGAAAAGGAACGCCTGGAAGACATAGAGGCGATGATTAAGGCCATGTCGCTGGAAGAGAAGGTTTCGCTCATGCTGCACACGAGCATGGCGGTTGATAGGGTCGGAATCCCCCGCTACAACTGGTGGAACGAGTGCCTGCACGGGGTTGGACGTGCCGGTGCGGCGACGGTCTTTCCCCAGGCAATCGCCCTTGCCGCGACCTTTGATGATGCGCTTGCGAAGGAAGAAGCAGATGCGATTGCGACGGAAGCGCGGGCAAAATACAACGAGGCGGTGAAGGCCGGAGTCCGCGATCAGTACTGCGGGCTCACCTTCTGGACGCCGAACATCAATATCTTCCGGGACCCCCGCTGGGGCCGCGGCATGGAGACCTACGGAGAGGACCCTTGCCTGACTGCGCGGATGGGGGCTGCCTTCATACAGGGCCTGCAGGGAGACGACCCGGACCACCTCAAGGTCGCCGCCTGTGCCAAGCATTATGCCGTTCATTCGGGGCCGGAAAAGGACAGGCACGTCTTTAACGCCCTTGTCAGCAAAAAAGACCTCTGGGAGACATACCTTCCGGCATTCAAGGCTGCCGTCGATGCAGGGGTTGAATCCGTTATGGGAGCCTACAACCGCACGCTGGACGAACCCTGCTGCGGCAGTCAGTTCCTCCTGCAGGACGTGCTCCGCAAGAAATGGGGCTTTAAAGGGCATGTCGTGAGCGACTGCTGGGCGGTCCGGGACTTCCACGAGACCCATAAGGTGACGGCGACCCCCGCCGAGTCCGCTGCACTGGCGATACGGAACGGCTGTGACTTGAATTGCGGCTGTACCTTCCCTGCGGCCGTTGAGGCAGTGAAGACCGGCCTGCTGGACGAGGCGAAGGTGGACGAGTCCGTCCGCCGCCTGCTGATGACCCGCTGCAAGCTGGACCTGTTTACCGCCCCCGAAAAGACGAAGTGGGGGCATCTGGGCCGGAAGGATGTGGACACGGCGGAACACCGGGCGCTGGCCCGCAGGGTTGCGGAAAAATCCTTTGTCCTGCTCAAGAACAGGGACAGCCTGCTGCCCCTGAGCCGGAAGCCCAAGAAGATGCTTGTCATGGGACCTGCGGCGGCGGACATCAACGCCCTGCTTGCGAATTATTACGGCCTGAACTCCCGCCTCGTTACCCTGCTGGAAGGCATTGTCGCCAAGACGCAGGAGATGCCCGGCGTTGTCGTTGACTACATTCAGGGCTGCCAGATGTACAGCCCGAACATACAGAACGGCTGGACGATCGGTCAGGCAGAAAGTGCCGACGTTGTCATTGCCTGCTTTGGCCTGGACAATGCGATGGAAGGCGAGCAGGGAGAGTCGATTGCCTCCCATGCAGGCGACCGGGACGCCATTGAGCTGCCGCCCTGGCAGCTGGAATACCTGCGAGCCGTTCACGATCGGGGGACGCCCGTCGTCCTCGTGCTGACGGCAGGTTCCGCCCTCGCGTTCCCGCCTGACATTGCCGACGCAATCCTCTATGCCTGGTATCCGGGCGAAGAAGGCGGCAGTGCACTTGCCGACGTGCTCTTCGGTGATGCCGTTCCGGGCGGTCACCTGCCGGTTACGTTCCCGGCGGCGACTGCCGACCTGCCCCCGTTCGGGGATTATGCGATGAAGGGGCGGACTTACCGTTATCAGGAAAAGAAGCCCCTCTATCCGTTCGGATTCGGTTTAAGCTATACCACGTTCAGCTTTACGGACATGAACCTTTCCCGACAGAAAATCAGTGCGGGTGAAAGCGTGGATGTTGCCGTTACGGTTGCCAATACGGGAAGCCGGGATGCAGATGAAGTCGTGCAGCTCTATGTATCCCGGGAAAACAGGCAGGAGGGCGAGCCCCTCTGCTCGCTCAGGGATTTCAAGCGGATCCGCATAGCGGCGGGCGGGCAGGAAACGCTGACGTTCTGCCTGCCGTCCTCCGCCTTTGAGCGCATCAATGATGAGGGGGAGGGCGTCTTTGAGCCGGGGAGCTGGCTAGTGACGGCCGGGGACTGTGCTCCGGTAGATGCCCTTGAGCGGGCCGGTGCAGCACAGGCTGTTTCTGCCCGCATAGAACTCTGCTAGGGCTTATTCGGCGGGGGTTTCTTCGAGCGGCGACAGGATTTCGTAGGACTCGACGATGATGTGGCCGTCGGGAAGGGAGTAGGGGGCGAGCCGCTTTCCCTTCTTCTTTCCGGTCAGCTCTATCAGTTCCCCGGTGTGGGCGCTGAGGTCGTCCAGGGTGAAGTCATTGGTGGACGGCACTTCCAGCGTATAGCGCTTGCCGTCTTCCGTCTCAAATCCCGGGTAGCTGAAGGGGACGCTGCCGTAAAAGCGTACGACTCCCCGCAGGTTCTGGACCGGGCTGGAAAATGAAAGCGACAGGGCCGAAAGCGACAGCACCGCCGCGAAAAGTGCGTATACAGTTGTTCTCTTCATGATTTACCTCCAGTCTGCTAAACACTCGGACACTCAGTTTGTTGCGGGAGCCGTGTCGGAAACAACGATGTACACCCGCTCGTTCGATGCAACGGAACTGCTGCCGAAGTTCATGCTGACGTTTGAAGCCGTCGTCCTGCCGACGTAGTTCAGGGTCATGCCGTAGGGGCGCAGGTTGTATTTCGCGTTGTAGCCGAAGGTCGCCGGACCGTTGAACTTGTAGTAGCCGGACGAGTTCGTTTCGGCGTAGGTGGAATCCAGCGTTTTGGCGAGGGTCCAGAGGTTTATCGCCGAAAGCTCTCCTGCCGCCTTGTTGAATGAGTGGCCGGGGCCGATCCGGTCAGAGTTCCGGTCAATGCAGGAAACCGTGTACCACTTGAGCAGGTACTCCATGCTCTTGCCCGTCGCTGCCTCAATCGCCTTTGCATCGACATACGCATTGGTAGAAAGCGCCCTGACCAGCTGTGCACCGCCGAAGTTCCGTGCAAGCCAGGCACCGAATGCGTAGTTGTCTGCATAAGAGAGGAGGGTAAGGTAAGAAGAAGAATCCCGGTACTCAAGCCCTACGTCGGGATAGCATTTTTCAAAGAGGGGCAGGCGGGCCTTGGGACTGTCGTCGTCGTCAAGTCCCAGGAAGGACTGCACGAGGTCCTCGCAGAGCATGGAAAGCATCTCGTTAAAGCCTGAGCCCGACTCCAGGTTCTGCTTCATCGTCTTCTGGTTCCAGTGGACCATGTGCTGGAACTCGTGGGCGAGGGTCGAGTAGACCATCGTTGTATCGTTGACCGCATACTTTGCGTCAACGTAGAAGTACTTGCCTTCGTTGGAGTAGTTGAGTACCTGCTCAGACTGGGGATAGCCCTTGCCGGTCAGCTTCTGGATGTCCGTCCCGTTGGGAAAGTAGTCCTTTGCGTAGAAGTAGCCGACGACTCCGCCGCCGCTCGAAGAGTTTGCATCGCCTCCGATGTCGTAGATGACGATGTTGACCTTGTTGTGGCTGGCGTCGTACATGCCCGTGTCGGAAAGGCGGTTCATTTTTTCCGTCTCAAACTCACCGTTGGCGTAGTAATAGTAGATTTCATCGGACTCGTCGCCGAAGTATTCCCGCACCTTGCCGTAGAGGGCATCGAACTTGTCGGCGAAGGTTTCGCAGAGCGAGGCGTTGACCCTGGTTCCGGAAGCCTTGCCCTTGGTATAGAAATCGTCGATGACCCAGACGTTGCAGTATCTGCCGACTGCGCGGAGGGTTGCGTCCTTTTTGGCGAAGGTCGAGATGTTAGCATCGTTGTCGACGTAAATCGCCTTGGTCGTCTTGTTGGCAACGAGCCTGAGCTGCTCGTTTGACCGGTCAATCATCGTTGTCTTGACGGACGTTCCGTAGGAGAGGTTTGTCGCCATCAGGGGAACGGCTGCGTTGAACTTCATCTGGGGAACAAAGCCCGTTGCGCTCGTGTAGGAGGTTCCGCCGAGAATTGCCCCGATGACCCCGATCAGGATGTTGATGAGGCTGCCGGAACCGGAGCCGCCGCCTGAGCCGGAACTGACTTCCGCCTGACCGAGTGCAAGGCCTTCCGCCGAGGCGACGGTCTGCGTGTAGTTTGCGGAAATTGCAGCACCGGTCGGATTTGTCTTTGTCATATAGATGTATTTGCCGGAAGGAACGCCGCTGATGTGCAGCGTTGCGACATCAGAAGCAAGCTCGTAGACCGGTGCGGACGCCGTATAATTCCAGGAAGCCTCGTTTATTGCCTGCGATGTTGAGCCGCCGGAAGAAGTACCGCCCATGCCTCCCGAAGAACCGCCTCCCATGCCGCCGGACCCGTCGCCGAAGTCAATGCTGACACATCCCTGGGAAATCAGCGCCGCTGCCAGAACCGGAACTATAAAAAGACTCTTTTTCATCTGCCTGTACCACTCCTGCCGGCAGGCTGTCCCGCCGGCTCTCTCTGATGTCTATACTTCGGGTATGATTGTATCCGTGAATCCGCCGATGTGCAAGGGGGCGCTTTACAGGATGAGAGGCTTACAGGATGACCGGCGGGGTGTCGGTGATGCCCCAGCCGTCCTCGTCCTTCGGGTTCGGTTCGTCCTTCCGCCTGTCCTTGTCCCGCCCGGACCCGGACCCGGACCCCGTGTCCTCGTCAGGGGTGGAGACGTCAGCATCATCGTCCGCATCGGAATCCGCATCCCTGCCGGTGTCGAGCAGATCGCGCCTGCCGAGCGTCTGCTTTGCAAGCCAGTCGAACAGCCTGGTCCTGCCTTCTGCGCATTCGTCGCGGAAGAGGGGAATCCAGCATTCGTGGGCATCGTATGTTTCCTTCCTGCCGGACTCTGACTTGACGCTGATGTCCTTGTAGACGCTCTGCCGCAGGTCTGCAGGCTTTTCTTCCCTGAGCCGCTTCACGGTTGCCGCCGAGAATTCTGCACTGTCAACAGTCTTGTCCTCCGTTGCATAGACGAACCAGAGGGGCATCTGGGCCAGGTTTGCAATTTCCGCATCGGTCAGCTTGCTGTCGGGGTATTCTTCGGAAACGGGAACTGCCGCCGCAAAGAAGTCGGGATACTCGACGCACATGTTGAGCGCCATGTAGCCGCCGGAACCTGCTCCCATGATGCAGATGCGCTCTTTGTCGATGTCGGGGTTCTTCTTGACGAAATCGTCGATCATCGCCTTCAGCGCCTTGGTGTAATAGGAGGCTTTTGCCGTCTGGCTGTCGTCCATGTTCGCTTCGGACGAGGAGAAAATGTCGTGCATGAAGCGCCAGATCGGTTCGGTTATCTTGTGTATCGTCTCGCCGATTTCTGCCGGAATCCAGATCCTGAAGCCGTACTTGTCAACCGTGCTTGACTCAAGCCAGCTGCCGGGGCACTGGGGAATCAGGACAGCCGCTCCGTTCGGGAAATGCTTCTGGATGTCCTCTCCTGCCAGCCGGGCGCTTTTGCAGCTCAGGACGGGCATGTAGGGGTTCGTCGCCGCGGAATCATCCGTGCCGTGCAGCCAGACGAGCAGGGGCTTCTTGCCCTTTTTGTCCGGCAGCCAGGAGAGGGAGCCGAGTTCAATGTCGTCGTCGCCGTTTTCGTAGGTGTAGGACGACAGCGTGAACTTCGCCGCCTCGGGGCTGACGATGGCCGTCCGCTTGATGATGGAAATGCCGAGCTTTTCGTTTTCGATCCGCATGCCGTAGGCCTGATCGAACTTTGCCGTGACGGGCAGCTGCAGGAAGGGATTGCAGGCGGAAATGTCGGGGCCGGACTCCAGTTCCAGGCAGACATACTGGCTGTCTTTTTCGCCCGCCCTGCCGTTTTTGTCGGTCAGGTAGGCCTTTGTTACCTTCCGGCTGCCCTTGATGAGTCCCCTCCCGTCGTCCGCCTTGCCGGAGGACGTTGAAATGACGATGTCAACGTCGAAGGCCGATGCGGACAGCTTGGACTCCTTGACTTTCTTTCCCACGTTGAGGATAACCCTGTCCACGGCAGGCCCCCAGTCGTAGACATTGATGAACATGACGTATTCACCGGAGGCGGGGCTGGCACTTTGGACCAGCTTCAAGTCCGGGAGGCCTTTCTTTGCGGAAAGGCTGTTATCGTAAGCCTGGAAATCCCGTGCGTCCAGGGCAAACAGGCCCGCTGCGCAGAGGGCAAGGGCAACAGAGACAAAAAAGCGTTTCATTTCTTTCGACTCCTTTGGATCGTATTCCTTTATATAAAGAAAGCTTTGGTAGAAAAGGTTTCAGCAGCTGCCCGTTTATATGATAAGAACTTTCTTATGTCTGCTCTTCCGGTTCTGTTTTCGGTCCTGCTCCAGACTGCTCCGGGCCAGCTCCAGACTGTGCTCTCTTTTCCGTCTGCTGCCTGTTACCGGCAGGGGCCTCCGTTTTTTCTTTAGATATGGACAGCTACCATGTTTTCTGGCTTTTGGACGAACTGAAAACGCTGACTCAAAAGCAGGTCATTACGGAAGAAACTGCGGGACGCATCGCCGACTACTATGCGCAGGCTTCGGAAGCTCCCGCTCCTGCCGCTTCGGTCCTGCCGGAACAGCTTCCGCCGCAGCCGGCGGACGGCGGAACCGTGCATGCGGGAAACGCGGATAAAAGCGGCCGGGAGCCGTCGCCGCACGGGGAGACGGACCGGAGGAGTGCACGGGCAAAGAAGCCGCCGCTCTTTCAGGGATTCAGCGTCAAGAGCATTCCCGTCCTGCTCAGCGTCATTGCCGCCATCCTGATTGCGAGCGGCGTCATTTCGCTCATTGCCTACAACTGGTATGCCATTCCCCGCATGACAAAGGCCCTTTCTGCCTTTGTGCTCCTGCTTGCCGTCCAGGCAGGCGGCATAATCGTGTACTCTTCGGCAAAGCGCCTTGCAAAGCCGGTCTGGCAGGAAGGCATGGCGCTTTTGTGGGCCATCCTCTTTGGCGGCGTGGTCGCCTACATTTCCCAGGTGTGCCGCCTGCCGGGGAATACGGCGGCGTTCCTGCTCGTGTGGAGCATCTCGTCCATCCTGCTGGCCTACGCCATGCGGTCCGTCAGCGTCTTCGTGCTCTCCCTCCTGCTTTCGTCCGCCTATGCCGTCGTTGCCGCGACGGGGGAGGGTGAGCCGGCCCTCTTTTACCTGCTCTTTGCAGCCCTCTGTCCCTTTGCACGGCGCTTCCGCCTTGGCAGCCATGCCATGCTTGTCATTGCGGCGGCAATGCTGGGCTTCGTGCTGGAAAAGAGCATTCCCGGCCTCTGGATTGTCTGTTCCGTTTCCCTGGCCGTGTTTGCACTGGAATATGCGCTGTCACGGGACTTCCGGGGCCTTGCTGCCCTGGCCTTTACGGGCCTGTGCGTGCTCCTGCTTGTCCTTTCCCATAACGGCTTCTGGTGCGGCATCGGCTGGCTGCAGGTGAAGGCAGAACGGTCCGTCACCGGTATGCTGCTCGATTCTGCGCTCGCTGTTGGCCTGACGGCCGCCGCCCTTGCCTGGCCGTTTGTTCCCTTCCCGGCTCACCGGCAGCTGTCAAAATGGCAGCTCGTGTATCCTGCCTGTGCGCTTGGCGTTGCCGTCCTCTTTACCGCAGCAGGCTGCCTTTCGCTGCCCCTTCAGCGCTCGCTCTATTTTGCGCCGACAGGCATCGTTTTCCTGCTTTCTCTGCTGTTCGTGCTTCATGCCCTGTACGGCAGGCGCAGGCAGGCCGTGCTCCTGTTCTGCTGCCTCTTCCTTGCCGCCTGCCTGGTGCAGCTGGACCTGCCGGTCTTTGCCGTTGCCGCATTCCTGCTTCTCGTTGCGGCAGCGGGCATCTGCCCCTGCGGCATCATGCGGACCTGTAGCTTCGGCCTGCTCCTGCTCGCAACGGCCTGTCTCCAGACGCCGCCCTTCCCCCTGTACCGTGTGTTCCGGCCGCAGGCACTCCCCCTGCACATCGCACTCTATGGGTCGTATGTGCTTGCTGCGGCCGCCCTGCTTGTCCGTTCCCGGAAGCTGAAGGACTCTTTTGACGTCATTGCCGGCCTTGTCGCTGTGATGCTCTGTTCGATCCTGGGCGCTGTCATTCCCTTGGGGAAGAACCAGCTGTGCACGGCCTACTTCTGCATCCTGCTCTGTGTCTGCGCGTACCATGTCGTCCGCCGCGAGCGGCTGTTCCCAAGCGGTCAGGGGACCGCGACCGGACAGGAACCGGAGCCCGGGCAGGAGCCCGTGGCAGGGGGTGGCGGCGCCGGCGTCCTTGCCTACTGGCTGCCCTTTGCTGCCGTCTGCGCATACTTCTTCTGGGCGGCCTGCTTTGTCCTGCAGCTGAACTATCCGGTGCTTGCAGGAACAGCCTTCCTGCTTCTGTTCCTGGCGGCTGCCTGCCGCCGGACCCGCAGCAGTCCGCAGGAAGCCGGGGCTCTCGGCTGCCTGACCCGCATGTGTCTGGCGGTCTGGATGGCCGCCGCCTTCTTCCTCTGCCGGGAAGGACAGTGCCTTGCCGTCTATGACCGTGAGGCGGTTCCCTTTCAGCTCGTTTCGTATGCCTGTATCGCACTGGCCGCCCTTGTCCTCCTCGTCTGGTCGGGAGCCGGGAACGCTTCGGGGAATGGCTCGATGAATGATTCCGGGGCTGGTGCACGGAACGGTGTCCGGAATCGTGCATGGATCGAGTTGCTTGACGGCCTCCTTGCCCTGGCGGGCGTCTGTGCCGTCTGCTTCCTGTACCGGGGAAGGGAAACTGACTTCCCCGAAGCCTTCCTGTATCTCTATGCGCTTGCCGGGCTCTACGGCTTCATCCGCTGGCGCAGTGACGGTCGTTTCCGCAGGGACGGCCGCTTCCGCTGGCTTCCCTATATAGTCCTGTTCGCTGCGGCGGGCATCTGCTGCCTGTACGGCGTGACGGAAACTTTCTTCCTCTGCTCTCCCTTTGTGCTCTTGTGCGCGGCGCTGTACCTGTACAGCCGGGAGCGGGAGCTGCGGGCTGTTTCTGCGGAAGCGGACAGCCCTGCCGCCGTCCCCGCGAAGGGGCCTGTGCGGGCGGCAACCTCGATGGGTGCGGCAGGCAGGCTCGGGCAGGTCCTGTGCGTCGTGATTATCTACGTGTCTGCCTTTGTGACACCGAGATTTTACCACCTGCACTGTCCGCCTGCTGAGCAAATTCTGCCGCTCCTGCTGACCCTTGTCCTGCATGCGGGGATCTGCCTCCTGCCTGCCGCCCGGCTGGTCCGTGCCTGCCTGCACGGGGGAATGGCCGTAAAGCGGCGCTGGAACTTCCTGCTTGCCCTGTATGCCCTCATTGTTGCCGTCTGTTTCCTGCTCCTGCTTTGTACCGCCTGCTTCGCGGGGACGGGATCCGCCCCTGCCGCAGGCAGCGGCGGACCGGCGTTCCTGCAGCCGACAAGGATTGCCGGAGTTCTTTCGTACATAAGCTTTGCCTTCATTTTCCTGACGGCAGGCTGGTATATTCTTGAAGCCTATACGGACGGCAGCCTTGCAAAGGCAAACGCGTGCGCCGCCTATGCAGCCCTCGCCCTCATCATCAAATTCTTCAGCGATTCCTACGGCTTTGTCGCGAAGGGCGTACTGTTCATCGTACTGGGCATTGCAATGCTTGTGCTCAACCTGCTGCTGCTCCGCATGGACCGCAGGAAAGAGGCGGAGACAAAGCCGGAAAAGGAGGACATTCATGACAACCGCTCATAAAGGCCGCATGTGCCTGCTTTCCGCAGCCGTCATCCTGCAGCTTGCCGCGGCCCTGTCCCTGCTCGGCTACAGTGCGCGGGTAAAGCACTATGCCGTAAAGCACGGCAGAATCGTTTCCCTTGCCTGCCGTGCCAATGACCCCTTCAGTCCCTTTAAGGGCCGCTACGTGAAGCTCACGCTTTCCGAGTCCCAGCTGAAGGGAAGCAATCTGGATGCGGAAAGCCGGGACAACCTGACCGGCAGCAGGAAAAAGAAAATCTATTGCCGCATGGTACAGGGCGCCGACGGCCTGTGGACGGTCGGCGGGATCCGCCGGGAAATTCCCGAAAACGCCTTTCCCCAAAAGGCCGGGGAGGGCAGCAGGGAGCGCGGTGATGCCGGTGAAACCGGTGAAACCGGCGGGGACATCTATATCGAAGCAAAATGCAGCTGGTGGCACGACACGGATGACGGTTTTTCGGTGCGGGCAGCCTATGCCTTTGACGAATATTATATGCAGGAAAACTTCGCGCACTATGCAGACCGCATCCGCTGGGATGATTTCAATGCGCTCGAGCCCATCCTGACGGTCTATGTCGCCCGGGACGGCCGCTGCATTCAGAAGGACCTGACGGTGCTGGACGGGGAGGAGCGGATTGCGTATGAAGAGTATTGCCGCCGCAGGCTCGCGCAGCAGTAAGCGGCCTGCACGGCAGTGAACGGACCGTACAGCGTGCGGCTCCGGCCGGTACGGCAGGAATCACCTGCAACCGGCCCGCAAAACACAAAAAGAGGATGTGACCATGAACTGTATTATCTTGATGGGAATAAAGCACTGCGGCAAGTCAACGCAGGCCCGGCTGCTTGCGCAGAAATTCGGCATTCCGTGCTATGATACCGACGACCTTGTCTGCGAACAGACGGGCAGGAGTCCCCGTGAACTCTACCGGGACGGCGGTCCGGGCGCCTTTCAGGCTGCCGAGGCGGAAGCCTGCCGGCAGCTCGCTGCCCGGCTCACGGCAGCCGGTGAGCGGGCGGTCATCGCGACGGGCGGCGGCATCTGCGCGAATGAAGCGGCGCTCGCTGCGCTCAGGCCGCTCGGACGCTTCGTGTTCCTCAATGCGCCTGAAGATGCCGCCGCAGACCGGATTATCAGGGAAGCCCGCGAGCTGCCGGCAGGAGGCTTTGAAAACCTGCCCGCCTACATCGCGGACAAGAGCCCCCGCTCCCTGCTTGAGATACGGTCAATCTTTCATGCATTTTATGCGGAACGGACCGCCCGCTACGCCCGGACCGCCGACATGACGGTTGACATGGGGCGGGCGGGGAAGGAAGAGAATGCCGGCCGGATAGCCGCACTCCTTGCGGACTAGTAGCCGGTCAGCAGTTCCTTTTTGTCCGAAGGAGCGGCGACCAGATTGGGAAGCGACTGCTCCTTGCGGCGGATGTAGAAGTATTTGAAGGGGTGCAGGTCCATTGCGTTCGTCTGCCAGCCGCCGATGACGTCCGTATCGATGATGTGCAGGCTCACGGGATGGTAGACCGGAATGATTACGCAGTCATCGAGCAGCATTGATTCCGCCTGGGCGAGCAGCTTGTAATGCTCGCTGCTGTCGTCTGCGACGGAAGCCTGATGCAGCAGGCCGTCAAAGGCTTCGTTGCGGTATCCGGCAACGTTGAGCGATGAGTCGCTCCTGAACAGTTCCAGGAAGGCAAGGGGATCTGCAAAGTCGCCGATCCAGGAATAGGCAAAGAGGTCTGCATCCCAGCCGGAAATTGCCCCGTTGTACTGTTCCGACGGCCTGCTTTCGCTGACGAGTTCGACGCCGAGCGGCTGCCAGGCCTTCTGCAGGATCTGCACGAAGTTCTTCATGAAGTCCGAGTCCATGATGCCGAACTTTACCGTAATCTTTTCTTTTGCCGGAATGCCCGCCTTTTCGCGCGCCTTCGCCATCATCATGACGGCGTCGTCGCTGTCATAGTCGTCAAAGCCCGCAACATCCGGGTAGCCGGTGAGGGGATAGACGAGCGTCGTCGCCGGAACGGTAATGCCCTCGCGCAGGCTGTCGTAGGGAATCGCCTCGAGCAGGGCTTCCCGTATTTCCCGGGTATTCCACTTTTTCCCGTTCAGCTTAAAGAAGATATAGTAGGTACCGAACTCCCCCGCAACCTTAATGGAATTGCGGTTGATGATTTTTGCCGCATTGACGTTGCCTTCGGGAATCCAGTCCACCTTGCCCGTGTTGTACAGGAAGGCGTTCTCGTCAAGATCGTCGCTCTGGAGGATCGTAATGCCCGGAATGAGGATATTCGACGCTTCCCGGTAGTTCTTGTTCTTGACCAGTTCGATCCGGCCCTTTTCGTATGACTTGAGGGCGAAGGCGCCGCTGTAGGAGTCCTTCTTCTTGCTGACGACGCTGAATGCGTGGTGGCAGAGAATCTTCGGCAGGTGCTCCGCCGGTTCCTCAAGGTGCACGACCAGGGTCTTTTCGTCCCGTGCCGTAATGCCTACCTCATCCCGCGTGCCCTTTCCCTGCCGGTAGTTCCGCGCGCCCTCAATGCAGTCCAGGAGGGATGCGTAGGGAGCGTTCGGGGTCGAAAGGAGGTTCAGCCATGACTCACGGAAGCTGTCGGCGGTAATCTTTTCTCCGCTGCTGAATTTTGCGCCGTCGATGATCGTAAAGGTCCAGCGCTTCTTGTTCCGGGAAATCTTATAGGACGAGCAGAGCGCGTTCTGAGGTTCCAGCGTTGTGGGACTGTAGGAAAAGAGGCCCTCGTATAAGCCTGAAAGCAGCTGTGCTTCGGACGTGTAGCTTGCGGTCTGCGGATTCAAATCGTAGGTGTGTCCCATCGTCAGCATGACGATGTTCCGCTGCAGGGACATGTCAACGCCCGGTATCCCTTCAGTCTCTTCCCCCAGCTGCGGGGTAAAGACCTGTGCCGCAGGCGGAACTGCCGTGAGGGCTGCCGCAAGGGCAAGCGCCGGAAGCAGTTTTGCCCCGGACGTACGGTGAATGTTCAATTTCATTTCGTTATTCCAAGTTTCTTCATCTGCTCCGCCTCCTCGACATAAGAGGCATATTCGGAGCGAAGCTGATTTACCTTGACGAGCGCATTTTTCAGCGTCGTCAGCTCCATCTTAATGCCCTTTATCTTTGCACGGTTCACGCCGGACGTATTCTGCTTGAAGTATTCGTCCAGTGCGCCGAGCAAAACCTGTAGTCTCCCGTTTTCCGTCATCTGCTTGTTGACCCAGTTGAAGACGAAATCGTCCGTCTGGGAATTCATTTTCTGGTAGTTCGGACTGTCCGTGCTGTTGAGCGAAGTATAGAACTTAATGCGCTTGGAGAAGGCTGCCATGAAGGAATTATAATTGATGGTTTCCCTCATCTTTTCATCCGAACCTTTCTTATTGATGATCACCTGGTATTCCACCGGCGGATCCGCCAGCCCGAAGAGGCGGCGGAAGAGGTTTGCCAGCTTCTGCTTGAAGCCCCGGTCTTCGGAGGCGAGTATGTCGTGGTTGGTGATGACCTTGCCCATGACGATGTTGTACTGGTCCGTCATGGAACCCAAGGCGAGTACCGCTCCCATGATGATCTCATGGACGTTGACGGACTCTTCTTCCTTTTCAACTTTCGCTTCCTGCACCTTCAGGTGCTGGAGCAGCTTGTTCCGCAGTTCGTCCCGGTTCGGGGCGCTTTCCTCTTTGACCAGCTCGTCAACGATTTCTGCCGAGAAGGGGCGGCGGGGCAGTGCCGTCGGCATCTGCTTCTTTATTTCTTCGAGCAGGGCAGCCGCATTTGCCCGCGTTTCCGGACTGAGCTTGGTGAGGATTGCCTTGCGGATTTCACCCTTGTATCGTTCTTTCTGGAAGGCGCCGACGGCTTTCAGATCCCGCGACATTTCTTCCAGATCCTTTGCCGTCTTGGTAATGCTTTCGAACAGCATGCCCATTGCGACACCGCCGCCCTGGGTCGTGGTCTTGAGTTCCATCAGGGCGGAACCGAGGGCCTTGGTGTTCTGCCGTGCCGAATTGGGGGTCAGCGAGTTCCATGAGAAGGATCCGTTGAAGTCAACGAGTTTCTTTATCTTTGCAGTCGGGAGCTGTTCAACGGCGAATTTGACATAGGTGCAGATGAAATCGACCATATTCTCGTACTGGCCGAGCCGGATGCCCAGCTGGGTAGCCCGGTCCGCATCGTTGAAGGGACTTTCGTCAATGGTGTTGACGTCGGTAATCTTTTTGTCGTTCTTGTAGGGATCCGGCGTAATGAGGGAACGGCGCTGGAGTGCATTCGTGAGGTTTTTTACAAAAATCAGGTGATTGCGGTAGCCTTCCTGTACCTTCGGAAGGACGGTACCGTTAAACCACGAGGCCTTGTCCTCAACTGCCTTGATAATTCTGGCATTGATATCTTCGTTTTCTGCACTTCCCATACGTGTTACGTCCTGTAAAAATAGTACTCTATTCTCTTATCGGCGGTTTGCAGTCCTTTCCTTAACTATGATAACCCAGTTTTGTCATAAGAACAAGAGGGAATCCCCGATTGCACGATTTATTCTTAAAAAGCTCTTTTTTCCTTGACAATTTCCCATTCTAAACATAAAATTGGAATTATGGACTTACGAACTGTATTGACGCCGGAAACGGTAGAACTTCATTTGAAGGGAACAACGAAAGAAGAGATTATAGATGAACTGCTTGACGTACTCGTAAAGGCAGGAAAGGTGACGGACAAAGACGCCGCAAAGGAGTGCGTCCTTGACCGTGAGCGCAAGATGTCGACGGGCATGAAGCACGGCATCGCGATTCCTCACGGCAAGACCGACACGGTTTCTGACCTCGTCGCCTGCATCGGTATCTCTGACAATCCCGTTGACTTTGACAGCCTTGATCAGGATCCCTGCCGTATCTTCATAATGACTCTTTCTCCGGTGAACAAGACGGGACCGCACCTGCAGTTCCTTGCAGAAGTCAGCCTCCTGTTCAAGTCCGCCGACAAGCGCGCGCAGATCCTCGACACGTCGGACAAGTCTGAGATCATCAGGATTCTGACCGAATAGGTAGAATCGTTCGGGTGTCCGCAGGGATATCCGACGTATATATACATTTTCCATAGCAAGGGAATCTGTTTTCCTGCTGTTCAGAACAGCTTCCCTGCGTTTTCTCCTTCTGCCTCCCTTCGTTTTTTCCAGACGGAGGGAGGTTTTTTTGTTTCTTCTGCGGCAACCCGAGCGACCGGAACTGCTGCTCCGGCTTCCGCCTTGTCCGCAACGCACCGGCCCCGTAAGGGCAGTCCCCTGCCTTCCCGACAGCGCAGCCGCTGTGTTCCAGCTACATCTGAGCTGCCAGTTTCTCTATCTCTTCCAGCGGAAGACCTACTCCCCGGGCAATCTGCTCGTGAGTTAAAATATTCATCGCAAGGAAGTTTTTTGCGGCTGTCAGGGCCTGTTCGCGTCTGCCCCGGCGTTCGGCACTATGGATACTGCTTATCCTGTCACGCTCTGCCCCCTCTATCCGCCCCTGTTCTATCCAGCGCCAGCTGTCATCGCTCAAAGACCTCAGCATCGCATCTGCACTCATGATTCCTCCCTGCCGTTCGCTACGCGAACTCCCCGAGCTTGTGCTTCGCACAAGCTCGCATGCTGTATATATTTATCTGTGGAGAACTGCCTCTTTTGTCCATTTGGGACAGCCCCTGTACCCGCATTTCCGTTTGTGCTATAGTAGGCCGTAGGAAGCTACTATGTTCAAGTCCTATGTGTATCTCGAGGTCCGGGTCCTGCTGTCCGCCGTGCCCGGTGTGTTCATTGCCGAAAGCGCTGACGGCGGTCCCAAAGACATCCTTTCTGCAAAAAAGGAGTTCCTGCGCAAGAATAATTCGCCGGTCTCCTTTTCTGCCGTCCATGTACAGCCGTCCGTCCTGCACAAGGTTTCTTCGTTCGTGCGGGCGACCGGCGGCAGGATGCTGGACGAGGCGGCACTGGAGCGCCTGACGGGCAAGCTGCCCGAACCGCCGGACGACCGGACCTTTACCGGCCTTTCCGTCCTTGTTGCTGAAGGCGGCAGCATGCCGATTGACTTTCACCAGAAGACGAAGGACATATATATAGAAGAGATTCGGGTCGAAGAAGACCGGGGCCGGCTCACCCGTGCGGGCGGCAAAAAGGCCACCGTCGACTGGACCTATGCCGGCTGTCCGACCATGCGGATCCGGACGGGCTGCGGCTTTGAACTGGGAGAGGAGGCAGAGATTTTTCTTGAAGAACTCTACACCCTGCTCACCTACCTCAAGCTCGTTTCACCGGGTGCGGGGGAGGCTTCCATCCGTTCCAACGCCTATGTCGCCCTTGCCGAATACCCCGCCCTGCCCGACCAGTACGTAAAGCTGCGGAACCTGAACTCCTTTAACTTCGTGCGCAAGGCGATAAACAGCGAGCTTTCGCGGGAAGAAGACCTCATGTCCTCCGGCAGCGTGCTGCAGACAGAAAGCCGCCTCTGGAACGAAGAGCTTTCCTGTACCGAATCATTCCACCAGTACCGGGAGCAGAAGGACCGCTTTGAAGCCGTCAGTCCCGCCGTGACCGTTCCCCTCCTGCACGCTCCTGCGGACTCCTCCCGGGAGGATAAGGGACTGGAACTTCCCGCAGCCCGCCGGGCGCGGCTCATGCAGGACTACGGCCTTTCCCGCCTGCGCTCTGTCTTCATCTGCCGGGAAAAGGACCGGGCAGACTACTTTGAAGAGGCTGTCCGCGCCGGTGCCGAACCCCTGCTTGCCGCCCGCTGGATGGCAGGCGAGCTGATGAAGGCGCTGCATAAGGATTCCCTTTCCATCAAGCAGTGCAAGCTGGAAAGCGCAGACTATGCGAGGATTATCAGCCTGCTTTCTTCCCGCCGGATAAACAGCTTCATTGCAAAGAAGCTGATAGCCGACATCTGCCATGCGGGCGGTGACCTGGATGCCCTGCTGCAGGAGCCGGGCATGAGCATTCTGTCCGACCGGGCGGAACTGCAGCCGATTATTGACCGGGTGCTTGCCGCCAAGCCCAAGTCCGTCGCGTCCCTGCGCCGGGGCGAAATGCCGCCCCTTGAATACCTGACGGGCCTCGTGATGAAGGAAAGCGGCGGCCGGGCCGATGCCGTCCGCGTCAAGGAAATCATCAAGGAAAGTCTGGGCATCTCCGTCATCTACGTGCTGACGATGGGCGGTTCCATCAGTGCGGAAAAGCTCGCCGACGGAACCGTTGCCGCCGGGGACTGCGCCCTCGTGGAATCCCTGCTTGCGGACGAAGGGGAGACTCCCGTGCGCGTGGTCAAGGTGCGCTCCATGCTGAGCGAGGAAACCGAACCCTCCGACTGGGCGGTCCTGATCGGCGAAATTGCCGAACACCTGCAGAGCGGCCTTGCAACCGGCATTGTCGTGACCCACGGAACCGATACGCTCCCCTATACGGCAGCCCTCCTGTACTGGCTTTTTTCCGCTTCAAAAGTTCCCATTGTCCTGACCGCATCTTCGGCGATTCCTTCGGAATCTTCCGAGGCGAAGGAAAGTCTTGCGCTCGCCGTGCGGACGGCACGGGAAGAAAAGGGCGGAGTCTTTGTCGCCTACAAGGGCAGGCTCCTTTCGCCGCTCAATCTGAAGTATACCGGCGGCTCTGACGATTCCTTCTCGGTCTGGAATCCTGCCGGCGGGCAGGGGGCCGGCGGCGTCATTTCCGAAAGCTTTCTCTCCGTTCCCCTGCCGGATAAGGACGTGATGGCCAGCCTCCTGAACGATGCGGCTGCCCGCCTTGAGGTCGTGAAGCTCTTTCCCGGCCTGCTGGGAAGCCGCCTTGCGGACCGGATCGGTGCGGAAAGCGGGGTGGATACGGTAATTCTGGAGCTTTACGGCCGGGGAACGGGCGACATGCGGGACAGCAGCTATTCCCTGCGGCCCCTGCTTGCCCGGGGAAAGAAGTACGGGGTTACCTTTTACTGCTGTTCGCAGCAGGAAAAAGCCGTTGACCTGGGCGGTTTTGCTACGGCTTCAAACGTGTGGCGCGAAGGTGCCGTGCCGATGGGCAGGCTTACGACGGAGTCCGTTACGGCCCTCTACTTTGCGGCAGCGCTCGTCGCGGACAATGCCGCCGAGCTGAAGGAACTGATGGAAGAAGCCGCAGGCCGCCGCTGACGGGCATGTGCCTGCCATGGCGGGCTGGCCCTGCAGTGCTTTCTCCTTATCCGCAGACCGGCTCGGCAAGTTTTTCCGCCATCTGCCGGACCTGCTCGAGCGGAACATCGGCGATATTGGAAATCTTTTCTAAGGAGAAACTCCCGTCACGCAGTAGTTTTTCCACAATCTCACGATTTCTTTTCGCCGTTGCATCTTTGGCGCGCTCGTCGCTGTATTCTTCAACAATCCTGCACACTTTCTTACCCCCCTGTTCCTGCTGTTTGTGGAACCGTACCCGCTCGGCATGGGCATCAGGTTCTAGGAAAGCAGGCGGCCCTTTGCCCTTGACGGAACGGCCCGACGGAACTGAACCCGCCCCGCATGAACGGGGCAAGTGCGGGGTAGTCCCGCGGACAGCTTACCGGCGGGCGGCCAGCTCTTCCACTTCCGCAAGGGAGAGGCCGGTTGCTCCGGCAATCTGCTCGTGAGTTCCCAGACCCATCGCCAGCATGTTCCGGGCAGTCTCAAGACGGTTCTCTCTTTTGCCCCGCTTCTCACCCCGTCTCTCTCCGATGGCAATGCCCTCGTTCCGCACGTCGTAATCGTGCAGGCTCCATGAGAAGTAGAGCTTCTTCGTCCCTTCAATCTGTTTCTGTGCTTCAACCATTTTCCGCAGCCTCCTCGTAAACTCAGATTCCGCCTCATCCGTCTGGACATACTTCATGAACGCCCGCAGGGACTCATCCTGCACTTTTGCATGCGCCCGGCAGTTCAGCACATGCACGGTGGCAGCATCGCCTACTTCCACGCTCCCGTCCTCTTCGCATTTCCGCCGTACAGTATACCACGGAATTCCCTTTTTGTAAGGGTCAAAGCGGCACAGGAAGATGATGATGCTCTCTTTAAGACCTCCGTAATCCTCGCCCTTCAGCAGGGTATCCGTGTCCAGCATGCTCTGGTAGT
>CAMJZA010000026.1 GCA_946410085.1 uncultured Treponema sp. | reverse complement strand
TTCAGATGGATGTTAATAAAAAACTAGCGCCCCAGTGCGGGCGTCCACATAACAACTGGTTGTACCGCAGCGGGCTCGACCCGCTGTCGGCTACGAACCTTTGTTATGTGCTATTCTTTATAACTAAACTGAAAACAATTTTAATTCTGGCAAAACAACCTGCATTAATTTAAAATGTTTGTCGTTAGTCCATACTTCGCAATTATATTTTATGGCAAGATATGCAATTATCGCATCTTGAAATGGCACTGCGAGTCCGTTTCTCTTTAAGGTAATGAATTGTTTTGAAAGTGAAATCCAGTCTTTTTCAGAAAATGAAAGATAAGTAAAATCATTTAAGGCTTCTTCCATTTGTAAAAACTGATTGTCAGAATTACTGCCACGAAGCAGTTCTGTCTTTATAACTCCGCATGTTGCGATTTCATTGTCTTCAAAGACTTTCTTTGCATCTTCTGTAGGTTTATCCCAGAAATCGATGATTATATTTGTATCTGCAATAATCATAATAAACTTGCCTCTCGAAGTTCAATCACAGAATTGCTATCAAGATGAATTTTTCCGGCAAGCTTAAGGAAATTCTTTTTTGTTTTTGGGGCAGATTTAATAACATACATTTCTGATTGTTCAGCTTCCAGCAGTTTTATAAATGCGGAAACCGATGTCAACAATTGCTCAGGGAGAGTTTTTACTTGTTCAATTACCATTTCGTATGACATAATGAACCTCCGATATAATCATATCATGTTTTTAGGAATTTTTCACAGAAATATTTTGAAAGTAATTTTAGTAAAAAAGCAAGCTGGGTTCACCTTTTTAAAAAGACAGGCTTGAGCTGTTTTTCTCCCGCGCACTAATACAATCGATTCTTCATCCTAACACAAAGTTTAATTTCATTTTATAATCTCGATTCTATTATAAAATCTTCTCACACTTGTACTTTTCTGATTTTTGGTCTGGAACAAGAAATGACATCGATTATATGATCTACACAATATATTCCGTAATGTGTCCATTTTTCTGGATAAAAAGTGCCATCTGGATATGATGTACAATCAGTAAGTTGTGGCAAAAAATCTAAAAGCCGGGATTTTTCAAAGATTAAGAGCGGATTTCCTTTTCTAATTTCGTATTCATCATAAGAAGTATACGATTCATTCCGTGTCTGATGCATTATGTAATCTTCAAAAGTAATTTCATAAACTTCATCCATATCAGGATAAATTGGTGTTGCATGCTGAAATAATTCTGTCAATGTTTCGTTTGACTTTGTTTCTTCAGTCCATTCACTATTTTTTCCTAATTTTCCAAGAGCAATTGTAAATGAAATAGTATTCATATCAGTTTCTTTCGAGGAAAGCAAAAAAACTCCATGAATTTTTCCTTCACATTTTCCAAATGTCATTTTTTTCTCCAGCTTTCAACATTTGTCCCCAAAAGCGCCCCAGTGCGGGGCGTCCACATAACAATGAGTTAAACCGCACAGGCCTTGAGCCTGTGTCGGCTTTGAACTTCTTGTTATACGATAAAGATTACTTCACCGTAAACAAATTTTCTCCATATTTTTATTTAAAGAAGCAACGCTTCTTTGTTGAAAATTTATTTTTTCAAGCGACGAAAGTCGCGTACTACCGCTTTCTTGAGTTGTTCAAAAGTTCAATTAATTTTTTTAATCGAGTTTGCCTCGATTAAAAAAAATATTCCTTATTAAAATTTTATATTAGGTGATTCTTTACCTAAAACTTCATTTCCTGTATCAAATTTCTTTTTACCATCTCGGTCAACTTTTGGATTTGTTGGAATTGTGAAAATTATATGTATTTTAAAATCAGGGTTTGAATTTATAAAATTCTTGCAGGCATAAATTGCCTGGCACCATGCATCATAAATTGGATAACCAAATATACCAGCGGAAATTAAAGGAAATACAACAGAATGTAAATCATTCTCTTTGCAAAGCTCTAAAGATTTTTTATAAGCTCCATAAAGTTTATCTTTTTCGCCATGCATTCCATCAATCCAATGAGGTCCAACTGCATGGATTATAAACTTTGCAGGGCAATTAAATGCAGGTGTTATTACAGCAGAGCCTTCATCACAATGTCCAATTTTCTCACAGGCTTTTTGAAGTTCTTCTGAGCCTGCCCTTCTAAAAATTATTCCACAGACTCCGCCACCTTCTTGCAATGCTGAATTAGCAGCATTTACAATTGCGTCAGCAGGAATGTCTAAAATTCCAGCATCTTCGATTAAAATATAGGTTTTGTTTCTTAACATTCTTTCATTATCTTCACCAAAAGCCCGCCCAATGGCATTTACCATATTCCAATCAATATTTTTTGTGTCATTCATTTAAAATCACCTCTTTTAATAATTATAGGATTTTAAGTAAAAATATTAACTTTGAGTGGAATCTTTTTTCATTATTTTCTGAATATATACATCGGGATCTTTCAGAACTGTATCGTATTCAGATTTATGAATTCTTTTGGAATCAAAATCAATTTTTACATCTTGGAGAAATTTCTGGAAGTCTGAGTTAATTTCACAGAGCTTGTTCATTGTTTCCCAATCGAGTTCAGATTTTTTATTTGCATGAAAAATAACTGAAGATGAATCAATATCGTCTAAATCAAGTTTTATTAAGCCGATTCCAAACGAGGCAGACAATCTTTCCAATTCATTCATAAGTTCATCATCATCAACAATTTTTGCAGCAACTAAATAACCTTCATTTGCCCAGGAAGAATTTGATACGGCTTGAAAGAAGTATTCTCTGTAATTTGAACGATTTATTTCTTTTTTCATTTCAAATGAAAGCAACTGTATTGCGTTTGAGGAACTGATTTTATTCAATTCGATAATTTCATCTTTCCATTCTTCAATCGGAATATAAACTCCAACAAGGTCAGGATGAATCCATTCGTTTAATCCATCCTTTTTTGATTTTTCATGAAAAATCGTTTTCGTCATAATTGCTTTGCCATTATTGAATGACGCATTTGAATAAGCAAAATAGGTAAGAAGTGGATGCAATTCTCTTTCTGTATAAGATGTCTTCACATTTTTGACAATGATATTTTCTTCTTTATCAATATTGTTTATAAACTCTTGGGAAAGAGTTGACATTTTAGATTTTAAGAAAAAACGTGCTGGTCTTTTTCCAATTTTTACAAATTTTGTACTCTCATTGTCTCTTACATCAACAAAAAGTCTTGCTCCTAATGTCTGCCATGGAGTTTTTCCTGTTGTTGATAAGCTTTTATCCAATCCCATATCAACACCATTTTTCCATATATCTTGAAAACTTAATGGTATTGATGAATTCTCCAAAACTTTTTCTGCAAAATCAAAAAATGTAAGCATCTTTTCTTCTCCAACTAGCGGCTCAATAAGCCGCCCGTATAACAAGTTTTCTCCGTATCCTGTATAAATGTGTTATGTTGCATTCTGTGTCGGCGTAACACCCGAATTTTTGCGTTTATTTGCTTATGGTAGCACAAAATCACCATCTGGTGCAAGCTCTTATCCGTATCCGTATAATCTGCCCGGTGGAATAAGAGGAATAGGCTCGTCTCCTCCCGGGCCTGTAGCTGGCGGTCATACCTTGGCCATGCGTCCTGAATTCCCGTCCCGGTCCTCTCACGTTGCCGGATATTCCTGCCCTGTTGCCATCGCTCCCGGCCGGCACCGGCGGCCGCACGACCCGAGGGCCGCTGCCAGCCTGCAACCACTGCTCTCCTGCTTACATCCTGTCCAAGGGGCTTATCACGCCACCGGCACCCCGGTTCAGGACGTGGGTATAAATTTGAGTTGTCTTAACATCGCTGTGTCCGAGCAGTTCCTGTATGGTGCAGATGTCGTAACCGGCCTCCAGCAGATGGGTCGCGAAGGAATGGCGGAAGGTATGGCAGCTGGCGTTCTTGTTTATGCCGGACTCCAGCACGGCCTGCTTGACGGAGCGCTGCATGAGGGACTCGTCCATGTGGTAGCGTCCCTGTTCGCCGGTAACGGAGTTGACCCAGCGGTTCTTCTGCGGGAACAGCCACTGCCATTTGAATTCCCGGCATCCCGAAGGATATTTCGCAGCCAGCACATTCGGAAGGTTTGCTTCGCCCCAGCCCTCGGACAGGTCCTTCTCGTGCAGCTTCCTGACCTGTTCGATGTGCGCTTTCAGTTCCGGGACAAGCTTCTGCGGCAGCATCACGTGGCGGTCCTTGTCGCCCTTGCCGTGCCGTATGATGATCTCGTCCCGGTCAAAGTCCAGGTCCAGTATCCTGAGTGACAGGGCTTCGTTCAGCCGCATTCCCGTCCCGTACAGGAGCTTCGCAATCAACTTTTTGTTTCCGTCAAGCTTCTCTATCACCTTGCCGACTTCTTCCCTGCTGAACACTACGGGGATGCGGGGCTTTTTCTTGGCGTGGATTACGGATGAAAAATCACTGGGAGACAGCTGCCTGACAAAGCGGAAATAGAAGAGTAGGGCTGCCAGAGCCTGATTCTGAGTGGAGGGGCTGACATGCCTGCGAACGGCAAGGTCCGTGAGGAAGCTGTTTATATGCTGCTGTTCCAGCAAATCCGGGCTGCATCCCTGTGCTTCAAGGAAGATCGAAATCCATTTTTCATAACTGGCGGCCGTCCGCTCGCTGTAGTTCCTGACTTTCAGCTGCTCCCTGATTTTCTGCAGATCATGCACCTCCGGGCATAGTTCCTCCCTTCGCGGCCCGCGCCGTTAAAAAAGGAAGGGGAACGGACGATGCGGCTGACCGCGTACCTAACGCACTTCACGGACACCCAGCATCCGGCTGTCATGAGAATTCTAAGAGCTGTCTCCCCCGCTTGTCAAGGGGAGGAAGGAGTACGGGGCAAAACACGGCTGATTCTGGACGAGCCGAACGGCCGTTATGCGAGTGCCGAACAGCCGCATCATGCAACCGCTTACGCCTTTTGTCCCCTGTATGCGGCTGGCAGGGGGCAGGCGGAAAGAGGGCAGAGCTTTTTCAACGAGGCCGCGGAATACAGCTGCGGGGACTTTTGCAGCTGTTTTGCCGGAAAAATCTTTCTCCGGCTCTTGACATATACGGGCAAAATGCGATAAAATCATACTGCAATTCAATGGAGCGATGGCAGAGCGGTCGAACGCGGCGGTCTTGAAAACCGTTATACCTCTTTGGTATCGGGGGTTCAAATCCCTCTCGCTCCGGACCCGTTAAGGGTTTTGGAGGCGTGGTAGAGCGGTAATACAACGGTTTGCTAAACCGTCGGTTCCTAACGGGCCGGGCAGGTTCAACCCCTGTCGCCTCCGCTAAGTCAGAACGGCTGTTTCGGCAACGGAACGGACGCTGTGGCTGAAAATTTTTGAGACTGTGGCTCAACTGGATAGAGTGTTGGCCTGCGGAGCCGAAGGTTGGCGGTTCGAACCCGCCCAGTCTCGCTAAAAATTAGGTTTTTGGATTGTTTGACTTGGAAAGATGCGAGAGCGGTCGAATCGGGCGGTCTCGAAAACCGTTAAACCCGTTAGGGTTTCGGGGGTTCGAATCCCCCTCTTTCCGGAGCGTGAGCGGAGGAAAAGGGATAAGGGATTCGAAGCGAGCGAGGACGCGAGCAGTGCGTAGCGTCTGAACGAAGCTGGGCGCGAATCCCCCTCTTTCCAGAGCCGCAGCGATGGAAAGAATCCTGCGTTTTTCCAGTCAAGTCAGTGAAGCGGGATGCCCGAAGCGGTGTTCCGCTGTCCGGCTGATAGTTCAAAAAACCTTTTTTTATTTTTGGAAAGATGTCCGAGTGGTTTAAGGTACATCCTTGGAAGGGATGCATAGGAGCAATCCTATCTGGGGTTCGAATCCCCATCTTTCCGCTTGCTCAGATGCTCTGCACGCTGGTGCTAGAAAACCCCGCCAGATCGGGAACGAAGCAACGGTATTTAGTTTCTGGTGGTGACAGGGATTATCTGAGCTTTTTCTTTTTCCGGCGGTCTTTTCCCGGACGGCCTGCTTTCCCTGCCTTTAACCTTTCCCTTCTTTTGTTGTTTATCTTCGGAAAACATCGGCATGAATACGATGACAGGAGATACAATGAAACACACCAGCAAGATTTTTTTGTGCCTGCTTGCGGCGGCACTCCTTTCGGGCACGGCTTTTGCCCGTGACATGATGAACGCCCGCGTCAGGAATGTTCCCGGCGACATAGCTTCCGGCGTGACGCAGAATCCGAAGAAGAACCTTGCCGCCCTGGTGACGAACCTGACGGACGGTCTGGCGGACGACGGCCTGAAGGCCCGCGTCCTGCATGACTGGATCTGCGACAGCATTGCCTACGATGCCGACATGTATTTTTCCGGCAAGGTGAAAAAGCAGGACTGGGAATCGGTGCTGAAGGCGGGTAAGGCGCTTGCTCCCGGCTATGTTGACCTGTTCAACAGGATGTGCTCGCTTGCGGGGATTGAAAGCGTTGCGGTCAAGGGCTTTTTCAAGGGCTTCGGCTACGGGGATTCGATTCCCGACGATCCGAACCACGTCTGGAATGCGGTTAAGATCGGCAACAGCTGGAAGCTGGTCGATGTTACCCTGGACACCGGTTCCCTCGAGCAGCGGACGTTCGTGAAGCGCTATTCCGCCCAGTGGTTCTTCCTTGAGCCCGAGAACTTCCTGTATTCGCACCTGCCGGAGGATGCGTCCTTCCAGTACGTTGACAGTGCCAGGATACGCTCGAAGGAGCAGTTCAAGGCGGAACCCTATGTGCCGGGCGTGTTCTTTGAGTACGGCTTCCGCTTTGAAGGGAACATGCCTGCCTACCGGACGACGCTGACCGGACCCGTGCAGTACGACTTTACGCTGGCGGACTCCAACGTGTCCGTGCAGGGCGGGGTCTGCGAGAAGATGACGATGGTCAAGGTGCCGAATGCAACCTGGCTGAGCAGGTCGGGTGACCGGCTTTCGCTCCTCTTTGACGTGCCGACTTCAAAGGAATACCAGGCCTTTATCTATGCCTGCCGTGCCGACGAGGAGACCTATCCCTGGTTCTTCTCTGACTCGGAGTTTGACGGAAAGATCCTGCCGGCGGCCAAAAAGCTCGCTGCATCGGGGGCCGTTACGAAGGCAGAGCTGAAAAGCCTGACGGACTCCTACTTTAAGGTCGCCTATAACCGGCGCTACTACCTGCGTGAGGACCTCTTTGACGAGGAGCGCAACGAGAACGTGAAGAAGATTTTCCGCCTGCTCAAGCTTTCGTCAACTTCAATGGAAGAAATCCTCCGCTTCGACATACGGAGCGACGGGGTGTATGCCGGATTCGGCGGCAACGTCATCCGTTTCCCGACTGCCTACACGGAATACACGCTCTGCAAGAATACCAGCCTGGTTTCGCCGGTGACCGGTTCCCTCAAGCTCGGTGCGAAGCTGCACTTTGAGGTTGTCTCCGGGGACTATAATTCCATTGCCGTGTCTGCGGACGGCGGCGAGCTCAAGAAGCTGGAGAAGGGGCCCGACGGCGTGTTCCGGGGGGACTTTACGCTCGGGGCCGACCTGGCGGCGAAGGATGACACGAAGGCACCGGCTTCGGTCAGTGTCTTCGGATCAAAGGACAGCCACCACTACGAGGGCCTCTGGGTCTATCAGGTAAAGTAGGACTCCGTAATGCATGGTGTCGGGCTGCGGCATGTGCCGCATCCTGACCTGCCCGGCAGCAAAAGGGCGGGGGCGGCGTGCGCCTGTGCGTCCTCCCGCCCGGCAATAAAAAAAGACCGGCAGATGCCGGTCTTTTTTGTTTCGTTTCCAGTCTTTTTTCCTGCAAACCCTGAACGCTTACTCCGCTTCCGTAATCGAAATATTGAAGTTCTGCAGGAGAGAGATGAAGTTGTAGAGCTTCTTGTAGACATCCACGCTCTTCTGCTTGAGCTTGCCTTCGGCAAAGCGGTCAAGGTCGTGCCAGTTCATGATGATCTCGGGATGCGGCTTGACGAAATCTTCAAGGAGCATCTTGAGGTTCTTGTCAAAGACGATGATGTTCTGCTTTGCGGACGAAAGAATCTGCGCGGCCTCGTTGTTTACGTCGCCCAGGGTCATTTCCATGATGTTCCGGGTTTCCTTGTCCCGGTCTACCCGCGGCATCAGCGTGCGCAGCTTGTTGCCGAATTTGCCCGATTCCGTCAGGTCCTCGTCAAGCGCCGTGATTTTGGCGGCAAGGCCCATCAGCTGGTGGGAAGACTCGCTCATCGGCTGCGACATGGCCTGAGATGTCCATTCGCCGCGGACAACGAGGATGTCGGACAGTTCCCGCACGTCCTTCTTGACGTAGTTGAGCAGGAAATGCTTGAGGTAGGAGAGGGGTGCCGTATAGAGGAAGCCCGTCAGGTTCTTGTTCAGGAATGCCTGGCTGACCATGTCGTTATAGGTCTTGAGCTCGTCGATGCTCGTGTTGCCGAAAATCTGGTTGAGCAGGTTGTCGACCTTGCCTGCGGTCTGGCGCTCCTTGAGGGTGCTCAGAACGTCGTCGACCGTCTTGCGGGTGTTGGAGATGTACTCGTCGAGTATGTGGTAGTCCTCTCCCTTGACGACTTCCTTGTAGGCGGGATTGTCGGTAATCAGCTGGACCATCATCTCCAGTATGCCCTGTTCACGGACATAGCGGAGGCGCTGGAGTACCTTTTTCCAGGTGCTGAGCGTTATGGGTTCGACCCCCTTGAGGGACTTCATCGTCTTGAACACGTCGTCCCAGTCATCGGATGGCAGGGGCCACGCGACGGCAACGAAGTTCTTGATGTCTTCGACGATGTAGGAACCGGCAATCTGCTGGAATTTCGGCGGTGCGTTGAAATTCCGCTCCTTCAGGGAGCTGTCGAACTTCTTGAGCAGGAAGTAGAAATCGTACTGGGTAAAGTTCTTGAAGAGGAGCAGTTTCGTGTACAGGGCATCTGCCTTGACAATCTTGTCGTTTGAAAAGTCCGCAGTGAACTTTTCCAGATTTGCCTTTGTTTCTTCGACCAGTTTGGGCAGGGGCATCGTGGACCCCTTCTTGTTCAGTTCGTCTTCGGAGAGGAGTTCCGCCAGTTTTTTCTGTTCTTCCGAAAGGGAAAGGTCAATGACGATCCGCTTGAGCGAGTTCGGCGTCGTGTTGGCAAACATCAGCTGGGCGGGAGAAACAGCCTTGTAGATTTCATAGAAGAATTTGGCGAAGGTCGGGTCAACTTCATGATTTGACGGCCTGTAGAAATGATACTTTGTCTTCGACAGGTTTTTCGCTATCCGTTTGAGCATCTTCCGCTTGATGGCGTTGTCATCCCCGCCGCTGAACAGGGACGCTATCATGGATTGAAAAAAGTTACCGCTGGCCATAAAAGATACTATACGAAATATACGGCTTTTAGTCAATTATTCCCGGTAGAGCTGTCCCGGTAGAGCAGGTTGACGCGTCCGGCGGCAAAGCCGTAGTTGTCGAATGCCCACTGGTTCAGTTCGCCGCCGGCTTCGCTGAATGCTGCGGCACCGGTCCTGCGGATGTAGGCGGCAAGGTCGCCTTCTATCTGGTTTACGGAACTGCGCTCCGCGAGGGAAACGAAATAGGGGCCGATGCGGGCGAGGCTCTGCTGCATGATGTATGCCATGAGTTCGTTCCGCATCAGGTAGTCGTCGTGCCGGTCGTAGTTCAGGCCGGGCTGGGTTTCCCAGAAGGTCTGGATGAAGGCGAGGCTCGTCGGGTCAAAGCGGTCGTATATCGTGTCCACTTCCGCCCGGAATTCGGGCGAGGTAAAGTAGATGCCGTGCCAGCTCTCGTGCGCCAGGAACTGCCAGCGCAGGTATTCCGCGGAGGCCCGGGAAAAGGAGACGATGGCACCGGCGCCTTCTGCGTACATCCCGTTTCCTTCGTCCCTGATGATGCCGTTCGCAAGCAGGATGTCGCGGAGCAGGTATTCCCGCCGGTTCAGGGTAACGCCCCGGGCTTCTGCCAGCGTGTAGAATGCCGCAAGGTCCTTTGCCTTGTAGTCGTGCGCATTGTAGCCGTGGTGGCTCTGGACGAACTCATCGTCCACCAGTGTTCCCTTGTAGCCGGTTTTTTCCGCAAAATAGGCGAGCCGGGTCAGGAAGTCGTTCTGGATCTTGTAGTCCGCGAAGTCGAAGAAGAGGACGTGCGGCACCTGCTCCCATTCATACAGCTCGTAGTCCTGGTTCCGCCAGTGGTCCCGGGGCCAGCTCATGATCATGCCCAGGTCGGTGACGAAGGGGTAGAGGATGCGTTCGTCGGCCTTTGCACTGAGTCTGGGCTCGTTTGCTTCCAGCAGGATGGCCTGCACCTGATCGCTTTCGTCAAAGCTCAGCCGCGCATAGGGGGTCCTGAAGGCCGCCAGCTGCAGGGTCAGCGTGCTGCAGGTCTTGCTGCGCCGGATGGTGATTTCTTCGTTCCCGTAGCGGGCGTGGACTTTTTTCTGCTCCTGCCAGGTTCCGATGTCGGATGTCGGCGCAAACTTGACGCTTACCCGGGGGAAGAGGCTGTCGTTGAAGAGCTTGTCTGCGTCCGTAAAGTCGGCGGATGCCCCTTCCAGTATCTCGACCGTGCCGCCCCTGCTGCTGAATGCGTAGAGGGGGACGGAACTGGAGAAGTCCCAGCCGACCATGACACCGGAAAAGGAGACGCTTTCTATCTTGCAGGGGTGGGATGAATGGAGGAAGAAGCCTGCCGGAACCACATCACTCGCGCCGACGCTGACCGAGATGCGGAAGCTCGTAATGCCTGCCCGGTCAAACATCAGGTAGTCGCCCGAGACGAAATTGCTGCCGGGGGCAACGGAATCGCCCGATGAGGAGGACTTGTCGTAGAGGAAGCCGAACTGGAAGGGGAGGGTCTTTGCGCTTTCGTCGAGGCTGCCGTCGATGGTCCTGATGCAGGCGACGAGGGAAATACCGCCGTTCGCCTTTATGTCCTGCTTGAGGTGGACTTTCTGGTTTGTCGTGAAGCGGTAGTAGAGCGAGGCGTTTTTTTCGGGTTTCGTAATCTTTCCCTTTGCGGACTGGGAGTTCATGGCGATGAAGCGCTCGCCGTTCATGCCGAGGGGGGAGGAGGAGGCGATGAACTTGTCGGTAATGAAAAAGCTTGCCCCGAGAAAAAGGATGCATGAGCATGTCAGGAAGAGTGCTTCGAGAAACCTGCGGTTCATAAGAGAAAATACTAGAGTTTTTTGTGCTTTTTGTCTACACTCTTGCTATGCAAGCGTTTATGCCTCAGAAGGATACGGCTTTGACTCTGGCGCAGGCGGCGCGGTCGTTCATCGCCTCCTGCAATGCGGTTCTCGCCTCAGGCCGGCCGGCGGGGAGTGTGAAGGGGGGGAGTTCGGGATTGCGGGCCGGGGATATGACGGCCAGAGGGGCGGGATCGCAGGCCGGGGATATGACGGCCGGAGGGGCGGGATCGCAGGCCGGGGATATGACGGCCGGAGGGGCGGGATCGCGGGCCGGAAGTGCTTTCCTGATTCCCCGTTTTCCCCTTTTTGCCTTTGCGGACGCCCTGCCGGACGGGGGCTTTCGTGCCTGCCGCATCCTTGCGCCGGAGCGGGAGGGGCGGGAGTTCTTCTTCCCGGTCGAACTGGAAGCGTGTTCCGCCGCGGACCCGGTGTTTCCCGCAGCTGACGGCGGTCTTTCGGAGGCGCAGGCGGCCGGTGAAAGCCCGGTGACGCCTGCTGCCGGCGGGATGCATGTGCTGCGCCTGCGGATTGTCTTTGCCGAACTTGAAGGCGGGGCTGCCGGACGTTCTGGTGATGTGACGGGGCAGCCTGCGTGTAACGGAAGTGATGGATCGGCTGCGGAACGGCAGCCCTTTTTGCCGGAACTGCCGCAGGAGTATCTCTGCAGGGAATGCTTCCCCCTCCGTCCCCGCGTGTTCCGCACGGGGCGGGTAGAATACAGCGGCTACTCCTGGGAAGTCTGGGATGAGCGCTGGCAGAAGCTTTTGCCCTAGGGCAGGATTGCCGGAGGGCTGTTTGCCTGATGGGCGGCTGCCGTCCTGGTTTCCGGTCTACCCGGTTGGTTTCCGGGCTGCCGGGCTGGTTTCCGGGCGGGCCCCTATTTCATCACCTTTGTGCCGCGGTCCATTGCGGTCAGTCCGGACCTGAGCAGTTCCAGGATGCCGTAGGGTTCAAGCAGGCGGATCAGGGATGACATCTTGTCTTCGCTTCCCGTCGCCTCGACGATGAGGCTGTCGGCGGTGACGTCAACGATGTGGGCGCGGAAGATGTTGCAGGTTTCAATGATGACGGCGCGGTTCGGGCCTCCCGCCTTGACCTTGATGAGGGCCATTTCGCGCTGGCAGGTCTCTGAGGGCAGGCAGTGCTCGATGGAAATGACTTCAACGAGCTTGGAAAGCTGTTTTTCTATCTGTTCCAGAATGTATTCGTCTCCCCGGACGACAATCGTCATGCGGGATTTTTCCGGGTCGGAGGTCTCGCAGACCGTAAGGGAATCAATGTTGTAGCCCCGGCGGCTGAACAGGCCGGAAACGCGGCTCAAGACTCCGGCGTGGTTTTCCACCAGGACGGACAGGACGTATTTCTCTTCCATAATTGTTATGCACCTCTGAGCCAGTTGCAAAGCGTCCGCAACTGCCTTCTCTCTGTGATTTCTTCTATTGTACATTGTACCATTAGGGAAGGGAAAGTCAAGGGCTCATGCACGCTGTTACCGGCAGCTGTCGGGCATAAAAAAATCCCCGCCGGGCAAAGCCGCAGCGGGGATTGTATGCGGGGAAGGCGTTTTTGCCTCCCCCTGAAAGTCGATTAGTACATGCCGCCCATGTCAGGGTTCGGGGCAGCCGGAGGAGCCGGCGGCTCGGGGATGTCCGTGATGGCGCACTCGGTCGTCAGGAGCATGCCGGCGACGGAAGCAGCGTTCTGCAGGGCGCAGCGCGTTACCTTTGCCGGGTCGATGATTCCCGCATCCATCATGTTTACCCATTCTCCCTTGGCAGCGTCGAATCCGATGCCAGCCTTCTCGGTCTTTGCCTTGTCGGCAATGACGGAACCGTCAAGACCTGCGTTGTCGGCAATCTGGCGGACAGGCTCTTCAAGGGCGCGCTTGACGATCTTGAAGCCGACCTTCTCGTCACCGACGAGACCGGCGGTGTTCTCGTCCAGCACCTTGCTGGCTGCGATGAGGGCGATTCCGCCTCCAGAGACGATTCCCTCTTCAAGAGCTGCACGGGTTGCGGCGAGGGTGTCTTCGACGCGGAACTTCTTTTCCTTCATTTCGGTCTCGGTGATGGCACCGACGTTGATGACGGCAACACCGCCTGCGAGCTTGGCAAGGCGCTCCTGCAGCTTCTCCTTGTCGTAGTCGGACGTGGATTTCTCGATCTGCTTCTTGATCTCGGCAACGCGGTCGGCGATGGCCTTCTTGTCTCCGGCACCGTCAACGATCGTCGTGTTGTCCTTGTCAATCTTGACGGACTTGGCCTGTCCGAGGTCGGCAATCTCGGCGTTCTCAAGCTTGAGGCCGAGGTCCTCGGTGATGACCTTTCCGCCCGTCAGGATGGCGATGTCCTGCAGCATCTCCTTGCGCCTGTCGCCGAAGCCCGGGGCCTTGACGGCGCAGCACTTGAGCGTGCCGCGGATGGAGTTGACGACGAGCGTTGCAAGGGCCTCTCCGTCCATATCCTCGCAGATGATGACGAGCGGCTTGCCGGTCTGGGCAACCTTCTCCAGCAGGGGCAGGATGTCCTTCATCGTGGAAATCTTCTTGTCGTAGATGAGCACGTATGCGTCGGAGTAGTTGCACTCCATGCGCTCGCGGTCGGTGACGAAGTAGGAGTTGATGAAGCCGCGGTCAAACTGCATTCCTTCAACGGTCTTGACGGTCGTGTCCATGTTCTTGGACTCTTCGACGGTGATGACGCCGTCCTTTCCGACCTTCTCGATTGCGTCGGCAAGGATCTTACCGATTTCGGGATCGTTGTTTGCAGAAATCGTTGCGACGTGGGTGATGTCCTCGTTGCCCTTGACGGCGCGGCTGTTCTTCTTGACCTCGGCGATGGCGATGGCGGCAGCCTTGTCGATGCCGCGCTTGATTTCAATCGGGGTCATGCCGGCAGAAACTGCCTTGAGTCCCTCACGGACAATGGCGTAGGCGAGGACCGTGGCGGTCGTGGTTCCGTCTCCGGCAACATCGTTGGTCTTTGATGCAACTTCCTTGACGAGCTGTGCACCCATGTTCTCATAGGGATCCTTGAGCTCAATGTCCTTGGCGACCGTAACGCCGTCCTTGGTGATGGTCGGTGCGCCGTACTTCTTGTCCAGCATGACGTTGCGGCCGCAGGGACCGAGTGTTACCTTGACTGCGCGGGCAATCTGCTCGACGCCGCTCAGCATCTTCTTACGTGCTTCCTCATTGTAAATCAACTGTTTAGCCATAATTGTATCTGACTCCTCTAATATCATAAGTTACGTGGGCGGATGGCTCCGCCCGTAACAAGTTTCCGTTATTGACAAGATATTAAAATTCCGGGAATTCGGCAAATTTTTTGACCGAATTCGCCGGAAAAACTGAGGCAGTTCCAAAAGTCCCGCAGCGTTGCCGCACAGGGACCTTTGAAACCGGACAAAACTATTACTTGGACAGGAGGGAGTTCATCGCCTTGACGAAGTCCGCCGGGTCCTTGAGCTCCGCGCCGGAAATCAGCAGGGCCTGGTCCAGCAGGACCTCGCTCACCTGGGCAACGAAGTCGTCGGCGACGGGGCCTTCCAGCTTCTTGACCAGGGCGTGGTCGCCGTTGATCTCAAGGATCGGCTTGACCAGGGACTGGTTGCCCTGTCCCATCGCCTTCATCATGCGCTCCATCTGGATTGACGGGTCGTTCTCGTCGATGACGATGCAGCTCGGGCTGTCGGAAAGGCGCTTTGAGAGCACGACGTCCTTGACGCGGTCGCCCAGGGCCTTCTTGATCTTCTCCTGGACGGGCTTGAAGGCTTCCTCCTTCTTCTTGGCCTCGTCCTTGTCCACGCCGAGCTCATCGTCGCTGCCCGCGCGGTTGACGGCCTTGAGCTCCCAGTCCTTGTACTTGTTGTAGGAGGGGATAACGATGTCGTCAATCTCATCGCTCATGATGAGGACCTCGAAGCCCTTCTTCTTGTAGGCCTCAAGCAGGGGGGACTCGCGCAGGTTCTTCTCGTCGGAGCCGCTGATGTAGTAGATGGCCTTCTGGCCTTCCTTCATGCGCTGCACGTAGTCGGCGAAGCTGGTCCACTTGTCCTCGCCGTCGCCCGCCGGGTCGGTGCTCTTGAAGCGGACGATCTCGGCAATCTCGTCGCGGTTGGCATAGTCCGTGTACAGGCCCTCCTTCATCGGGCGGTTGTAGGACTTGACGAACTTGTTCCACTTCTCCAGCGTCTTCTTCTCGTCCTCGGTCAGCTCGCGGACCTTGCCGTCGGCATCCTTGGGGTCGCGCAGCTTGTCCGCGTCCTCGCCGAGCTTCTTGAACTCGTTCAAAAGCTTCTTGATGGACTGGGTCTTGATCGTCTCAAGGATGCGGTTCTGCTGCAGGATCTCGCGGCTCACGTTGAGCGGCAGGTCCTCGCTGTCTATGACGCCGCGCACGAAGCGCAGGTATGCGGGAAGCAGCTCGCGGTCGTCGTCGGTGATGAAGACGCGCTTGACGTAGAGCTTGAGCCCGCTCTTGTAGTCCGCCTGGTACATGTCAAAGGGGGCCACCTGGGGCACGTAGAAGAGGGTCGTGTACTCCTGGGTTCCTTCGGCGTGGGTGTGCAGGTGCAGGAGGGGGTCGGTTCCGTCATGGCTGAAGGTCTTGTAGAACTCGTTGTAGTCCTCTTCCTTGAGCTCGCTCTTGCTCTTGCGCCAGAGGGCGGACGCACTATTTATCTGGTCTACCTTGTTCTCGCTGCCGTCAGCCTTGCCGTCCTTGTCGTACTTGGTCTGCGTGTAGTGCAGGTAAATGGGGAAGGCGATGTGGTTGGAATACTTCTTGATCAGGTCCTCAATCTTCCAGCGGCTCGCATAGTCCTTGCTCTCGTCGTTCAGATGCATCTCGATCGCGGAACCGGTCGTTTCGGCCTTGTCAAAGCCGTACTTCTTGGCGGCGGGGGCGGAATCTGCGGGCAGCTCGTCCACGTCGTAGGAGTTCGTCCCGTCGCTCGTCCAGTGCCAGAACTTGCCGTCACCGCCGGCCTTGCGGGTGTACACGTCGATCTTGCTTGCGGCCATGAATGCGGAGTAGAAGCCCACGCCGAACTGGCCGATGAGGTCGGAGCTGTCTGCCCCGGACTTGGACAGCTGCTCGATGAAGCCCTTGGTGCCCGAGCGGGCGATCGTTCCCAGGTTGTCGTTCAGGTCCTTCTCGTCCATGCCGATTCCGTTGTCCTGCACGGTCAGGATGTTCTCCTTGTCGTCGAAGGTGATGTCAATCCGGGGCGTGAAGCTGATGGCCTTGAACTTGTCGTCGCTGACCGTCAGGTACTTGAGCTTGTCCAGTGCGTCGCTTGCGTTGGAGACAATCTCGCGCAGGAAGATGTCCTTGTTGGAATACATGGAGTGGATGATCAGCTTTAAAAGCTGGTTCACTTCCGTCTGAAACTGATGCTTTGCCATATATAGACCTCTTTATGTAGAGAAAATGAAGAAAATTGCTATGGACAATATAGTAAAAAGAGCTGCAAAACGGCAAATTCTATCTTTTTAGCGGCCTGAGCGGCAGGTTAACGGCCTGAGCGACAGGTTAGCGGCAGGCAAAATCATGGGGCGACATGCCGGTGTATTTCTTAAAGACTTTGCTGAAGTAGAATGCATTCTCAAAGCCTAATGCTTCGGCCACATCACCCACTTTGCTTTTGTTTTCCTGAAGCAGCTTCTTTGCCTTTTCGATTTTCTGCTCGTTCACGTATTCGGTAAAGGAGCAGCTGGCGTAACGGGTAAAGAGCTGGCTGAGATAATTGGCACTGATGTTGAACAGGTCGGCGGTGGTGTTGAGGTTGATTTTTTTCTTTATGTTTGTCCGGATGTAGGCCTGGACTTCTTCGATGAGTTTCAGCTTGTAGTCTTTTTTCCTTGAATTTATTTCCTCGCAGAGCCCGTCGCTCAGCTTTGTGAGGTACCATGCAATCTCTGCACAGGAATGGAGCTGATAGAGACAACGGTAGCTGTCTTTTTCAGCTGCAAATATTCTGGAGACGACTCCCTCGCCGTCCTGGAGGAGGGACATTGCCATGTACAGAATCCTGCTTGCAGCATCCAGGGCTTGTACCTGAATCGTCGGGTTCAGTTCTATGCAGTCTGCAATCTGATCCATTGCGCTTTTGAGGGCATTGGCGTCCATTTCGTCAAAGGCCTGGCTTATGTTTTTCCGGTAGGCGGTTAGGTTGAGCAGGACTTTTTCCTGTGTTTTTTGCCGTGCAAGGTCATAGGAATCTGCTATTTCATACAGGCTCTTGACTGTTTTCCCGACGGCGACAGAAAGCGTGACTGAAAAAAACTTCTTGACGAGCGACTGAGTTTTATCCATCACATTGCTGATGAACGGTATTGTTTCGGAATCTTCCTTGTCGTCTTCGAGGCAGAAGATTATGACAAAGTTTCTTGTGTCGAGGGTCACCAGATGGGTCGTGCAGTATTTCTGTACGGTTTCGTTTACCAGGGCCGTCGTGCTTGTGTAAAGCGCAAGGGGCTTGCTGTCCGATTCTGCCGTGCCGTTTACTATTTCAACGCAAACCGCCGCAAACGTCTTGAAGTTTGAATTTATATGAAGTTCATCTCTTTGAATTTCATACTGCATTTCGCTTTCAAAAAGATGATTCAGCAGTCTGGAAAAGAATTTGTCCCGCATTATGTGCTGCATGGACGTTACTGCGGAAGAGCCGGTTATGCCTGTGCTTTCCTTTTGTTCCGTGCTTCTGAGGGCCAGCAATTTTTCGCTTGCTTTTTTGAGGGAAGATACAAGGTTTTGGGAGGTAAGCTCGACCTTCATAAGGTAGTCGACGACGGAAAGCTTGATGGCCCGTTTCAGGTATTCAAGTTCCTCAAAGCCGGTGAGGATTATGAACTGGATGGCGTCGCCGTATGTGTTTCTGCAGTATTCGGCAACTTCGAGCCCGCTTTTTACGGGCATTTTTATGTCGGCAATTACGATATCAGGTCTTTCCGTATCTATGCATTCTATGGCCTTTTCCCCGTTTCGGGCTGTTCCGCATAATTCCAGCCCGTAGTCTGACCAGGATATCATCGATTGAAGTCCGATAAGAACAAGAGGTTCGTCATCACAAAGCAAAACCTTAAACATCTGTGTTTTCACCGCCTTTTTTGTAAGGGATATCAATCTTTACCGTCGTGTATTTGTTCTTTTCACTTACGATGGATACACCGTATTGGGAACCGTATTCATATTTTATCCGTTTCTGGACGTTCAGGATTCCCATTGATTTGAAAAGCCCGCTGCCCGATTTGTTTTTCTGCCCGTCATTTTCGTCCTGATACAGGATTTCTTTTATCTGTTCAGCGTCCATTCCCCGTCCGTTGTCGGTAAGATGTATCTCGATGATTCCGGTTGAAAGCTTATGAATGGAGAGGGTTATGGAGCCTGCGTTTCCCGTCGGTTCAATTCCATGAAAAATCGCGTTTTCCAGCAGTGGCTGCAGGGTGAACCGCGGGATAAGGGCATCGGTTATGTCAGTATCAATGTCTTTTATCATGGTAATTGCCCCGCCGTAGCGGTACTGGAGGATGACGAAATAATCTTCCAGCAGGGAAAGTTCTTCGCTCAGGCTTACCAGGGAGTTCGATGTTTTCGAGATGTTTTTGAGGAGCCGTGCCAGCGAAGTGACCATTTCTGCAATTCCCACCGCATTCTGAATGGTTGCCATCCATTTGATCGAATTGAGCGTGTTGTACAAGAAGTGCGGGTTTATCTGATTCTGCAGCACCTTGTATTCCAGCTGCTGCCTTTTCTTTTCATCCTCAACCCTGGAAATCATGAGGCTGCTGACGCTTTTTGAGAGGTTGTTCAGCCCCCGGCCGATATCGCCGAATTCATCGTCCCATTCTATGCCTGGATTGGGGGCAAAACTGCCTGCGGCAACGCGGTCCAGCTGTTTTTGCAGTTTTGAAACCGGTACCGTGACGATTTTTGCCAGCGTTTCCTTTATTCCAAAACCCAGGAGGCATAGCCCGATTCCAAACAAGAGGAGAAGATGAATGAAAAAGTCCCTGAGCCGCTTGAATATGAGATGGGACAGGCTGATTGAAAGCGTTATTTTCCCTTCAGGAATAGGACAGGTTACAATCTGTTTCAGCTGCAAGAGCTCTGAGGTCATGCCTTTTGACAGCATGCCGTTTTTCAACTTGTAGGTCCTGTTGCCCAGGGTGATAAAGACAACGTCGTCGGTTTGAAAGTCCGCAAAGCGGGATAGAATAATAGCGGAATCGATGGCAATATAGCCCCAGCTTCCGTTCTGTTTTCCGTTTTTATCATAGATTTTGATAGTGAGCGGTATGATGCAGTTCTCATTCTTTGGAAGAAAGGGGTCATAGCAAAAGCAGCTGAAACTTTCGTCTGAGAGGGCCTTGAGTTTTTCGATGTTATATCGGGTTACGGGTGAGCTTGAAGCCGACGTGTGCTGGATAAATCTGTTTGACTCCTGATTTGAAATGATGATGCGCTTGATGAATGGTGCTGCCCGCAGGGTTCTTACTTCGCCGATGAGTTTTTCATACAGCTGCAGGTTTGCCTGCTGACTCTGCTGATTGCCGATATCTGAGAATTCTCCGCTTACGCTGCACCAGTGCTCGAACTGTCGTATCGATTTTATATCCAGTTCGATCGTTTCTGCAATCAGCTTTAAGGTAGATGTCGAGGAATTAATGAGATTTTCGGTAATGTAAGAGCGCATGAAGAGGAAGCTTGCGATCGTTAAGAATACTGATGTTCCGAAGGAATAGGATAGTGCAATGATGGAGAGCTTGCCGCGAAGCGTCCTGAAGCTTTTTTTCATGCCTTTTAGTATACACCGGATTTTCTTTCCGTGTCAAAAGCAAACGGCAGGACCTGCCGGGGGGCCTTACCAATAGAGCTTCCAGTCCGGCTTTGTCATCCGGATGAGCGCTTCCAGATAAAAATAATCGCCCCAGCTTACACACTCATCCACACCCTCCGGCGTACAGGTATTGTAGGGAGATTTTTTGCTGTAGGTTCCGTGCAGGACAAGTCCGTTGGAAACGGCAGGGTCTTTTACCGCATAGCGTTCGATGAGGGAACGGATCATTTTGCCTGCAAGTTCCCGGTATCTGCGTATTTCTGCCTGACAGTCCGTGCGGCCCGTTTTTTCCAGCTGATTGGCCATGTCCAGAAGTCCGCAGGCAACGATTGATGCACTGGAAGAATCCTTTGGTTCTACTTCGCCGTCATGTGCAGCATTCCCGTCATTGAATATCATATCCCAATAGGGGACATAGTCTTCCGGGAGTTTCGTAAGGTAAAACGCCAAAGTCTTTTCAAACATTGCCTTGTATGCTTCTTTTCGGTCATACCTGTAGGCAAGTGCCGTTCCGTAGATGCTCCAGGCCTGGCCCCTTGCCCAGTACGAGTCATTCCTGTAACCCTGGCAGGTTTCTCCCCGCAAGGGCTTCCCGCTTTCCCTGTCCATAAAGAAGGTGTGATAGGTGGAGCCGTCTTCCCGTATGGAGTTTGCCATGCATGTTGCGGTATGCAGGCGTGCTTTTTCCGCATATTCAGGATTCTTTGTCTCCCTGGAAGCCCAGTAAAGCAGGGGAGTGTTCAGAAGACAGTCGATTATGTAGCGGTAATTGTCGCTTGAGTCCATTGCGCCCCAGGCCTGAAAGAAGCAGCCTTTTTCCTGCCAGCGGGAAAGAAGCTGGTCAGCGGCTTTTAGTGCGGCATTACGCCCCTCTTCGCTGCCGGTTACTTTCCATGCGGCTACGCAGGAAGGCGAATAGAGAAAGCCCATGTCGTGATGGTCAACGCAGATTTTCTGCCCGATGCGGTTTGCAAAGCTTTTTACCTGAACTTCAGCCGTGTCCCTGAAAATTTTGTCGCCGGTTGCCTCGTAACTGAGCCAGAGTTCTCCCGGCCAAAAACCGCAGGTCCACTGCGTGTTCGTACACGGCGGATAAAAGCCCTTGACAGAAGAATGATTCTGACAGACGTCCGTAAAGGCCGGGATGTTCTGCCGTACCTGAGCAATGGCAGTGTGTAATGCCTGCTGTACCGTGTCCATCATATCTGTCGTATCCATCATATCCGTCGTGTCCATCGGAGCATTCCTGACTTAGCCCTTCATGCCGGTAGCGGCAATTCCCTGCACGAAGAACCGCTGTAATGAGAGGAATACGATAAGGACCGGAATCAGCGTTACCACCGAAGCCGCCATGATGAGACCGTATTCAGACGAATACTGGCTGATGAACATGCGGAGTCCAATCTGAATGGTCTTCAATTCGGTTCTCGTAAGATAGATCATGGGTCCCAGGAAGTCATTCCAGGTTCGGACGAACGTAAAAATCGTCAGGGTCGAAAGTGCCGGTTTTGAAAGGGGCAGCATTATTGACCACCAGATTTTATACTCGTTCATGCCGTCTATCCGTGCAGCTTCGCACAGTTCGTCAGGAATGCTTTCATAAAACTGCTTCATGAGGAATACGCCGAAAGCACTGAATGCCTGCAGGCAAATCATTGAAAGATGGGTGTTGTTCAAATGGAAGGCCCGCATCAGGATGAACTGAGGAACCATGTAAACCTGCCAGGGCATGGCGATGGTAGCGATGTAGCCCAGGAACAGGACCGTTTTTCCCTTGAACTGCAGCTTTGAGAATGCGTAGGCTGCAAAGCTTGACGTAAAAACCTGCAGGAGCGTAATGATCAACGTAAGCTTTGCCGTGTTGAATACGAAAATCCCCAGGGGAATCTTTGTCCATATATCTTTGTAGTTTGCCCACCGTGGATTTTTGGGAATCCACTGGATGGGAAAGGTAAAGACATCTTTGTCAAGCTTCAATGACGCACTGAGCATCCATAAGAACGGCAGGAGCATTACTCCGGCAATAAAAACGAGATAAATGATGATGAAGACGTTCGATTTTGAATATGTCTTGTTTGTATCCATAGCTGTGCCCCTTTTTACTGTCTTTTCTTACCCATGTAGAACTGGAACAAGGTTACGCCCAGTACGAGTACAAACAAAACCATTGATATTGCACTGGCATAACCTAAATCCCATGATATGAATGCCGTATTATAAATGTCATAGACAAGAACAAGGGTTGAAGTTCCGGGTCCGCCCTGCGTAATCATGTAGATCTGGTCGTATACCTTGAAGCTGTCAATCGTCAGCATGACCGAAACGAAGAATGTGGTTGCGCTCAGCTGCGGAATCGTTACGTGAATGAACTGCTGCCATTTATTTGCACCGTCAAGTTCTGCTGCTTCATAAAGCTCAGGATTGACGCCTTGAAGTCCTGCAAGATAGATGACCATGTAATAGCCCATGTTTTTCCAGACACTAAAAAGAATTACCGTAATCATGGCCCAGTTTTTATCTGCGGCCCAGCCGGGAAGGCTTTTTTCGGGAACTCCAAAGTAGGTGAGGAGCATGTTTACCGGACCCTTCGCCGGGTTAAAAAGCATGTTCCAGACGACGGCTACTGCAACAAGCGAAGCGACGTAGGGAAAGAAGCTGACGGTCCGTAAAAGGTTCCTTCCGCGTATGTTGCGGTTCAATACGATTGCAAGGAGAAATGAACAGATCATTGTCAATGGAACCGTACCGATCGTGTACACGATTGTGTTTTTAAGGGCGGACTTAAAGGTTGCATCTACGGTGAGCTTCCTGAAATTGTCTAATCCTACAAAGGAAATGTGACCTGAACCGTTCCAGTTCAGAAAGGCAAGTGCAAATGCAAATACAATGGGCCCCAATGTGAAAATGGCAAAGCCGATGAAATTTGGAGCAATAAAACTATAGGCAACTAAATTGTTTCTGATAGTGCGCTGCTTTGATGTCATAGTTTTTTCTCCCTGTTTTTTTGTAAAATGCGTAAAAGACGGCAGGACAATGCAGACTGCATGTCAAAATGTATTGTCCTGCCGTGAAACGTGCTCTCGTTCCTTGAGCTCTCTGAGCTCTCTTTCTCTTATAGAAGGCTACTTATAGAAGGTTACTTGATGATGGCAGATACGCCTTTCGCCATTTCCTTAAGGCCTTCATCGATGGATATGTTCTCCGTCATGATGTTGTCATGCTGCTGGTTCAGGACAACTTCAATCTCGGCAGCTTTCTCGTGCAGCGGCATTTCGAGGTAGGTCTTCGTCACTGCAAGGGCCTGAGCGCTGTTTTCATCCTTGGGGAATCCATCCATGCCGGAAATTGTCTTGATGACCGCCTCATTTTTGATTGCAGGGAACGTACCGGTCTTTGCGATGACCTCTGCACCGTCCGGGCCCGTTACGAAGCGGACGAAATCCAGCGCTGCTTTCTTGTTCTTTGATGCAGAGCTGACACCCAGCGAAGTGATGGTTCCCAGTGTTGTTCCTGCAGGAACTCCGTCCGGATGCGGATATTTAACCATGCCCCAGTTCTTGCACAAAGCTTCTCCGGCAGCGACTTTCTGAATCAGCGTTCCGATGAACCAGCTTCCCATGTTGAGCATTGCGACGCTGTTGTTGTAGAATACGCCTGAATAATGGGTAGACGTTGTCTTGAGCTGTGCGTAGCTCTGAACGATGCCGTCCTTCTGCTGCTTGAGGATTGTTTCATAATACGGCTTCAGGAAATCATATTCGCCGTCTACGATGGAATGCTTGCCGTCAAGGACACCGAACAGCTGCACTGCGCTCCGCCAGGTGTGGTAGTGGGCACCGTATACTTTGTCAGCACCGCTTCCAGACGTCATCTTCCGTGCAAGAGCGTCATATTCGCTGAACGTCATGTCGTTCGTCGGATAGGGAACGCCGGCCTTGTCGAACAGATCCTTGTTGTAGAATACAACCCAGAAGTCACTGCGGAACGGGAGGGCATAGAGGTTTCCGTTTACCGTAATCTGATCCGTCGTACCGCCGTAAAGGCTTGTGTCAATGCCGTTTTCCTTGATGAAATCATTGAGGTTTACGAGCTGACCGGCTTTCTGCAGGGTGTTGTATCCGGGAATGTCCTTTATGGTTACAACGTCGATGCTGTCGTCGCCGCCGGTAAGCTGGATGCTCAGCATGGTCTGGTACTCAGATGAACCCAAATCCAAAGGCTCGATCTTTACATCGGGATGGGTCGCGTTATACGCTTCTATCAGCGGCTTGTAATACGCAGTGGCATCCCAATCCCACAAGGCCCATTTTAATGTTACCGGGCCGCTTTCTTTCTGAGCTTTTTCCTTATTGCTGCACCCCGTAAAAACGGTAAGTCCGCATATTGCAAGACCTGCCATGACACCAGCGAGAATTTTTTTCATAGTCGTGTCCCCCTCTTGGGAATTTTAGAATAGGCGGATTCTGAAACTTTTAGAGGCACGTATGCACAATAAGTGACAGAACTGCTCTCATCATAATGATTCTATGCATTTGATTGTAAGCGGGAATTTTTCAAAAGACAATATACAATTATCTCAGTTTCATCATCAAAAACATATACTTTTGTGACGGAATATATACTTTTATGACAGCTTGTGGAAGGCGTTACCCGCTCCTGCGGCAGCTTTTTCCCTGCCCGGGCGGAATCTGACCGGTTTTCCGGGGAGGCCGGACTGCCCGGATTCCGCAAAAACTGAAGTCCCGGCGCTTCCGAGCCTTGATAGTTCTGTGTCTGCGTGATATAATAAAAATGACTTTTTATATTTTTTGGAGTTTTTGATGGAAAACGAAGGTTTCACCGGGGATATCGACGCTCTGATTGCAAGTTATGAAGAGGATTCGGCGGCTGATACGAATGCCCTTGCTGCAGATAATGACGATTTTTCGGCGGCTGCCGACTTTGAGGAGAAAGAGCCGGGGAGCACTCCGGCTCAGGGTGCCGGAAAAGCAGGTCCATCGGGAGTTCAGAAGGCTCCGGTAGGAGCGGGCAACGTTGCGGACGTTGACCTGACGGTCAAGTACTTTGCCCCGATTGAAAAGTTCTTTGAGGACACGCCGAACAAGGTGTTCGACGATCCTGCCTACTATAAGACGACCCTTGGCGGAGAGGGCGAGAGCGCCCAGAAGCTGCATGCCATCCTCGTCAAGTACCTCAACTGCACCGACAAGAAGGACCGCACGGTCTACCGGCAGCAGATTGTTTCCATATACTGGAACTTCCTGCGCGACCTTGCCCCCAAGATGGTCAACACCCGCCTGCCCCTCTGCAAGCGCCTTGCGATGCGCTACGGCGTCGTCCTGCCCTCCCTGTTCAGCCCCGAACAGAAGGACTTCTTTGCCCGCGCAATCCTTGACAACTACACCGGCGAGCCCATCCTGTACACGGACGAGTGGATCCGCGAAATTGCCATCGGCAAGATGAAGCCCAGTACGACGGACGAAATTCCCGTCAAGGGCGGGGCAAACAACCCCGGCGCCCAGCAGGCAAAGGCTCAGGCCGAACTCGGCAAGGCGAGCGGCAAGGTTCAGAGTGCGGACAGCCTCGTTTCCATGAAGGAAGCCCAGCGCGACCGCCTGGAAGAAGACCTGCGTGACAAGATAAAGATTCTCATCGAACACAATCCCATCTCGCTTGAAGGCCTTGAAAAGCACATGTATCCCTATACGGACCTGCAGAAGAAGACCTTCTCCGAAATCGGAAGCATCCTCAAGGACCTGCAGCGCCTGGACAAGGAGATAGAAAAGGGCCTTGAGGAGATAAAGGAGTCCCTTAAGAAAATAAACGGAATCAATGATTCCATGGCTGCCAACGCCGCTGCCGAGGGCGAGAAGGACAGCGCGGCGGTCGACCAGGAGACGATTCTGGGCGAGATGACGACCATGCGGCAGATGGCCAAGATGACCTGCGGCCGCCAGGGAAACCAGTTCCCCGTCTTTACCCGCGAGTTTTTCCACTGCCTCCAGCAGGGCACCGGCTTCCGGGAGAACGTCATCCGCGAGCTTGCCTGGATCGAGTCGATTGACCCGGGCTGCTTCGTCCGCATTCACCGGAACATGCCCAACCGCATTGTCCCCTACACCCTGCTCGTGCCGACCTACGGCGACTCGGGCTTCTGCTGGGAGCCCTTTGACCGCTACAACCGCATTACGAGCCGCGGCCGCATCTGTATCCCCATGTACCCGCGCAACCTCAAGATAGCCTGCCTGACCGCCGTCGCCGACCTGCGCTGGCAGGTTGCCAAGGAAAAGGCCTCGTTTGACTGGATGTCCGACGGCCTGACGGGCATGTACTACCAGTGGATTGACGGACAGAAGCTCAAGGGCGACCTGAAGCAGTTCTTCATCGCCGACTACATCCTCTGGATTACCAAGGAAGCCCTGGGCCAGCAGAAGCTCCCCAAGGAAGTCCGCGGCATCTTCTGGCGTTACATGCCCTTCCCGCAGGAGCTCAAGGACAAGCTCAAGAAGATGAGCCTGACCTATCAGGAGCTCTGCCAGCGGGATGCAAACCGCGCGATGAGCGACGGCTATTGATTTTTTCGGGGCGGCCTCCTGAGGTCGCCCTTTTTTCAGCATTGCGAAGGGTGAAATTGGTGCGCGGTCCGGGAGGTTTTAGTATGAAAATTGCGCTGGTTGGATATGGAAAGATGGGGCACATGCTCGAGCAGGCTGCCCGTGCATGCGGGCATGAAGTCGTTACGACGGTCGACGTCATTGCTCCTGATGCAAAGGTGAAGGTTGCCGCCGGAGACGGGGCAGCCGTTGCCGATGCGGTAGGGGCGAGCGGGGCGGAAGGCGTCATTGAGTTTTCCCACCCGACGGCGGTCATGGGTAACATTCAGGCCCTTCTCCCGACCAGACTGCCCCTCGTCGTGGGGACGACCGGCTGGACGGACCGGGAAGCGGACGTTGCCGCCCTTGCCGCTTCGTGCGGCGGGACGCTCATGCGGAGCGCGAACTTTTCCATCGGGGTCAATCTCTTCTATAAGATAGTGCAGGAGGCGGCAAGCCTCGTCAGCAATTTTTCCGAGTACGACGTTGCGGTCTGGGAGATGCACCACAACCAGAAGGCGGACTCCCCCTCGGGAACCGCACTGGAAATAGCCCGCCGCGTCATGGCGGGGGACACGCGCAAGACCGAGCTGGTTACGGACGCCTTTCATGAGCGGCCCGCCGCCAATCAGCTGCACGTTTCTTCGACCCGCTGCGGTACGGTGCCGGGAACGCACACGGTCTTCTTTGACTCGACCGCCGATACGATAGAACTGACCCATACCGCCCGCAGCCGTCAGGGCTTTGCAAACGGTGCCGTCCATGCGCTGGAACGGCTTGCCGCCATGCTTGCCGACGGCTCCCTGAAGCCCGGCAGACTCTACGGCATGGCTGACGTGTTCCCGGGCCTGTTCGGCTAAGGGCGTTTTCAGGCTGCTTCCTGCGGCTGCGGATACGCCCCCAGAGAGAGGAGAAGTTTTTATGAGACGCAAGCTGCTCATGGCGGCACTTGTTGCGGGTGCTGCCGCTGCCTTTACGATGTATACGCCTCCTTCCCTGCATGAACGTAGCAGGGAACGCATGATTGAACGGAACAAGCTTATTGCAAATCACCTGTATGATGAACTGGACAAGAGTCTGGGAACTCCCATAACCATAGCCCGGACCATGGCTGCCGACGAGTTCCTCAAGGATGCCCTGCGCCGCGAGGACAGCATCGGTCAGGCGCAGTTTGAAGCGTCCATGACGGAATACCTGTCCGCAATCCGGAAACAGTTCGGCTATACCTCGGCGTTCGTCATCTCGGAGCACACCCGCTGCTACTACACGCCGGGCGGCATTGCCAAGATCGTGAACCCGGAGCAGGATCCCTACGATATCTGGTATCAGCTTTTTCTGGACTCGGGCAAATCCGTTGACCTGGACACGGACCGCGATCAGGTCAATGACTACTGCTGGACGGTGTTCGTCAATGCCCGCATTACCGATTCCGACGGCAGCCTGATGGGTGTATGCGGACTGGGCCTCTTCATGGATGAGCTGCAGGAGTTCCTTGACCGGACGGAAAGCGAGTGGGGGCTCAAGGTAAACCTCGTGGACGACAGCGGCCTCGTGCAGGCGGACGTTGACCCGTCCAACATAGAGAACGCCTACATCTCCGATGCCATTGCGGACGCTGCGGGGCCGGACTCCTTTACCTATGCAAAGCGGGGCTTCGGAGGCTTCCGCATGACCCGCTACATGGACAAGCTGGAGTGGTACCTCGTCGTACAGGGGGCAGACAGCGTTTCCGGCGGCGACGGCCTTTCCGTTCCGCGTGCCGTGACCGTCTATCTTATCCTGCTTGCCCTGCTTATCGTGATCCTGCTGTCCCCGACGGGACACAGCAGTCATGCACTGGTTAAGACGCACATGCCGGAAGACCCGCTGACCGGGCTTCCCAACCGCAATTACCTGAATGACGCATACGGCGAACTGGGCGTGTTCAATACGACCCGCTACAAGTCCCTTGCCATGTTCGACGTAGACAAGTTCAAGATAGTCAATGAGACGATGAACGGGGATGCCATCCTGCTGAAGATTGTTCAGATATCCAGGGACCTGTTCGGGGATAGCGGGCTTATCTTCCGCTGGAGCGGGGACGAGTTCGTGTTTTTCCTTGAGATGGAGGCGGAAGAGGCGGAAGCGAAGTTCAACACCCTGTGCGACAGCGTCTTTGAGGCGACCGGGGTCACGATATCTGTCGGCATCGTCGAGGTTGACCTCTTTGAGAGCATCAAGCGGAACTATCACCGGGCCGTCCAGCAGTGCTACATCGTCAAGGAAGCCGGTGGCAACGGGGTCAGCCGCAAAGCATGAAAGTCAAGCGTTCGCAGTCCATAAAGCTTCTGGTGTTCTCCGGCAGTACCGTCCTTGTCCTGCTCGTATTCTGCCTCACAGCCCTTGCCCCCATGCGCAGGGCTCAGCTTTTAGGCGTCGGCAAATTCATCCAGTCCGTCAACATGACTGCGGATCGGAAAGCCCTTGAACTGGACGCATGCTTCAAGTCCATCGAGAATTCCGTCCATGCCGCAGAAGACTACATCCTCAGGACGATCGATGAAGAGCGGATTCTGGAAAGTCCTGCCTATGAGAAAGAATACATGGACTCCCTGTCCGGGGTAATGACCTTGCTTGCGTCGCTTTCAGACGGCGTTGTCTCCTCCTATTTCCGCATGGAGGTCGAGCGCTTCGGCGGGGAGCGGGGAATTTTTCTTGAGGGGAACGGCAGGGGCAGGTTCGTCAGTGTGAAGCCGACGGACATCCTCCAGTTCTCTCCGACTGACATGGAACACGTCGGCTGGTACTATACCCCTGTGTGGACGGGAAAGCCGGTCTGGACGGCGCCCTACGAAAACAAGAACATAAACATCCACATGATTTCCTATATCGTGCCGCTGTACCGGGGAAATGACCTGCTCGGCATTGTGGGCATGGACATAAACCTTGCGGCGCTCAAGGAAATTGTGGACTCCCTGCCGGAAGACAGGATGCTCGGGGTGCTTCTGGGGCAGGGGGGAACCCTTGTCTACTACAGCAGTTCCAGCAGCATGGTCAGGTCGGTCGAGGCTTCTGCCGATGCACGTGCCATGGCAGCGGTCATGAGCAGCAAGACGGACGGGGAGCTCCGCGACTTCCAGTGGCGCGGGATGCCGCATCAGGGAGTCATGCGGAAGCTCGGCAACGGCATGACGCTCGTCATAGCGGGGCCTGTCGCTGCCGGAGCGGCATCCAGAAAGGGTTTCCTGATTGACCTGATATATGCGTTTGCGGTTTCTGCCGTACTGCTCGTCCTCTTCCTGTTCTTTCTGGACGGGACGATCCTGGGGCCCATCCGCCTGATGACGCTCGCCTCCCACCGGCTTGCGCGCGGTGAGCTGAACCGGGACATTCCCTACAAGTCCGGCAGCGAGCTGGGACTGCTTGCCGACAACATCCGCAAGATGAAGGGACAGATGACGGAGTACATCGACTGGATTCGGGAACAGACCCTGCGCGAGCGTCAGGCAAAAGAGGCTGCCCTTGCCGAAAGCCAGAACAAGAGCGAGTTCCTTGCCAGCGTGTACGTGTCCCTGCACGAGGTGGACCTGAACGCAGACACCTTCAAGGAAGTCCACAGCCGCAAGGATATTGCGAAAATGGCAGGGACGTCGTTCGACCATGCCCGGGCAACCATCCGCAGCGTCATGGAACAGCGGATGAAAGACCGGGAGGGCTTTGACCGGAAAGACTTCATGGAGTTCATTGATTTTACGACGCTGGACGAGCGCATGAAGGACAGGATAACCATTGCCCACGAGTTCTACAGCATCCTTGACTACTGGTGCCGTGCCCGCTTCATCCTTGTTGACCGGAATCCGGACGGCAGCCTGCACCACGTCCTGTGGGCGGTGGAAAACATAGACGAGGAGCGGCGGGAACGCGAGGAACTGCGGAACGAGGCGGAGCGGAGCCTTGCTGCATCGCAGGCGAAGAGCGCCTTCCTTGCCAACATGAGCCATGAGATCCGCACCCCCATAAACGCCGTGCTCGGCATGGACGAGATGATTCTGCGGGAGTGCACCGACAGGACGATTCAGGGCTATGCCTCCAACATCAAGATGGCGGGGACGAGCCTGCTTTCCATCGTGAACGACATACTCGACTTTTCCAAGATAGAAGCCGGCAAGATGGAACTGCTGCCGGACAACTACGACATCGCTTCGCTGGTCGTCGACCTGGTGAACATGATACAGGGGCGGGCGAAAGGCAAAGGCCTTGCGTTCGTGCTGGACTGCGACCCCGGTCTTCCGAAGACCGTCTACGGGGACAGCGTGCGGATAAAGCAGTGTGCCCTCAACATCCTCACGAACGCGGTCAAGTACACGAAGGAAGGTTCGGTTACCTTCCGCGTCGCTTTTGAGAAAAAAGATGAGGAGCATATCCTGCTCCAGGTCAGCGTGAAGGATACCGGAAGCGGCATAAAGCAAGAGGACATGGACAAGCTCTTCTCTCCTTTCGAGAGAATCGAGGAAGGCAAGAACAAGACGATAGAAGGCACCGGCCTGGGAATGAGCATCGTTACCAAGCTGCTTGCCATGATGGGCTCGTCCCTGCAGGTCCAGAGCGAATACGGCAAGGGCAGCTGTTTCTCCTTTGCCGTGGAGCAGGCGGTTGTGGACTGGACCCCGTCCGGGGACATCGAAGAAGCCTACCGGAAGAGCGTCGAACACATCGAGGCCTATAAGGAGAAGCTGTACGCACCGCGGGCACGGCTCCTCTTTGTCGATGATACCGAGATGAACCTTGAGGTCATCCGGGGCCTGCTCAAGAAAACCGGCATGCAGATTGATACAGCGACGGGCGGTAAGGAAGCCCTGGGCCTGGTTGCACGGAATACTTACGACATTCTGTTTCTGGACCACCGGATGCCGGAGATGGACGGCATAGAGACCCTGCATGCAATGCAGGCCATGCAGGACAACCTGTCGGCGGGCAAGCCCTGCGTTGCCCTCACGGCGAACGCCCTGAGCGGGGTCAGGAAGATGTATCTGGACGAAGGCTTCGACGACTACCTGTCAAAGCCCGTCAATCCCGCCAAACTGGAGGAGATGATACGGCATTTCCTGCCGGAAGACTATCTGGAGGCGCCGCCGGACGCGGACGCTCAGGGGGCAGGCACGGACGGGCAGAATGCCGGGCCAGAGGTCGGGCAGAATGCCGGACCAGAGGCCGGGCTAAAGGCCGAAGAAACAATCCTCTCCCGACTCCGCGGCGTGGAAGGCATTGATGCCGATGCTGCCCTTGCAAACTGCGGAACGGAGGAAGTCCTTGCGTCGACGCTGCGCAGTTATGAGTCCTCGATAGACAGCCGGGCAGGAGAGCTTGAAGCACTGTATGAAGCCGGAGACTGGAAGGGCTACGGCATCAAAGTTCATGCCGTGAAAAGTACGTCCCGGCTCATCGGTGCGGCGGCCCTTTCCGGGGATGCCGCAAAGCTGGAGGCTCTGGCGGACAGCGTTGCTTCCGATTCTGCTGATTCCAATGCTTCTAATGATTCTATAGAACAAATCCGTTCCATGCACGGCCCCTTCATCGCGGGCTTCCGCAAGATGAAAGACCTGCTTGCCCCGGTCCTCGGGAAGGGAGCTGCGGACGGAAAGGATGAGGCCTCCAAGCATCCCGTTTCGCAGGAAAAGCTTGCGGAGCTTCTCGGGAGGCTGTCTGCCTGTGCCGGAGACTTTGACATAGACGGCCTTGATGCCGTCATGGCGGAGCTGAACGGAGCGGCGCTCCCCGCTGACTTTGAGGAAACGATGGCCCGGATACGGACCTGCGTCGATAATGTGGACTTCAAGGGTCTCAGGGAGCTGCTGGCAGAGCAGGTTCAAAAGTGACGGACTTTTGAAACAGGCACCGGCTGCTGTGATATTGGTTTGACAAAGGAGTTTTCGATATGAAAAAGGAAGTGTATGTCATGGGGGAAGAATCCCGCATGGTCGTTAAAAATTTCCTGCAGGAACTGCGGGCAGCAGGATGCGAGCCGACGGTAATACGGCCTGAGCCTGAGACGCTGCAGGGATTGCCGGACAGTCCGTTTCAGCTGATTGTCTGTCTGGAAGAAAAAATGGATTTCCGCATTATAAAAGATGTTGCGGATAAGCAGAAGAAGTCAGGACTGTCCCTCTATCTTATCGGCAGCATGGGAAACCTGTCCCTTGAAAATGAGCAGTTCCTGAAGCAGCTGCCCTGTGCCCGTTTTGCTTCCTACACCATCGACATGCCGGTACTCACGAAGCTGCTTGAAAGCAATGCGTCGGAAAAGAAGCGGATTCTCGTTGTGGATGACGAGCCGATTCTCCTGCGGAGCGTGAAAGGCTGGCTCGGCGATGAGTTTGAGGTTTCCCTCGTCAATTCCGGCGAAATGGCTCTTGAGTTTCTGGACATGCATCCCGTTGATCTTGTCCTGCTGGACTACCGGATGCCGACGATGGACGGACCCGAGGTGCTGCGGAAAATCAGGGAAGACGCACACTTTCAGAATCTGCCCGTCATCTTCCTGACGGCGAGCAACGACAAGGAGAGCGTCATGAGCGTCATGCACCTGAAGCCCAACGGCTACCTCCTCAAGACGATGGCGCCGGAAGAGATAAAGAAGGCCGTCAGGGATTTCTTCGGGAACCGGACGTTCGTATTTTCGTAACGGACCGCCGTTCCCGTCAGAGACTGTCTTTCTCGTCAGAGTCCGCCGTTCCTATACGATGGCGGCGCCGACCATATCATCGATGGTCCGGTAGCCGTGGCTCTTCATGAAGGTGGCGATTCCCGTAATGATTTCTTCCATTACCGTGGGATTGGAGAACTTTGCGCTGCCGACCTGTACGGCGCTTGCTCCCGCCATGATGAATTCCACCGCATCCTGCCAGCTGGCAATGCCGCCCATACCGACAATCGGAATATGATTGAATGAGGACAGCTTCCGTACTGCGCTTGCAACGTCGTATACCATCCGCAGGGCGATGGGTTTTATTGCGGGGCCGCACAGGCCTGCCCGCACGTTGTCAAAGACGGGTCTTGCCCGCTCTATGTCAATGCTGACCGCACTTATCGTATTGATCAGGCTCAGGGCGTCCGCGCCCGCTTCAACGCAGGCAAGCGCCACTGCCACGATGTCCGGTGCGTTGGGGGAGAGTTTTACCATGAGGGGCTTCCGGGTTGCTTTCCTGACGGCGGCAACACATTCCTTTGCTTTGTCCGGGTTAAGCCCCCAGGCCTGTCCGCCGGCCTTCACGTTCGGGCAGCTGATGTTCAGTTCTATCATGGGGATGGCAGTCTTGTCCAGCAGCGCCGCACCTTCCGTGTAGGACTCCAGGTCGCTTCCGGCGAGGTTTGCGATGGCAACCGGCTTTAAGGCGAGCATTGCAGGCAGTTCTTCTTCAATGAATGCCCGGATGCCGGGGTTCTGCAATCCGATTGAATTGATGTTTCCTGCTGCGACTTCGATGATGCGCTGGCCGGAATTTCCCAGACGCGCTTCCAGCGTTACGCCTTTTCCGACAATGCCCCCGAGGACATTGACGTTCGTGATGCCCCGGTAGTTCTGTCCGAAGCCGAAGGTTCCCGATGCCGCTATGACGGGATTAACGAATTTGACGCCGGCGATTTTGACGCTGGTGTCGGGAATCGTATCTTTCAGGAGCGGTTTCCGTTTTGGGACTGGTTTTTCAAAGATAATCCGCGTTGCGTCAAAGACGGGACCGTCCCGGCAGACGCGGGCGTTTCCGTCGTTCGTCGGTATGGTACAGCCGAGGCAGGCACCGACACCGCACAGCATGCGGGCTTCCATGCTCACATAGCAGCGGACGCCCGTTTCAAGGGCCAGGTCCTTCAGGTAGGAGAGCATGGGAAGGGGGCCGCAGGCGAAAATCGCCTTGTAGCCCTTTGCCCGGATAACTTCGGCGGTCAGCGCTGCATTGAGCATGCCGCGGATGCCTTCGCTGCCGTCGTCCGTCGTAACGGTAAGGTTCGCGGCCCTTATGTGTTCCAGGGCATAGCTTTTGCTCTTGAAGCAGGCGAAGAAATCGTACGACTTGTCCGGGAGGGATTCTGCAAGACAGGCTACCGGTGCAATGCCGATTCCGCCGCCGACAATGCATATCTGCGGATTGCCCGCACTGGCAGTGCTGCCGGTGCCCGCAGGCATGTCATCGGGAAGGGCAAAGCCGTTTCCGAGCGGGCCGATAATCTGCATTTCGTCTCCGGGAAGCAGGGAAGCCAGCTCTTCCGTGCCCCGTCCCTTTTTAAGGATGAGGAACTGGAGCTTGACGACCTTGAGACCTGTCTGGGCGTCGATGTGTTCTTCACTATGGTAGACGCTTATGGGCCGTCCGTATTCGACTCCGCTGACGGACCGCCGGAGCAGGTAAAACTGCCCGGGACGCGGCCCCAGCTGTTCTTTTCTCGGCAGGATGGCGTCGGTTTCAAGCAGATAGACATCTTTCTGTCCTTCAAGCAGCTGGGATTTATGCACGATGCATTTGCAATAGTATTGCAGGCCGTGCCCTGATGCGTCAATTTCAGCTAAGTCCATAGGTTCTCCAGAATCTGTTGTTGCTGAACTATAGCAGATTTATGCGTTTTAGGCAAATGGAAGCCGCAGGGGTACCGGTGCACCGGGAATCAGCAAGACTGCCGTGCACATGCTGGAATGATTCCGTAGGCCTTGTCGAATGATTCCGTAGGCCTTGTCGAATCTTTCCGTAGGCCTTGTTGAATGTTTCCGTAGGCCTTGTCGAATGATTCCATAAGGCTTATAGAATGTTTCCGTAAGGCTTATAGAATGTTTCCGCAAGCCTGGGGGCATGATTTTTCAGGTTTTTTCCTGCAAAACTGTCAACTCTGCGGCTATCTGCCCCTTGTATAAGGCAGATAGGAGTTGATTATGGACAAGACTTTTTCCAACACTTTCAGGAAGGCGTTCACCGTGGCAGCCTTTGTGTCGCTCGCGGTCATGGCGGCAGTCACGGGTGCTGCCATGTTCCAGCTGTATGTCACGGGCCAGCGGTATGCCAGACTCAGGGATTATGCTGCAGAGCATGGGATAACCCTCACGGGCAAGCTTGCCGGGGGCTCCTTCCAGGCAAAGACAGCGTTTCCCTTCGTCAGTTCTGACGAGTCTGATACATACGATTCGTACTCCGGTTACTACGACAACAACTATTACAGCGACAATTCGTACAATCACTGCCGACAGGGAGACGCATCTGGATGCCCTCAAAATGGCAAACTCCGGCGACTACGCCCCGCTCGCCCAGCTTCTCTTCCGGAAGGAGATGGCGAAGCTGGAGAAGGGTGCGTAAACGCGCGGTTGAAAGTCAACAGTCCTTGTGTTACAATAAGATAGGGAGAAAAAAGCATGGAATTCGCTGTTGCTGTCGGGACATCGGACTTTGAGGAAATCAGGGCGGAGGGAGACTATTACGTTGACAAGACGGAACTGATTTACGAACTCGTTGCCAAGACAAGAAACAAAGTCACTTTATTCACCCGTCCCCGCAGGTTCGGAAAAACGCTCACGATGAGCATGCTCAAGAACTTCTTTGACATCCGCAAGGACAGCCGGGCAATCTTCGAGGGTCTGGACATCATGTGTCACGAGGACTTCTGCAAGAAGTGGATGAACCAGTCCCCGGTCATCTTCATATCATTCAAAGATGTTGATGGGCTGAGTTTTGAGAGTGCCTACGACAGCTTCAAGTCTCTCATAGTGGAGTTGTGTATTGGCTTGGCAAATATTAAGGGGAATTCGTCACTCAACGAAGATGAATCAGGCATTTTCAAGCGTCTCAGATCAAAGACTGCCACGGACGCGGAGGTCAAAGGTGCTCTAAAGACCATCATTAAGATGCTCCATGCCGTCTACGGGAAGAAGGTCATCCTTCTGATTGACGAATACGACGTGCCTCTTGCCAGGGCAAGCGAGAGGGATACCCCGGAGAACCATTTCTACGAGAGGATGCTCGACGTGATGCGCGGGATTATGAGTGCATCGCTCAAGGACAATGAGTTCCTTGAGTTTGCGGTCATAACCGGATGCCTTCGTATAGCCAAGGAAAGCATTTTTACCGGGACCAACAACTTCGCATCATACTCCGTGTTGGACGAGGAATTCTCCGAATACTTCGGTTTTACGGACGAGGAGGTGGGCAGGTTGCTTGAGGCGGCGGACAGGAAGGAGCAGGAGTCGACCGTAAAAGAATGGTACGACGGCTACGTATTCGGATCCTGCCACGTCTACTGCCCCTGGGATGTAATCAACTACCTTTCATCCCTGAGAAAAAATCCCGCAGCCCGCCCCAAGTGCTACTGGAAGAACTCCAGCCACAACGGAATCCTGCTCTCGTTCGTGGGGAGAACGGACTTTGATGTTTCGGGTAAATTCGAGGCCATGATGAACGGGGGGACCATTGAACAGACGGTTTCGGATATGCAGACATACGACACGCTCCATTCATCCGAGGACAACCTATGGAGCGTCCTTATTATGACAGGCTATGTAACCAAGGCAAATCCTGATGAGGACGGTGAAACCGTACACTTAAGGATACCGAACAGGGAAGTTGCGACTATATTCCAAGACACCGTGGCCAGCCATTTCCAGGCGACACTTGACACAGCCGCCGTGGATGGGCTTCTGAGGTCCCTTTGGAATGGCGATGCAGGAACCGCCTCAAAAATCATGTCTGAGCTTCTGTGGAACACCATAAGCTACAATGATTACCACGAGGACTATTACCACGCATTTCTTGCCGGTGTCTTCGTGGGACGTGGATATGCGGTGGAATCCAATAAGGAGAAGGGGCTGGGCAGACCGGACATACTGCTCCAAGACAAGAAAAACCGCCGTGCGCTCATCATAGAGGCCAAGAAGTCCAAGAGAGAGGAGGCAATGGCAGGTGACTGCAAGACCGCCCTTTCGCAGATTGACAGCAGGAAGTACGCGGAAGACCTTCCTGGCTACACGCAGATAATGTGCTACGGCATCGCCTTCTTCCGTAAGCAGGCAAAGGTCGCGCTGGCAAAGAAATAAATACAGAACAGACAAGAGGTGATTATATGAAGAAGATTGTGTTCGTAGACATTCCGATGAAAGAAATGTCATCTGGACGTGACGGCCAGTGCTATGCGGGAACCGGCAATGCGGGCTGCTCGTATTCCGGCAAGGTCATTTTCCCCATCAACGCCGTGCTTGCGGAGAAGCTGAAGGCAGGTGATGATGTGAAGGTCGTAATGCTCAAGACCGTCACCGAGAAAGGTAACTCCGGCATAAACGCGGGCCTGTTCCAGCAGGAGCTTGACGGCATAAACTCCGCTATCGGCGCAAAGATATCCTATGAGACGATAGACTCGGAGTTCATCGAGACCAAGAAGAACCATGAGAAGCGGCTGCGGTCCATGCTGTCCAAAATCGAGGAGGGGGCAGAGCTGTTCGTTGACATCACCTTCGGTCCAAAGCCCCTGCCGATGGTAATGATGTGCGTGCTGAACTTCGCGGAAAAGTTCTTTGATGCCGACGTGAGGAAAGTCGTCTACGGCAAGGTCGATTTCGTCAAGCACGATGACGGCAAGACCTATCCCGAAAACCCGGAGTTGTACGACGTTACATCGCTCTACTACCTGAACAACCTGATGGGCGCGATGGAAGCCCCGTCCGGAGAAGAAGCCTTGAAGTCGCTGGACGCGTTTTTTGCTTTGTGATTCAGGCAGGTAGCGCAGATGGACAAGACGAAGCTTGAAGAAAAACTTACGCGGGTTGCCTCAGAAATTTTCCAGATCCCTGCGCAAAGCAGGACAGAATCGGCAGAATTCCTCTCCCTCAGGACAAAGCTCGCAGAATGCTTGTGGAACTGGGCAAGGCTCACTTTTGATGAAGAAAAAGTCAGGAACTCAGGCACAGAAATCATGGACTGCGTCAACAGAAGCCTTGAGAGTTTTAATGGTCCGTCGGCAGACTATATCAAGTACATATCCGCATCTCTCAAGAAGGAAATCACCCGGGCAAACGAGAGGAAGATTGTTTTTGACGAGAGGGCTATCAGACTGCCAGAAAAAAAGCGCAGGCTTCTGAAAAGCATGATTCGTTCTGCAAAGGAATACGGAAAAGATATCCAGAACAAAGAATGCCAGGAACATCTCGCCCGTATGTATGGCCATACAGAAAAGGAGATTGCAGACCTCGTAAAATGGTACTTCCAGTCATCTGTACAGAGTGAAACTACTGTAAATGACGAAGGGGAAGAAATCTCCCTTCTGGACACTAAAAGGGTTTTCGAAAACTCGGGTGGAAGGACACCGGCGCAGGAGCTTGAGCAAAAAGATGAGATTTCCTTAGTCCTTACCAGCATAGACAAAGCATTCTCGGAGCAGCAGGACCGTACCAAGCCCTATCTTTCCGCCCTGCTGACCCGGCAAGTCCTGGAGGAACTTGAGTCCGCCGGGACGGACAGCACAAGCTCTCTGGAATACCTTGCGGGCAGAGCCTTCGCCATGACGGATGAGGCCCTCAAGGTCAAGGAAGCTTTCCTTTCCGGCGAGAGCTGTCCCGCACAGCAGGAGCTCGCCGCATGGTTCGGCAAAGACAAGACGGATGCGAGCAGGACGATGCGGAACTTCCTGGAAAAGCTGAAACGCCACGAGGAAGCCGTCGACAGCTTTAAGACCTGACGCTCATTCTGGCAGGGGGCTGACAGGGCCTCCTGCTCCCGAAAAATGCGTATGTACGCAAAAAAATGGAGCAGCAGGCCTGCCTACCCGATAAAACTGCGTAAATACGCAAAAAAATCGGCTAGGCTGGATACTTTCAGGTATTGAAAATTTTGCCGCCAAGGCGACTGAATTTTCACTAACAATTGACAAACTGCCCTTTTTCGCATACAGTTATTGAAAAATTGCTCGACTTGTCGACTAAATTTTCAGGAGGAAGGGTGATGAACAGGGATAGATATCTTCAAAAACTTGTCCGCAAAATGCATAACGGCATGGTTAAGGTTGTGACGGGACTCCGCAGGTCTGGCAAAACATACCTTTTATTCACTCTTTTTTATGACTATCTGCTTAAAAATGGTGTCCAGGAAGATCACGTTATTCACATTGCGCTTGATGACTTTGCCAACAGGGAATTTCGGAATCCTGATGCCCTCTATCGCTACGTGAAAAGCCGGATTGCTGATGACAAGATGTATTACATCCTGCTGGACGAAGTGCAGATGGTGAGCGAATTTGAGGATGTGCTCAACGGATTCCTTCATATTCCAAATGCGGATTCGTATGTCACGGGAAGCAATGCGAAATTCCTTTCCAAGGACATTATTACGGAATTCCGTGGCCGGGGTGACCAAATTCACCTGTATCCTCTCTCTTTTTCGGAGTTTTTTCATGATTATGATGGGAGCAAGGCATCTGCCTGGCAGGAATATTCGCTGTATGGGGGGCTTCCAAAAATCCGCACGATGAGCGACCCGCATGACAAGGCCTCATATTTGGAAGGTATTTTTGCGGAAACATATTTGAAGGATATTCTTGAGCGAAATGACGTGCGCAATCCGGCGGAACTTTCCGAGATGCTGGATTATCTTGCCTCTGGTATCGGCGGGCTTTCCAATCCCAAAAAACTCTCCGACACTTTCAAGTCCGTAAAGAATGTTTCGATTCATCCTGATACGGTAAAAAGCTACCTTGATTATTTTGAGGATTCCTTCTTAATCAGCCGTGCCGTCCGTTACGACATAAAGGGGAAAAAATATTTCAGCACACCCTGCAAATATTATTTTACCGATATAGGGCTTCGCAATGCGCGCCTTCGCTTCAGGCAGTACGAAGAAACTCATATCATGGAGAATATCATCTACAACGAATTGATTTCCCGGGGATATTCGGTTGATGTGGGGATGGTGGAACATACCGAACGTACTGCTGAACAGAAAAAAATCCAAAAGCAGCTTGAGGTGGATTTTGTCTGCAACAGGGGTTATGAGCGGGTTTACGTTCAGTCCGCGCTGAATTTGGATTCTCCGGAAAAACAGGCGCAGGAACTGCGGCCGCTCCTTTCCATAAAGGACAGCTTCAAGAAGGTCGTCATAACCGGCGGCCTGCAGCCGACCTACATGAACGACGACGGCGTGCTGATACAGAACCTGTTTGATTTTCTGCTGGAAGAAAACGCATCCTAAAAGCTTTGGGCGGATGCGTGCAATTTTAAATTTTTTTCCGCACTTTCTCCAAACGTTATGTTTTAAGGGGCTGCTTTCCGCTAGTATCTTATCAATCAATGAAAGTGAGGAGTAACCCTATGAAATCCATTAGAAAAATTGTTCTTGTTCTGTCCGCTGTCTGCGCTGTAAGCGCCGGTACCCTGACCGGCTGCAGCAGCCAGCTTACCGATGACGGCACGCGTCAGGAGGAAACGCAGCGGGAACAGACTGAAGCCGGCCGCTATGCGGAAAGCTACGTCGAAATGGCAAGTCAGTAAGGCTGCAGAATGCCGGTTACCGCATCGAGCAGGGCCTGCCCTGCTTTCAGCTGAATGCTTTTCCGGCAGCCGGCCCGTTCGCCGACTTCCTTATCGCGCCAGCTGTCGCCGATCATGTACGAGGCGCTGAGGTCTATATTAAAGTCCTGCGCCGCCTGCGTGAGGAGGCCCGTTTCCGGCTTGCGGCAGGAACAGGTGCGCTTGTATGCAGGCCGCTCGCCGGGAAAGCCCGCATCCGGGTGGTGGGGGCAGAAGTAGAGGCCGTCCAGGTAGGCCCCTTCGCGGCCCAGCAGGGTCTCAAGCTTGTTGTGGATTTCCCGCAGTCCGGCAAAGTCAAGCTCGCCGCGGGCAATCTGGGGCTGGTTCGTCACGATGACGGCGAGGCAGCCGCTCTCGTTTATCTTCCGTATTGCTTCTGCCGCACCGGGCAGCAGTTCCATGTCATCAATGTCTTTCAGGAAACCCGCACTCTTGTTTACCGTGCCGTCCCGGTCAAGGAAGATCGCCTTCTGGGGCCGGTGCAGGTTGCGGGCCTGGACCAGTCCCCCCTGTATGTCTGCTTCCACCTGCCGGTAGCGGTCGGGAGTCCCCATGTCCTTGATGTATTCGCTCGAATCGTAGGCAAAGATAACCCCGCGGCTCACGGCGGGCTTGAGGATATCGCGGTCCAGGTCAAGCCTGCCGCCGCGCTTTTCGGGCGGAAGGGCGGCAGCGGCCTGAGCGAGCAGGGGAGGGGAGATGATCTGGATGCCGGCATTGACCCGGTTGTGGTACCAGAGCCGGGGCTCTTCCTTGGTGAGCCAGCGGACCAGCCGGTGGCTGTCGCGGGGCATGCCGCCATCCTGTTCCGGGGGCAGGATTTCCGTCTCTATGAGGGCGGAATCGGAAGGGTGGCTGTTCGGGTGGGTCATCAGGCTTGCGAGCGCACCGTGCTGCTCCCGCTGTTCGGTGTGGAATGCGATGAAGCGGGCAAAATCAATGTCAAAGATGGTGTCGCCGTTCAAGAGCAGGAAGTCGTCCCGGCTGTCCTGTCCGGTCAGCCAGGGGATCCGGTAGAGGGCGCCGGCCGTCCCGAGCGGTTCAGTCTCCTCGTAATAGCGGATGTGTACGCCGAAGGCAGCACCGTCGGCAAAATAGTCCCGTATGAACCGCCCCAGATGGCCGATGACGAGCGTAATGTCGGTAATGCCGTTCCGCGCCAGGCATTCCAGTTCCCACTGCAGGATGGGCTTGCCGCAGAGCCGGATCATCGGCTTGGGAACATCGCTGACCATGCTGGCAATCCGCGTTCCCTTTCCGCCTGCCATGATAACCGCTTTCATCATATCCTGCCGTCCTGCCTTACCGCTGCCGTCCTGTTTTTGCTGGCTCGCTGCCTTAGCACTACCGTCCCTGCCGGTTTAGCCGGGGAAAAAATGCTCTTCTATCTGAAGGCAGAGGGCGTGGTAGACGGGCAGGTGCAGTTCCTGAATCTTAAAGGTCTCCTGCTCGGGAACAACGATTGCGGCGTCGGCGAGCCGGGCAATGCGGCCTCCGTCCCGTCCTGCGAGTGCAATCGTCGCAAGGCCTTTTGCCCTGGCGACTACCATCGCATACACGATGTCCTTTGAGTTGCCGCTCGTTGAGATGCCGAGGAATGCGTCTTCTTTCTTACCGTAGCCCATGATCTGCTGGGCAAAGACCGCGTTGCCGTCCACGTCGTTCAGGCTGGCGGTCAGGAGGGCCGTCTGGTTGCACAGGCTTATGACGGGCAGGCTGCCTTCCAGCCTGTCCGCCAGGTAGCGGCCGCTTTCGCCGTCAACTGCCGTCAGCGAGTCCAGAAAGGCGCTGTCAGGCCGCCGGCGCTTTATGAAGCTTTTCAAAAGCTCTCCGGCAATGTGGTCGCTGTCGGCAGCACTGCCGCCGTTTCCCGCCGTCAGCAGTTTGCCCCCTGCTGCGAAAGTCTTTTCCAGAATCGTATATGCTACCTGTATTCCCTCCTCGCAGGTTGCAAGGCAGGGATAGCGGCGGATGAGCTGCTCAATGTGGTCGGTCATGCTGCTATTCCTTGATCTTTATCTGGGCTGCTTCTTCCTCAAGTTCGAGCGGCGGCAGGCCCACCTTTTCCAGCTGCTCCAGCTGGGTCTTGAGGGCATAGGAAATCTTGTTCTGCTCTTCAAGCCGCTGGGCAAGCACCTTGCTCAGGAAGATGCCGTAGTGGGGGTTGCGGCGGATCAGGAGGAGGAAGACAGACTTGGGCACCTTGATGAGGCGGCACATGTTGCCCGTTGCAATGACCGTCGCAGTCCGCCTGCCGTCGAGCAGGAAGGCCATCTCTCCGATGAACATGTCGGCCGGGGTCAGGATTGCGGAAAGCCTGCCGTTCATGTAGA
>CAMJZA010000025.1 GCA_946410085.1 uncultured Treponema sp. | reverse complement strand
CACCGAGAAGATGGCTCCCGAGGAAGCCCGTGCCGCCTGTCAGCAGGATTGTCTTTTGCATCATTACTTTTATTTCGCTAAAAGCGTATGAACTTCAAATCATATTTACAATTATAGTGTGCTAATAGCGAATTGTCAATGTGTTTTATTCGCTGTTAGCATATACTTATGGAACTGCGAGCGACATTTATACAGAACCTTAAGACGAACAGGAAAAGGCTGAAAATGTCACAGATGAGGCTTGCCGAGCTGTGCGGTACTTCTACCAGCTACATCGGCGAAATTGAAATAGGCAAGAAGTTTCCTTCTGTAGAAATGATTCAGAAAATTGCAGCATCAATGCAGATAGCTCCCTACCAGTTGTTCATGACTGAGAATGATATGAGTGAAATACATATCCCTTCTGAATCAAAGAAAAAACTCATCGAACGGCTTCAAGCGAGTATTGCGGATATCATTGAAAGTAATCTGTGTTGCTAACCGGAATTCCCCCTCAATAGACAATCCTGCTGATTTTCGCTATACTATACGGACATTTGCACACGCAGTACGGACGTCCGGGAGCCTGTGAGAACGCTTTCCGGCCCGCCACAAGGGGACATCATGCCAAAGATTGAAGTAAACGAGAAACTGTTCTTCCATTTGCTTGGAAAAAAATACGACTGGGATACGTTTGAGAAAAAGCTCACTTTTGCCAAGGCTGAGCTGGACGAGAAGCCCGATATGAATGAGGCTGAGGACAAGCGGGTCATCAAGATAGAACTGAACGACACGAACCGCCCCGACCTCTGGTCCACGGGCGGACTGGCCCGCTGCCTGCGCGAGCACGAGGGTGCGGCCCGGCACGATTACAGTTCCTTCCTTTCGACCCGGGAAAAGACGCAGGATTCCGGCGGCCGTCTGGTGACGGTTGATCCCGCGCTCAAGGGCATCCGTCCCTACCTGGTCGCATTCGTCCTCACCGGCAAGGCGCTCAGCGAGCCGGAACTGCTGGACATCATCCAGACGCAGGAAAAGCTCTGCTGGAACTTCGGCCGCAAGCGCAAGTCCATCTCCATGGGCGTCTACCGCAACAGCGAAATCAAGTGGCCCGTTCACCAGACGGCCGCCGACCCGGACAAGGCCGGCTTTATCGCCCTGCAGGACACCGAAAAGCGGACGCTCCGGCAGATCGTCGAAACCCATCCCAAGGGCAAGGAGTACGGCTGGATCCTCAAGGATTATGACAAATACCCGCTCCTCACCGATGACCGGGGTGAAGTCCTTTCCATGGCACCGATTATCAACAGCGATACGCTCGGCCAGGTGCAGGTAGGCGACAATGAACTGCTCGTCGAGCTGACCGGCGATGACATGGAAAACCTGATGCTCGCCGCGAACATCGTCGCCTGTGACTTTGCCGACCTGGGCTTCACGATTCTGCCCGTCAAGGTTCATTACGAGATTGACACCCCCTACGGCCGCGATGTGACGACTCCCTTCTATTATCAGGGGACGACCAAGGCACGGCTTTCGGCGATAAACAAGAAGCTCGGCGCCCAGCTTTCGGCGGAACAGGTGAAGGACGACCTTGAGCGGATGGGCAGCACGGTCAGCGTGTCCAAAGAAGGAAGCGAGACCGTCTACACGGTGCAGCCTGCCCCCTACCGCAACGACTTCCTGCACGAGGTGGACGTGATCGAGGACGTGATGATAGGGCAGGGCCTGGACTTCTTCCAGCCGGAGACCCCGGACGACTTCACGATCGGCCGCCTGCTCCCCATCACGACTTACAGCCGCAAGGTCAAGGGCATCATGTCCGGCATGGGCTATCAGGAGATGATCTTCAACTACCTGGGCAGCCGCAGGACCTACATCGACAACATGGGCATAGACGGCAAGGACGTCATCGAGATAGCGAACCCGATGAGCGAGAACTACCAGTTCATCCGCCCGTCCATCATCGCGTCCCTGCTTGAGGCGGAGAGCCAGAGCGGGAACGCCGTGTACCCCCACAAGATATACGAGACCGGCAAAATCGCCTACATCGAGCCGTCCGAGAACACCGGGACCAAGACAATCCAGAGCCTGGGATTTTTGAGCGCGTCCAATGACTCCAACTTCAACACGGCGGCGAGCGAGGTTTCCACCCTGCTCTACTACCTGGACCACACGTACGAGGTGCGCGAGGCGGACGACCCCCGCTTCATCCCCGGCAGGCAGGCGCAGGTCATGGTGAACGGTAAGGTCGCGGGAATTTTCGGCGAGCTGCACCCGCAGGTGCTGGAGAACTGGCAGATTTCCGTCCCCTGCACGGCGGGCGAGCTGGACCTGGAGTTCCTGATGGCGACGGAACCACGGCCGTTGGACAAGTCGCACGAGGCGGCCAAGGTGGGCGGCGGCAAGGCACAGGCGAAGGATGCGGCCCAGAAGGCCCCCGCCAAGAAAGAGGCCAAGAAAGACGGTCCTAAGGAAGCCCCCAGGCTCGCCGAGAACCAGGTGGAGTTCTACGACAAGTACATCGACCTCCGCGTCGCCAAGATCGTGAAGGTGGACCGCAACCCCCAGGGCGAGAAGCTCTACATCGAGCACCTTGACGACGGCAGCGGGACCGAGCGGGTCATCCAGTCCGGCCTCGTCCCCTACCTGACCGAAGAAGAGCTGCTCGGCCAGCACATCATCCTCGTCGCGAACCTCGCCCCCCGTAAGATGCGCGGCGTGGAAAGCCACGGCATGCTGCTCGCCGCCGACTACACCGAGGACGGCAAGGAGAAGGTGGAGCTCATCACCGCCCCCTGGGCCGCGCCGGGAACGCCGGTCATCCCCGCCGGGAGCGACGAGGCATCCGCCGCAGGCAAGCCCGCGAAGATTGACATCGACAAGCTGGAGAAAATCGTCCTTTCCATCAAGGACTACCAGTTCAGGCTGGGCGGCACGGCCCTGACCGCGGGCGGCAAGCCCATCACGACGGCCAAGGCGAAGGATTCCGCCGTGGAGTGATAGATTCATCTCTGTGGAGTAAAACGCCATTCCTGTGGAGAGGCGGCCGGCCGTTTGGTCGGCCGCCTTTTTTTATCCCCCCAGAAGGCCGCGGCAGGGGTGGCCGGGGCGGACCGCGTGGGCGTGAGCCTCTGGTGCATCGACGACGAGGCGACGGCGGAGTTCATGATGCTGATGTACCAGAAGGCTGCGGCAGGAGGGCAAGTCCTACTCCCGGGCCTACCGCGAGGTGAAGGCGGAGTTCCGCAGGAGCGGGGACTTTGACCACCCCTACTACTGGACCGCGTTCGTCCTGTACGAGTAGGACAGGTTAACAAGCAAACAGGAAGGAATTATGCAGGCACAGAAATCATTGTCATCAATCAGCAACGACCGCGACCTGTGGATAGCGCAGTACCGGCAGGATATCTATGAGACGGACCGAATCTCCGGGCTTTACGCAGCCGAGAAGCGCGGCGAGAAAAGAGGGGCGGCAGCGAAAGCCAAGTCTATAGCACGGAACCTGCTTGAGGAAGGAATACCTGCCGCTCAGATTGCCAAAGCGACGGGCCTTTCCCCTGATGAGATAGCGGGCTTGTAGCGCGTGCCAGGGCTTATGAGGGGCAAGGGCTCCATCATCCGGATGCTTGCACAATGCCACGCCCCCGTGATAAAAGGCATTCCTTGCGTTCGTGAAGAACAACAAGGCTGAATCTGACTTGACGAGGGAGATAGCGACTGCCCGGCGTATGCTGGCTTCCGGGAAGTACGGCATGGAAGAAATCTCCGACATCTCCGGCCTGACGGTGCAGGACATCCAGGCCCTTTCTGCCAATCCGTAGGTTCCGCCCCGCTAGTCCTCCTCCTCCGTCATGGACTTGAAGAAGAGCCTGCCGGTGCTCTCGTAAATGCTGTTGTTCAGGTCAAAGATGTTGTAATTCCCCGCAGCGAAGAAGGACTGTATCTTCATGTCTGCCTTGTCCCTGGGCGAGAGGATGCAGCCCGCGCTCTGCAGGAGATCCTCGCTTTCGGCCAGGGACAGCCTGAGCCCCAGCGCGAGGGCGGTGACGGTCTCCTTCCTGGGGCGGTAGTCCGGGTCATTTCTGCTGCTGAGCATCTTGGAGAAACGCCGCTTGTCCAGCCCTGCCGCCTTGTAGATGTCCGGGTTCTTCTTGTCCGGGAATCGCTCAAAGTATTTCTTCATGTAAAAGTCGAACGTTTCGCCGAAGGACTTGTGACCGGCGGGTGCGGCAGCATCTTTACCAGAGCTTCGGGCATTTTCCCTTTCCTTGAGCATTTTTTCAAAGTTTTTTTGGTCGAATTCCCCTGCGTAATCTTCGAAAGTTTTCCCCTCCATGCTTTTCATGGTCTTGTCCGCACCATTCGAAAGCAGGATATAGATTATGTCCGCATTCTCTCTCATGGCTGCATACATCAGGGCGGTCATACCTTCATCGTCCGCCGCGTTTACGTCTGCGCCGTGAGAAAGGAGCAGCTTTGTTATTTTCGAAGCTCCATAGAAGCTGGACATCATGAGCGGGGTGAACCTCTTAACTGTGGCAACATTCGCGTCTGCCCCGTTGTCGAGTATAATTTCCGCTACTTTCACAGAACGGAAGAAGCAGACCATCATTAAAGGGGTAAAGCCATTGCTAGTGTCGTTTACATTGCATGGGTATTTCATGCAGATGCGCGCTATGTCAGCCCTATCCTTCATACATGCCCCTAAAAGCGCGTTGAACGCTGCCTTTCCGGAGTCATCAGACATTCGTATCAACAAATCCGTGCTTTCAGCTATGCCCCGTACGGCCCCCTGAACGAGTGCAGTTTCCAGCTGCTCTTTGGAAACCTGTTTTTTCTCTATGAAAAGGGATATCACATCCGTCGCGTTGTTCTTCACAGCCCTGAGGAAAGCGGTATAGTCCTCCTTGTCCTTGTGCCGCACGTCAGCTCCCGCATCCAGAAGCATAGAGACGATGGCTGTGTTTCCGTGCCCAGACGCAACGATAAGTGGGGTAAGCCCCTTGTGGTTTTCAGCATTCAAGTCAACGCCGGAACGTATCAAAAATTCTGCAGCTTTTTCTGACTTGTTGTTTGCCGCCCACAAGAGCGGCGTGTTCCCATAGAGGTCCCTCGCATTCAAATCTGCACCGGCATTCGCAAGCAATAAACACATATCAATAGAATCATAAAAAACGGCGCTTCTTAATGCGGCACCACCAATATTGTCCTTCACCTCAAGGTTTATCCCCGGTACGGACGCCAGGATTCTTGCAGCTTCCAGCCTGTTCATCAAGGCTGCAATTCCAAGAGCGGTCGAACCTTCTTTGTTTGTCGCATTCACATCTGCGCCTAGTTTGATAAGAACACGAATCGAAGAGCAGGCATTGAAAAATACGGCATGCATGAGCAAGCTTTCTCCGTTCTCGTTCTTGGTGTTCACATCGCACCCTTTTTTGATAAGTTCTGCAAGCTCTTCCCCTTTGTCGGCAGCAACGAGTACGAAACAGAGGGGGTATTTCACAGTTTCCTTGTCTGAGGGGATTTCAAAAAATGGAACGGAGAAAAAAGAGTCAGTCAGCTTATCATAATAATACAGGGTATCTATCCCGCATACCGTCAAGGCCCATGTTGCCCCTAGTTCCTTCATTTTATCACTCACTTTCTTGGCAACAGTTGAATCCGGCCTCATGTCGCTGGCAAGGGGAGGGCGGCAGTTTATGGACTCCAAATCCGTGCAGATGGCCTCGTAGTCATTGGTCATGAAAAATCGGTATTTTTTGCCATCTATCGATAGTACAAGGCGTTTCTCAACGATCCGCCCTGTCCCCGTCTTTTCCCGCATGTCAATCGTCGCAATCAGTTCCGCCATAGCTTTGTCACTGTCCTCCCGTAAGCTTCTTCCATACTATACCGCCATCATAGCAGCCTTGGAAGCCCCCCGGGTCGCCTTAAAGGAGACTTGTTGCGGAAGCGCCCTATGCGGGCGCAAAAGTCGCTATAAAGGCGACCATCCGGCAGGCCCCCTGCGCTAGACTGCCATCATGCACAATCACGATACAGGAGGTGACGGATGGAACAAACGACAGACACGGGCCAGGGCAGGGCGGACGAGATTCCGGTTCTGCACCAGCCCTTCCGCGACAGGTTCGAATGGTACCTGCGCAGGTACATGGAGCGGAACCCCAAGGGGAAGCATTCCGACATCTACAAGGCGGCGGGGCTGACCAAGCAGCGTTTTTCCAAAATCCTCAACAACCGGAACGAGGACTTCAGACCCCGGAAAAACACGGTCATCCTGCTTGCGCTGGGGCTGGACCTGACGCGGAACGAGCGCGAAGACCTGCTGCAGTGCGCGGGCTACACGCTCCCTCCCGACGGGCCGCCCGCCTGATGGTCTGAAAAAAGTCGCTTTAAAGGCGACCTTTTTCACGGCCGGTCATGCTAGGCTTGTAAACGAAGACGGGACAGTTCCAAAAGTTTCCGCAGCTTTGCTGCTGCGGACTTTGGGACCGGTCAAGGGAACGGCGGGAGTTTCCTGCCGATGCGAAAAAAAAAGCCCGGAAACGGGCATGGAGGTATTTATGGATTCTTTTACGATTGACATTCTTGAGATTGCCGGCACGATTTGCTTTGTCATTGCTCTTTCAATATTGTCTGTGCTTTTCGAATAGGCTGGAGGTGTATATGAATATGTATTCACTCGTTGACGAGTCCGTGCGCTGTGCAATGAACATTAAAACGCACAAGTGCAGGAAAAGCCAGTGTCAGGGCTGCTCTGTATGGCAGAGCATACAGGAATGCTCAAAAGACCTTGACAAATGGGACAAACTGGAAGTCCAGAGGCTTGCAAAAATAAACTTTGCAAACAAGTGGGATGTTGAGCGTTCTTACCGCAGAGTAACGAACACGTTCAGGTTCCTCCTCGTCTTTTTCATTGCGGGGACCATATTCTGCTTTGGAGCGGTGATAAAGGCAAGTGCCGAGCCTGTGTATGTTCACCATGACTACTACGTGAACGACGGCATAATCCGCGACAAGCTCCGCAGTACGCACAGGCACGTGCACGACAGGGATGTTGACGGACTGGTCAACTGCATTGACTACACATTGACGTTCAAGGAGGAGTGGGACAAGGACATGCCACCGAACCACTGCCAGATAGTCCGCAACTACCAGAAGACCGTCTTTGCAAAAATGAACCACCTGTTCGTGCGCGTCAAGCTTTCTGATACCGGCAAGTGGCTGTACATTGAACCGCAGGCAAAGTACGACCGGAGGAACTACAAGATGAGCGACTACTGGGGATGGCCGAAATACAATCCACAGTACAACAAGCTCGGTGAGACCGTCTACTGGATGAGCCTGTGCAGGCGCTGAGACCGGTAAACTGCAGTGCCTGCCGCTGCAAGCGGAGGCATGGGAAAACAAGACGAACGGAGGAACAGAGTATGAGAAAACTGAGGAATTATGGTGCATGCATGGCTGCCGCGGTGCTGTCTGCGGCCGTACTGCTTGCTTCGTGCCGTCATGCAGGCGGCGGAGGAGGAGGGGGCGGTGCCGTATACACGCCGTCGTCCGGCAGTTCCGGCGGCGGAAGCGGATCCGCAGCTTCGACGACGGCGACCTACACCAGCTACGACAGTGCCGGAGGTTACTTCAACGTAAACGGCGGCCAGTACCGGACCTGCACGCTCACCGGGAATTCTACCGGCGGAACAATCACGCTCTCGAACGGCGTGGCGCCGAATCTGACGGGAAGCTACGGTACGCCGAATGGCAGCGTTTCACTGGCAGCGGCACCAAATGTCGAACTGAAGATAGAAGGCTGCTTTACCGTGACGTTCAACGGTGTGAGCCACAGCTACAGCTATTCGGTTCTCATAACCAGGGAACTTATTTCCATACGGGGCACCGGCAGTAACGGAACAAAGGTACTCTATACCGCCGGCGCTGCCGTCAGCTCAGACAGTGCCGCAGCTGCGACCGGCAGCGGTATTGCGCCCGGCAGTGCGGGTGATCCGTTTAATGGAACGGGATGGTCAATAAATGCAAATGAAACTGGGGCCGGTTTCAGGTTCGAGAACGGAGCTGTTACCCCGTTAGGGCTGTATGCGAATTCACCGGCTCCCTATTTTTCCGGACCGTATACGGTCAGCAGGACGGGTGACGGATACAAGGTTTGCTTTGGTTTTCAGGAACAAAGTATTTCAGGAAGCTATACGGGCGGAACCTATAACTTTTTCAGCTTAGCTTACTACACATTTACGATAAGCGATGCAAGTACTGAGGAAGTTCAATTGGCGGTGGAAGGGATACACGCTCGGTCTCAGACAGGCACACACAGTTATAATTATGAAAACCAGGCTTCATATGTAATGGGATTGAGATTCTACAGAATTACTCAGTAAGAGTGCTTTTCCATCCGCGGGGCAGGGATGCCCCGCGGATGCACGGGCGAATCAACGCCGTACAGGCGCCGATTCAGCAGGTTACTGGATGACAGGATGCATACGGCAGCCGCTTTGAATGAATCAGAAAATATCAGGAGGTTTCACTGATGAAGAACATGAAGAAATTGTTTGTGTTCGTGTTGTTTCTCGCCTGCCTTGCAGGAACAAGTTTTGCCGTTCCGCTCAGTCAGCTACGGATTGTGGCTGTTGACGGGACGTTTCTGGGAACGTTCGAGAACGAGTATTCTACGAATTCCGTATACAACGAATATGGAAACTACGGTTCTCCATACAGTACGAATTCTATAATGAACAAATACGGTAATTACGGATCCGACTATTCGAGCTACAGTCCGTTTAATAAATATGCGAGTGATGCTCCTTGGATTATGGACAGGTACGGGAATAGCTACGGCAGGCTCTCCGTAAACAGGTATGCATCCGGTGTTACGAGTGACAGCTACGAGATAGCCCTGCAGCTAAAAGCACTGCGGGATTCGTATTGAAATTTCCATGTTTTTCATCTCGAACTGTACAAAAAAGTCATCAACATCGGAGGAAAGCATAATGTTGCCGCAGCATGCTGGCTGACGGACTACCGGTAGAAAAGATTGTCCAGTATACCGGCCTGTTGGTCGGGGCTATTCAGGTACTGGAGGCACAGCGGGCATGGTAACGACAGCTACAGCCTGCAGCATGCCCGCACGAGTCTCTGCGCAGAGCGCCGCCCTGCTTATGCGCACAGGCCCCATAGACTATGTGCACAGGCCCCATAGACTATGCGCACAGGCCCCGTAATCTATGTGCACGTGCCCCATAGTCTATGCGCACAGGCCCCGTAGTCTATGCGCATAGGCCCCATAGACTATGCGCACGTGCCCCGCATTTGTGACAAAATACTACATCGGACGCACTTTTTTTCTGCTATCTTTCCGGCATGGTCGTTGACCTGCTCAGAACTCAGTTCTGAAATCACACACACGTACGCTTCTCTGTTCCTGCGGCGCGCAGCGGGAATGACGGGAGCGTAAAAAAGGAGCATGCACTATGCCGCGCATTTCAAGCATCAACGAAAATAATGCATTCGTTAAATTACAGGAGTCAGCAAACGGAAGACATTGCATTGGGAGGATGCTTTTCAAAGGAGAAATTTTGTTGACAAATCAAGGAAAACGCAAGAGAATTATCCTTATGGACGAAATGAAAAGGAATTAATTGTGAGGATCGTTTATTCAAGCCCCTGCAGCCCAGTATATAGCGGATGCAAACTCTCTCCTTCGGGAATCCCCGTATCCCCCGATTCCATTGAATGCCAGCGGTTAGTACATCGATTATGGAATAAATCTATCAAAAAAGGAACTTGTGAGCTATAATATAGCATACGGAAAAGTTGTTTATGGTAAAATCAGTAGCACTTGAACTGTCTAAACGATTATTGCTGAGGGAAGAAATATGAAAAATCCGCTTGCAGTGGCAAAAAAAGCAAGGCTCGAAAATACATTCTCTATCACGGCGAGCGTAGTAGCGGAAAGTCTTTGCGAGAAATACGCAGAGGCAAAGGCTGTTGTGAAAAAAGAAGACAATAAGGAACATATTTCTATTTCTGCCTCAGATGGCAGTATGGATTTACGTCTCTTGGATTCTAAAGTAAAAATATGGAAGGACCCTCTTCAAAATCTTCTAAATTTCGCTACTTCCGGTGTGACTGCATCACAGCTACGAGAGTATGCTGCAAAGCTTGGCTTGAAAGGTACAATTCGCAGTTTCCTACATATTGGAAAAGACGGTACTCTACGAGGATACAGAGGTAATCCTATCTATATTTCTATTCCGGATATTGTAACGCAAATAGGGCCCTATGCGTTCGATGGCTGCAAATCAGTTACATCTATAACAATTCCTGACAATATATCTGAAATTGCTTATGCAGCATTCTCTTCATGTACATCACTCGTATCTCTGATTCTTCCAAAAAATCTAACTAAAATTGGCGACTATGCATTTAATGATTGTACATCTCTTACGGAAATCCATTTCAATGGCACAAAAGAACAATGGTTAGCCATACAGAAAGATATCTATTGGTATACCAGTTCAGCAGTGAATTTAGTAAGATGCACGGATGGAAACATTGAGCTTGCAGATTTAGTCATCAAAGATAATACTCTTGTGAAATGTCGAAGCACGCTTACTGAAGTTGCTATTCCTAATGGCATAACAAAAATCGGAGATTATGCATTCATGGATTGTTCATCTCTTGTATCCGTTGACATCCCCAGTTCTGTAACAAAAATTGGAGGTGGTGCATTCATGGATTGTTCATCTCTTGTATCCGTTGACATCCCCAGTTCTGTAACAAAAATTGGAGGTGGTGCATTCATGGGTTGCTCATCTCTTGTATCCATCAACATCCCAAGCTCTGTAACAAAAATTGGAGACAGTGCTTTCAGTGACTGTGAAAAGCTCACTTCCATCAATATTCCAGATGGTGTTGCCAGAATTGATGAGGGGATGTTCGATGGTTGCACATCGCTTACGTCTGTGGTTATTCCCAACACCGTGATTAAAATCGGCGAAAAAGCATTCAATGATTGCACATCTCTCACATCTATCAAAATTCCAGAAGGTGTAAAGAAAATTGGAATGTGTGCATTCAACAACTGCACATCTCTCATGTCTATAGAAATTCCAGCAGGTGTGAGGAAAATCGAAATGGGTGTTTTTGCTGACTGTGAATTGCTTGAATCCGTAACCATTCATACAGGTGTGGTTGTAATTGGTGTAGGCGCATTCGAAGGTTGTTCACATCTTGTATCTATTGAGATTCCAGACGGTGTAGTCAAAATTGGGGAAGGCGCATTCGGTGATTGTATATCACTTGCATCTGTGGTCATTCCAAATACCGTGACTAAAATCGGAGAAAGTGCATTTTTTGGTTGCACATCTCTTACGACTGTGGTTATACCTGATACTGTGAGCGAAATCGGAGATGAAGCTTTTTATGAATGCACATCTCTTTCAGAAATCCACTATACGGGCACTAAGGAACAATGGCAATCCGTAAAGAAAGAGTCCGAGAGGATTACTAATGTGCCTATATGTTTCGATAAAGAAACCTAACAAGCAAGCAGATTGCATAAGATATATAGGGGGTAAGAATGGGAATTCGAATCGACATAAAAGGTCTTCGGCTTATACTTGAGAGTACACCCAGTGAGCAAAATATCATGCTCACAGGAAAACATGGCATCGGAAAAAGCCGTATTCTTTCGTATTATTTTGCAGAAAAAGGATTGAACGTTGTTAGTCTGTTTCTGGGACAAATGAGCGATCCCGGTGATTTAATCGGACTTCCATACAAGGACGACAAAACTGGCAAGACTGATTTCATGCCGCCATACTGGTGGCCACATGACGGGAAACCTATCGTACTCTTTTTAGATGAGCTGAACCGGGCTCGCCCAGAAGTGCTGCAGACTGTTATGGATTTGACACTGAATAGGAAGCTTGCAGGAAAATCTCTTCCGCAGGGAAGCCGTATCATAAGCGCGGTAAACGATGGTGATGAGTATCAGCTTACAGACTTGGATCCTGCGCTTGTGTCACGTTTTAACATCTATGAGTTTTGTCCCAGAACAGACGAATGGCTCCAGTGGGCGCAGGAAGAAAAGCTTGATAACCGGGTGATTGATTTTATCAAGCAAAATTCCGATATGCTTGATGGTGAGGGGCTTAAGCATGAAGACCTAGGGCTCAAAAAAACTCCCGATCGCCGTGCATGGGAGCGGGTTTCACAAATCATAAGCGGAAAAGGAGAGCTTGCTTTTTTCTACAAAACTATCATTGCTGGCATTGTTGGTATGGCAGCTGCATCAAGGTTCTTTGACTTCTGTTCCGCAAACAGGCTTCTTATCGCACAGGATGTCTTGTTTGGTGATGCTTCAGAAGTCACAAAAACTTTGTCAACATATAACTTGCCCAATTTTGCATTCGTCAATGAAAGTATATTCCGATTTCTGCAAGCAGAAAGCTTGAATGATGAAAAGAAAAAAACTGCGAGCGAAAACTTGAAAAAATACTTTGTGTTTCTCGAAAAACTCAGCACAAAGGAGGCGTTGGCACATTTTGTAAAGCTTTATTCAGACGGAAGCTATAAAAAAGCAGTTTTATTCATTGTTGAAGAATGCGATCCGCTCTTAGATGATATAGAACGGTTCATAAGGAGCATTTAGCATGCAATCGCTAACCTCGTCATGTCTTGAAACTATAAATAAAATCACTGAAGAGTGGTTTCTGACAGAGCCCCTGCTTTTTTCGGTATTCTGTACTCACAGGCTTGTTCAAAACGATTCCCTTCATATTCCCATGCGAACAGGAAAAGGACGGATTGAGTTTTCTGCACCGATTATAGCATCTCTTGTAAAGAATGACGTAGAGCAGTATTTACGAGTTGAGGTCATTCGAATCCTCTTAAAACATCCCTATCAAAGACAACCTTTGTTTGCTGTTCCCACGATACTCACGTACGCAAGCAATTACACAATTTGTGACAGCATGAGCTTTACCATTCCTCTTGACGGTATAACCCGATGGAATTTCGAAAAAGGGCTTTGCTTTGAAGAATACTATGTGCGTATTTTGAAGGAACTCAAAAAAGATTTCGCCATGTCGGATGTCAGTATGAAAAATGACCATACAGACTGCATTGAAGATGAAAACAGTAGTATGCCCGAGGAGAACACACAGACTGAACATCAGTTACAGTCAGACAATGTTGAATCTCAAGATAGAAAAAACGGGATTAAAACTGACAATGGGCAGAAGGGAAGGTGCGATGCTGACGATACAGAGCAGACGAACCCTGATTCTCAGACCGAGCACCAGGCACAACCTTATGCATATGAAACTCAGAACGGATATAGCAATCTGGATAGTAATTGCAGGAGCGGTGGAACAGTAGGCAACGAAAAAACTGAAAATGACACACAGACTGGGATGCAATCTCAGCCGGTTGCTCCTGAAGCGAAAGAAAGCAATGATAACAGATGTCAGACCGATGGAACCAATGAATCTAGTGATAATGCGCAAACTCAGTCAGATTCCTCCGAATTCCAGGGCGATAATTGTAGTCTGGAGAACAACTGTGATAGCACCAACGAAGGTAAAGAAAGCAGTAATGATGAAAGCCAATTGACTGACGACATGGATTTTGAGGGTTCGATTGAAAATATGAACCAGAGCGATTTTGAAGAGGATTTCTGCTTCGAAGAATATTACGCTCTTTATTTGGATCAAAAAAAATCCAAACAAACTCTGCCTGACAATAATGGACAGACTGTTAATCATCAAAAAAGCGATAAGGAAGAAAAAGGAGATAATAATAGCAGTCAATCAAATGATACAAACCTATCAAACAATGATGCTCAGATGGGATGTTATTCGCAACGATGTAACCCTGAATCTCAAAGCAGGGACGATGCACAAGAAAGTTACAAGAAAACATCTTTGCCAGCTTATCTGAATGTTTCAGAGACCTCTGCATTATGGAAAGAAGATAATGAGCAAGAAATAAAAATCAATGAGCTTATAGAAAATGCCGAAAACTCAAACAGCTGGGGGACGGTTGCAGGTGATTTAAGGCAAAAAATAATTGCAGCAATGCACATTGCCATGAATTATCGCAAAATGCTCAGTTTTTACCGTACTTCGATTCTTTCTAGCAAACGGCACTTGACACGGATGCGTCCAAGCCGTCGCTACGGATTCTCGGCAATGGGAAGCCGATATGAACTAAAATCAAATCTGCTCGTCGCTGTGGATGTGAGCGGTTCTATCTCAGACAAATCTCTTGCAGTATTCTATTCCGTTGTAAATCGTTTTTTTCAATATGGGATAGAAAAAATAGATGTAATTCAGTTCGATACCGAATTGAAGGGAATGCCGATTTCACTAAAAAAGGCTCGCCGTGAAATATCTGTTGTTGGTAGGGGTGGCACCGATTTTGAACCAGCACTATCGTTCTGTGTATCGCATACCGAATATGATGGATTTATTATATTCACAGACGGATATGCGCCTATTCCCGACCTTTCGGGATTCCCATTAGAAATTCTTTGGGTATTAGATTCCTATGAAAGTTACAATGATTTCTTACCAAGGCTTGAGGAGGCAAAAAAACATGCAAGGTGTAGAATAACATATATTCCATTGCCGGCGGGATAACATCCAAGAATGTTAATGTAAATATGATGGAAGGAAAAAAGCAACCGCATGTTTCTACACAAAATGCGCTGTATTAAAAATATGGAGGATAAATATGTTAGAGGATTTAGTTAATATTTTCAAAGATAATGCTTCGATATTTTTTGATACTGGGTGTATTGTAAACGGGGCACTATTAAAATTGCAGGATATTGAGAAAATGGGATTCAATGAGTTTTCTCTTCAAGCACAGATGTATATGCCGAAGAAATTTTATAAGTACTTTCCAAATAAAGATTTCAAAACTGATGACGACAGCCTAATAAATTACTCGATTCAGGCATTAGAGAATAACACTGTGTACATGCAATCGCCAAGTAATTTTGATGACATATATGATTCAGACATCTTCGTTGATTATGTTGAGTACGAACGGCTTCGTCTTATTGACTATTGTCATAGATGCGAATTAAACATTAATGAAAACTTAAGTACTAGCGAAATCGGGAATATTTTTCTCAAAGCAATTTATGATTCATTTCTTATTAATGAGAATTATGAACATATATTTACGAAATCCGCTGATACAGAAATTGAAAGATTAGAAAATCAGCTCTTTTGTTTATCTTTAAGCCATGAGATGCAGAGGACAAACGATTTAGGTATAGGTGTAAAATCAGTTTTAAGCAAAGAATACTTAAATCTTGTAAAAGATTTGAAAAATAAACTCAGAGTATCATGCTTTGCAACAACACCATATTCCCAGTTAATGTGGGGTGGAATGTATGCGGACTGCCACAAAGGTTTTTGTCTTGAGTATACGGTTTTACGAAATGAAAATACATACAAAGATATTTTATACAATCTTTTCCCTATGATTTATTGCAAAAAGAGAAGTAACATTACGGCTTCACTTGTTGCTATGCGTGGTAAGAACAGTTCGATGAAAGACTTATGGAATATCTATTTTCATGGTGCCTTACGAAAAAGTATTGATTGGGTTTTCCAGAACGAATGGAGATTATTACTTCCGTTAGGGAATCATTGCAATGATTATAACATTAAGTTTTTCCCAATAACGAAAGTCTTTTTGGGGAACCGTATGGATATCAATCAGTGCGAACGGATTATAGATATTTGTAATAGAAAAGGCATCCCGTATGTTGGGGTAAGAAAAAGTCAAGATAAGTTTGAAATGCAGGAATGTGAGGTAAACTCTTTAGAGGAGATAAGACAGTTAATATAACAGTCTCTTTTTCAATGGATGAGAGCCTGCCCCGAGCCTGTCGCCGAAATTTTCAAGGTTTGATTCAGTTATTACGGAGAAACGGCGTAGTGACTGCCTGAGTGCAAACGGTTGACATGATATTGGGGGGATGTTTTTCTCCATAAGGGAAAAAACGGGGACAGCTTATCAGGTGCTGACATTTCAAATTCGAGATATATTTGCAGGGATGATGTTAGCCTTGCTGCACCACGACCGTCTATCTTGTGACGATTTCATGCTGAGAATAGTTTTTATTTTCTTGATAGATATGTATACAATATGTATAATGAAAGCATGACCTTCGAATGGGATGAGGCGAAGAATGAACGGAACAAGACAAAACACGGTGTGAGTACTACAACGGTTATGACCTTAGATGACATCAGAAAGCTGCCTCCGCTCACGGAGGAGGAGAAGCGGATAATACGGGATGCGGAGCCGACTCCGGACGAGGAATGTCCCGCAATGACGGCGGAGGAACTGAAAGGCTTCCGCCCCTGGTATGCAGGGCACAAGAAGTCCGTCACCTTAAACCTTGACGAGCGGGTGCTTTCCTATTTCAAGGATCTCGCAGCGGAAACGGGGACAGCTTATCAGGTGCTGATAAACCTGTACCTGCTCCAGTGTGCGGAAGAAAAAAAGCGGCCCGTGTTCGCCTAGTCCGCAGCTCCGCAAACCCCGCGCCGTAGATTGACCGGCTTTATCCTTCCCGCCCATTCCTCGTCCCTCACGTGCGGACGTATTTCGTTCCCCGTCCTGCCCGATGGTCGTAATCACTCCGTTCCTGACCATGTTGCCCAGCACGAACTCTATCGTCGTCGGGCTCACGTCGGGGAGAATCTTGCAGATGTCCGCCTTGGAGATGGGGAGGAGGGAGTTCAGGACGGTCGCCTCTATCCGCGCGGTCTTGGAGACCTTGTTCGAGTTGACGACGGCAAAACGGGAGTCCAGTTCTGCAATACCTGTGAAATCCGCATCAAAAGCGTGACACATTGCTTGTATGAAAAGCTGTCCACTTCATTCAGAACCGTGTTAAATGCAATGTCGCTCATACGATGCCTCCTGTGCCTAGTATACTGCTTCTTTTGAGGAACGGTAATCGTATCCCTGCTGCCTCCCCCCTGACTCCGATCCGCGTTAAATTACAGGAGTCAGCGAACGACTGGCATGGCATTGGAGGATAGTTTTTATCCCTAGGGGAGAAAAAACGTTGACAAAACAACAAAAAAGATAAATAATTATCCCTAAGGGTGAAATTGGAAGGGGTCAGCAGTTGAGCAGGAGCCAGGAACAAGGAGCGGAAACAAGGGAAAACGCGTATTCACTTGAGAAGTTTCTGGATGATTGCAGGCACCATAAGGACCTCATCGACATTGATTCCGATGCGATGGATGAAGCCGTGAATGTCATGCATATCAGCTTTGATTCCGAAGAGGAAACGAAGGTTCAGATTCTAAATCAGATTGCTTCGCAGGGAGAAGATGAATTTGAATATATAAACACGAAGCCTTTTAGGAAAGGAATAAATAGAAACCATCCTTTGGTCGATGCATACAGTTTTATGCACGGTTTTATAAACATGTACATTTCATTTTGCATCGTGCAAACAAAAAAAGGATGGTTCATAAAGTCTATTCACGCTGATGATAGCCATAGTGGTTTTGGTGATTCGATGTCTATCGGAGAGATGATTAAGCTATTGGGGAAGAAATAAAATGACCGAAAAAAAATGCCCTGTTTGTGGAAGTGAATTCTCGCTGAAAGAGGAGGACAAACAGTTTACTGCTGTTTATGCGGGAACCAGGGCCGAAGTCTTTTTACCCGTCAGGGTTTGTTCCTGCTGCGGGGCAAAGTTTGACGCAGGGAAAGATACGGACGAACTGAGAAAAAAAGCGATGCTCGACGCAAGGAACAACAGCGTATCCGAAACGCTGGAACGCCTGGAAAAAACAAATTCGTTCACGGACATTGAGCGTAGTTTTTATCTGCCTCCAAAGACCCTTTCAAAATGGAAGAACCAGTCCAAGACCCCCTCAGCTGCAGCTGCTGCTTTGGTAAGCCTGCTGGGAGTCTTCCCGTGGCTTTCTTATGTTGGCATGGCGAATTTTGATCCTGAAACCGCATATAAGATTGCCGGGGCAGCTTTTTTTGCCAAGGCAACAGAGTCAGAGAAGATAAAGGCTTTTTATTCTTCCGGCGGCACCTATGAGCTGCTCGGACTTATGAAAGACAAGACGGTGACTGCCAAAAAGGAGATGCTGTTGCCCGTAGAGGATGCATATTGCATTGTTCCTCCGGCGGCTTCTTCGCAGGAGACATTGAGATGACGATAAACACTACGATTTTGAAAGAAAAAAGCATAGACATACGCAGTATCATTCCTGCCCCTAAGATGCAGATTGGTATGGACAGGAATAATATAATGCCCGAATCACCCGAGAACAATAAAATCCAGTGTGAACTGAAACTGTCTATTACTATTTATGACGATGAAAAAAATGAGCTGGTGCTTTTGAAGCTGAGCCATATCGTTATAGTGACGCTTGAAGAAGGCGAAACGTACAGCCAGAACGATTGCGCGGACCGTTTGTTCAAGGCTTTGCAGCTGATGTACATTGCGGAGGCTAATGCCCTCCTTCGGGACTCCCCCTATCCCCCGATACCGCTGAATATCAGTTGCTGATCGAATGTACGGTATTTCGCAGTTCTGCCCCTGTGCGGACATCTTAGGCATAAGCCTGCCCCTGCCGCACCTTCCAGCCGCCGAGGGTACGGGTGGCCCCGTCAAAGTTCACGCCGACCTTGTACAGCTCCTTGGCTCTGCCGTCCGCATCCGTCCTGCCCAGGTAGGGAATGAGGTAGCCCTTGCCGTCTATCTGAGCAAGGGCTTCGTCAACCGTGCCGTCCAGCTTGAACTCGAACACGTAGACCGCCTTCTCGGTCTCGATGACCATGTCGCTCCGGCCTGCCGCGCTCGCCTCCTCGGTCCTGACGACGAAGGGCGTGCACAGGCGGGCAATAAGATAAAAGAGGGTCTTGTAGTGATTCTCGTCCTGCCGCTCCGCATTATAGGGGACGGAACTGAAGAAGGCTCTCATCAGCGTCAGGGCCTGCTCCAGGTCTCCGTCTTCCAGCGCGTCGGAAAACTTCATCAGGAAGGTATCATTCGTAACGACATCATCCGTCGCATAGCAGGGCATCAGGCTCTTGCAGAAGCCGTCCCGTACCTCTTCGTTCGGATAGCCCAGGATGAAGCGTCCGCCCTTCTTGGTTCCCTTGATCGTCAGGTAGCCTGACTGGTAGAGCAGGGGGACGGGATTCGTCGCAGTTTCTGCGGGAACGTCGAACATATCCTGCGTTGCCTCGAAGCCCCTGTCGAACGTCACCGGGTCTATCCTGTACTTCCCGATGAGTCTGGTCAGCATCGTCGGCGTGCCCGTTGCGAACCAGTAGTTGGTAAGTTCACCGTCGGACAGGGAGTTTATCAGGCTGAAGGGATTATATACGTCGGGAGACTGTTCCGAGAAGTGGTAGCCGTCGTATTTCCTCGCAAGGGCTGTAACCGCATCCTCGTAGCTCATTTCCTGCCTGTCCGCAAGTGCCTGTATCTCCGGCTGCATCTGGGACAGCAGCTCCTCCTTCGTGATTCCGCAGATGGACGCGTAATCGTCATCCATCGTCAAGATTTTCAGGTTGTTCAGCTCGCTGAATATCGAAAGCTGGCTGAACTTCGTGATCCCCGTCAGGAACACGAAGCGGAGGATGCCCCCCAGGTCCTTGAGGGGGCTGAAGAACTTGCGCATTTTCTGCTTGAGCGCGAGCTGCAGGTCCGGGTCATCCATGCTGTCCAGCAGGGGAGCGTCATACTCGTCAACGAGGACGACCGGCTCCGCTCCGGTCTGCTCATAGGCAGTTTTGATGACCCTTGCGAAGCGGTTGCCCCACTCGTTCTTGCTCTCGTTCGCGATTCCGTACTGCTTCTCCCATTCTGAGAGCAGGTTGTTCAGCGTGATTTCCAGCGTCTCAAGGTCCGTATACTTAGTGATGGCAAAGCTGATGTGCAGGACGGGGTACTGCTTCCACTCCGCCTCAAGCTGTTCCATCGCAAGGCCCTCGAACAGGTCTTTCCTGCCCTCGAAGTAGCACTTGAGCGTTGAGACAAGCAGGGACTTGCCGAACCTGCGCGGCCTGCTCAGGAAGTAGAAACGGTTCGTGTGCGTCATCTTGTAGACAAGGTCCGATTTGTCCACGTAGTAGTAGCCGTTCCTGCGTATCTGGGCGAAATCCTGCATCCCGATGGGAAACTGTTTGAGTCCTTCCATAATGAACCATGATAGCACAGGACGGGCAAAAAATCCATTGAGCCGGTGTGGAAATAAGCGGATCCTGCAGGGGCTGTCGTGGACAGGGGAAAACGGGGGCCGGCAAAATGAGGCTTGTATCGGCGGGATTCCTGGGATATAATAGGGGAACTACACTGTGTAAGGAGTTGTTGTATGAGTAAATATGCAGGAACGAAAACCGAGCAGAACCTGCTGGCGGCCTTTGCCGGAGAATCGCAGGCACGGAACAAATATACCTATTTTGCGCAGGTTGCGCAGAAAGAGGGGAACGACAAGCTGTCCAAGGTTTTTGAAAAAACGGCCCTGAACGAGGAAAACCATGCGAAGATCTGGTTCAAGGAACTGGAAGGCATCGGTGACAGTACTTCTAATCTGACTGCCGCAGCCGAAGGCGAGCATCATGAGTGGACCGACATGTACGTGGGATTTGCCAAGACGGCGGAAGAAGAGGGTTTCCCCGAGCTTGCCGCGAAGTTCCGTGCGGTTGCGGCGATTGAAAAGCGCCATGAGGAACGCTACCGGGCAATGCTCAAGGACGAGGATACGAAGGCGCAGATACAGAAGGGTTCCATGAAGGTCTGGGAATGCCTGGTGTGCGGCCACATCGTCGTCGGTCCTGCCGCCCCCGAGTTCTGCCCCACCTGCGGTGAGCATAACCAGTACTTTGAGGTGCGCGAGGACAACTACGACCTCATCATGACCTGGGGCCGCTAGGCTATATTCTGTACGATGAGGACGGCCCCCGAGACGATCAGCAGCAGGATGACGATTGTCCGTACGATTCTGTCGCTGAGCAGTCCTGCGCTTTTCATGCCTGCCAGAAGGCCGAGGAGCATGACCGGCGCAAGGGAGGCTGCCCGCATGAGCGAGGCCGGGGTAATGAGCCCGAGCGCCGCATACACGAAGAGCCTGATTGTATTTTCGACGATGAAGACGGCGCTGAGGTTCGCCTTGAACCCGCTGCCCGTTTCCGTAACCCTGCCGACATACGCGGCAAGCAGGGCTCCGATTCCGTAGAGGCCGCACAACAGTCCCGAAAGGACTCCGATCACCGGGAGAAGCAGCCTGCATTCTTTCAGCCTGAGATGATTCCTCAAAAGCATTTCGAGTGCAATCAGTATGACTGCGATGCCGAAGACGGTTTTTATGAGGCGGCTGTCCGTGTGTTTCAGCAGGAGGGCGCCGGGTATGCTTCCCGCCAGCACGAGGGCCGAAAGCGGAAGCCAGATCCGCCGGTTCAGCTGCTTCCGGTTCTTCCATGCGAGGATCAAATTCGTGGGATAGCCGAGCAGGAGTTCGACCGGTGAAATGGATGCGTTGCCGGTGCCGAAGCTCATGACCGAAGTGAAGACCAGGGTATTTGCAAATCCGCACAGGCCCTTTACGAAAAAGGCGGTAAACGTGGCCAGAATCCAGAGCAGCATTGCGGCTTCTATTCCGGCCGGTCCAGCTGCAGGGAGACTTCACCGCTCGTGAGTTCCTGCTGCCGGCCGTCCTGCGTCCGGACAAGGAGGCCGAGACTGCTTCCGATGCCGGTGACGCGTGCCCGGTAGCGGCGTGTCTCGCTTCCGATGAGGGGGATGACCGTGACCTCCCTGCCGGTCAGGATGGAACGGGAGGCGTATTCCTGCCCTATGTCTTCTCCCCGGCGGTCCCCGTCGGGAAGGATGCGGAGGATGTGGGCCATGCAGGCGGCAAGCAGGCGGGAGCGGGTCACGGCGGAAGCCCTGTCTGAGGGGCAGCCGAGGCGCTCTGCTTCATCTGCAAGCCCGCCGGCTTTTGCGGAAAGTTCCGGGGGCAGCTTTCCGCCGGTCCGGATGTTTATGCCGATGCCGACGACTGCCGCCTGTACCGGCGGCGGTAGGATTGCTTCCGTCCGGGCTGCGGGCGGATGCTCCTGCGGTGTGGCCGGGAAGGGGGCGGTCCAGCCTTCGGTCAGGATGCCCGAGACTTTCTTTCCCCCCACATATACGTCATTGACCCACTTGATGCCGGACCGGATGCCGTAGAGGGAGTCGGCCGCCCGGCAGACTCCTACGGCCGCCGCCGCCGTAATGCGGCCCGGGTCCCGTATGCCCCCTTCGGGGATATAGATGAAGCTGAAGTAGATGCCGCTGCCGTCCGGCGACCAGAAGCGGCGGCCGATCCGCCCCCGCCCCGCGCTCTGGGAGGCTGCCGCGAGGAGGGTAAGGTTGAGCTGCTGCCCCCGCTCCGTGCGGCTGCCGTCCGCGTTGAGCAGGGGCCCGGCGGTCCGTGGACAGGGCGCCGAGCCGGGCAATGATCCGGGCGATACGCCGCCACTAGCGGCGGCAGGCAGCTTTCCGCCGTCGAGCAGGCGCAGCAGTTCTGAGTTGGTGCTGTCGGTTTCCTGTACGATCGTGACGCGGGGGCGGGGGAGGAGGGCAGGGCCCTCCAGTCCCAGCCGGGCGGCCTCTTCCGTGAATGCGGCATAGAAGCTGTCGGTATTGAAATCGTCGGCTTTGAAAGCATCCGGCCTGCATGCGGGCGCTGCCTGCTGGCAGGTATCCGCTTCCGGTCCGTTCTTTTCCTGCGCTGCCGTCATCCCGAGTTCCGCCATTTCCCGCCTACAGGATGGCGTCCAGCTGGTCCACGAGCGACTTGAACGTGTCGCAGGCCGCCTGGACGGGTTCGCTCGTTTCCATGTCGACGCCGGCAACGCGGAGGCTTTCGATCGGGTAGCGTGAGCCGCCTGACTTGAGGAACTTGAAGTAGTCCTCGCGTTCCGCCGTTCCGCCTTCGGTAACCCGCCGGGCGAGGGCCAGCGCGGCGGAGATGCCCGTCGAATACTTGTAGACGTAGAATGCGTTGTAGAAGTGCGGGATGCGCAGGCCCTCCAGGTCGCTTTCCGCTTCAAAGACCATTTCGGGGCCGAAGTATTTTTCGAGCAGGCCGCGGTACATGGAGCGGAGTGCGTCGGTACTCAGGGGCTGTCCTGCTTCCACCGCTTCGTGGGCGGCAAGTTCGAACTCGGCAAACATCGTCTGCCGGTGCAGGGTTGCGAGGATGTCCGCTGCCCGTGTCGCAAGGAGGTATTTCTTTGTCGCATCGTCCTGTGCGTTCTTCAGGAGGTAGCGGAATACCAGTTCCTCGTTGAAGGTGGAGGCGGTTTCCGCTTCGAAAATCGTGTAGCCGTAGCTCATGTAGGGATTGTTGTGGACGGAATACCAGGAGTGCATGGAGTGGCCGCCTTCGTGTGCCATCGTGTACACGTCGCGCAGGCTGGTCTCCTTGTAGTTGAGCAGGATGAAGGGGTAGCCGTCGTAGCAGCCGGATGAGAAGGCGCCGCTCGTCTTGCCCTTGTTCTCGTAGCGGTCGCACCAGCCGCCGAGGAGGCCGCCGCAGAGCCGGTCGGTGTATTCGCTTCCGAGCGGGGCAAGCGCACCGCGGACAATTTCGACCGCTGCTTCGTAGCTGGTCTTTGAGTCCGGCTTGGGGGCGAGGGGAACGTAGACGTCGTAGTGGCGGAGCTCGTCGAGTCCCAGGACACGCTTGCGGAGGGAGTAGTACTTGTGCAGGGGGCCGAGGTTTGCGCTGACGGTCGCAATGAGGTTCTTGTAGACGGAAACGGGGACTTTGTCTTTGTAGAGGGCGGCTTCGAGCGAGCTCTTGTAGCCCCGTGCCCGTGCGCGGAAGATGTCGCCTGCGACCGAACCGGCATAGAGGGAGGCGAGGGTGTTTGCGTGGGAATTGAATGCGGCGTAGAACTTGGTATAGGCTTCCTTTCTGACAGAACGGTCGGGATTTTCCAGGAAGTCGCTGTAGGTGCTGTGGGTGAGGGGCCTGTCCTTGCCGTCCGCGTGCACCGTGCCGAAGTTCATGTCCACGTCGGTCAGGAGGGAGAAGGTGTTGGAGGCGGTCTGGCCGCTTTCCATCTGGAGGGCGAGGATGCGCTCTTCCTTTTCGCTCAGGATGTAGGGCTTGATGAGGAGGACCTTCTGGATATAGACCCGGTAGTCGTCAAAGGACTTGTCCTGAATCCAGCTGCGGATCTTGTCGTCAGGGATGGCAAGGAGTTCCGGATCCCAGAAGCTGACGGCGGCGACGTACTGGGTGTAGGCCATCATGGCGCGCTTTTCCATCTCCTGCGCCGGGCCGTCTCCCTGATCCGCCTCATGCATCAGGCTTGCATAGTGGTAGACTTTTTCCGTGGCGTGGTCGGCAGCTTCCTGCGCCCTGAGGGCTGCAAGGAGCGTTTCGGGGCTGTCGGCCAGGTGCCCCTTGAAGGCGAGGACCTTTTCGGTCAGGGCGGGGAGTTTCTTGAGGTCTGCCTCCCACTGTTCGTTGTCTGTATAAAGAACCGTCAGGTCCCACTTGTCAGCGGCGGGAACGTCTTTGCGTAAAGGTATGGTTTCTGCACTCATGCCGTAAGTCTATCACAAATCCGGCACAAAAGGAAGCCGGGTGCAACTTGCCGGGCGGGGGAGCGATGCCTGTGCCTGCCGTTGCTAGTCTTTCCGGGCGGGCATTTGACACAAGGTTTTTTTGATATTATAGTATGGGATAAAAAGATGCAGTGCGTTTTGCGTGAATGGCGGTGGTGTTTCTGATGGGTAAAAATACATGAAAAAGGTTATTACATACGGTTCCTTCGATTTGTTCCATGAGGGACATTATAATATTCTGAAAAATGCAAAGGCATTGGGTGATTACCTTATCGTCGGTGTCACGACAGAGCAGTACGATGAGACGAGGGGAAAGCTGAACATCGTCGATTCCCTTTCGGAACGCATAGAGAATGTCAAGAAATCCGGTTTTGCAGATGAGATTATCGTTGAAGACCACCTTGGCCAGAAAGTAGAGGATATCCAGAAATACGGGATTGACATCTTTACCGTCGGATCTGACTGGGTGGGTAAGTTCGACTATCTGAAGGATTTCTGTGAAGTCGTCTATCTGCCGCGGACGCAGAACATCAGTTCTTCCCTCCTCCGTGGCGCGGGGCATCCCCTCGTCCGGATTGGGATCGTCGGAACGGGACGGATAGCCAACCGCTTCATGGGCGAAATTCATTTCGTCAGCGGGGTGGAAGTGACCAGCGTCTATAATCCGCATGAAGGGAGTGCCGAGCGCTTCGCAAAAAAATGGGGAATAGCTTCTTTCTGGACCGAGTTTGACGCATTCCTGAAAGAGGTTGATGCCGTCTATGTTGCCAGTCCTCACGAGACGCATTACGGATATGCCAGAAGGGCGTTGGACAGCAGTAAGCACGTGCTGTGCGAGAAGCCCCTGACCTTTTCGAAGGCTGAAGCGGTGGAACTGTACGGTCTTGCAAAAAAGAATGGAGTGGTTCTGCTGGAGGCCATGAAGACCGCCTACTGTCCCGGCTTCAATCAGCTCCTGGGGGTTGCCCGGAGCGGCGTGATCGGTGCAATCAGGGATGTCGAAGCTGCCTTTACGCGCCTTCTTGCGGACGGCGGCCGTGAAAAGACTGACGAGATGTACGGCGGCAGTTTTACGGAGTACGGAACCTATACCATTCTGCCCATCATAAAGCTGATGGGAAAGGATTTTCTGGATGTTCAGTTTTCGAGCATTCTTGCGGACAACGGGATTGACCTGTATACAAAGGCCATGTTCAGGTATGACAAGGGGCTGGCACTGGCAAAGACGGGAGTCGGCGTGAAGACGGAAGGTCAGCTTGTCATTGCGGGAACGAACGGCTATATACTCGCTCCGTCTCCCTGGTGGCTTACGAAGGAGTTTGAGGTCCGTTACGAGGATTCCTCGAAAATCGAGAAGTATGCGACGAGGTTCCTCGGTTCCGGTCTCCGCTATGAGCTGAGTGACTTTGTCTATCTGATAAACGGATACGAGGGGCGGGATTACAAGCTTTCGGCGGGGGAGTCCATTGCGATGGCTTCCGTGATGGAGCGGTTCATGGCTACCCGGCCAAAATACAGAGAGAAAAATGAATGCTGAAATAAGCTGCTGTTATGCGGGGAGTATTGCCTATGGCTCGTGAAATGTCCAGTGAGGAGAATGTGCATTCCGCCCCGGCAGGGGAACTGCCGGTAAAAATCTGGGCTCACCGGGGCTGCTGCTGCAGGTTTCCGGAAAATACACTGGCCGCTTTCGGGGCGGCGTGCAGGCTGCGGGGGTTGACCGGGATAGAGCTGGATATCCAGCTGACGAAGGACGGAGAGCTGGTGGTCATCCATGACGAGACCGTTGACCGGACTACGGAAGGTCACGGAAATGTCAGGGATTTCACCCTTGGGGAATTGAAAAAGCTGCGGATAAAAGCCGGAACTTTTCTGAGACTCCAGCGGTATGCGAAGGACCGGATTCCCCTGATGCGCGAGGTTCTGGAACTCGTGAAGCCGTACTGCGAAGCTGACGGGCTGCTTATAAACATCGAACTGAAAAACAGTCGGGTCCGCTATGAAGGAATGGAACGGAAAATCCTCGACCTCGTAAAGGCGTACGGCCTGGAGGATTTCATCGTCTATTCGTCCTTTAATCCTGATTCCATCCTGCTGTTGAAGGAACTGGATTCTTCGGTGAAGACCGGGATACTGAATGGTTCCGAGAAGGCATGCCTTGATTTTGCCTTGTCGCATGCGGTGGATGCGCTGCATCCTGCCGTGCGGATGCTCGACGTCGATGATGTCAGAAGCAGTATATCCCTGCCTGTCCGTGTCTGGGGGGCGCCGGAATCATTTTTCCCGAAGAAACCCTCGTATGAGAAGCAGGATCTGCAGCTCCTGAAGGAGAAGGGCGTCACGGACTTCATCACAAATGTCCCTGAAGAATACCTGTAGGCTTCCCGTGCCGTCTGCGTCATGATGTTCAGGATTCCTCTTTTGTTTCATAAGAAGTCCAGGGCTGCGGGGGAAGCCCTGCATCCCTCGTTTGAGCTAGGTCACCGGTTCAACGGGAAAAGCGGTTTCTACGAGCCGTGCGGGGAAGCCGTCATGGCTGATTTTCATTTTTATGAGGTTAATCCGGGTGACGAAATCTGCCTTGAACCGGATGCCGGTGGATATTCCGGTGGATATGTATATCAGGCGCCTTTCTACAGCGACAGCATTGATGACCGTTTTATCCACACCTACTGCTATTCCGAAGAAGAAAGCTGGGCGACGTTCACGGGGAACATCCGGGAACGTTCCTGGCTGCGCAGGCCTCTGAGAATCAGGAAGCATGGCTGGATCCGCCTTGCCATGCGGAAGGCGGACGGTTCAGTCCTTACCGATGAAGACAGGCAGGCTGCCCGGGAGGGAATTGCACTTTTCTGCCGGAAACAATCCTACTGCCCGAAGGAATGCTTTGCCGGGGAAATAGAGAGTACTGTCCGGTCCGTTTTATCGCTGAAAACGCCGGACACCCTCGTATTCGGTCTGATGGCAGATTCCCACTTTGTGATAAACGGGGGCTGGGAGGACACCGTCTCCAATATCCGGCAGGTGAACGAAGGCATTCCCTTTGACGGCATGATACACCTTGGGGACATTACTGACGGCATGACTTCTGCTTCGATAACCGGGGAGTATGCCGGGAGGGTCCTTTCGGATTTGGAAAGCCTCGGCTGCCCGCTCTATGTGGCTCTCGGAAATCATGACGCCAATTACTTTAAGGGAAATCCCGAGCCTTTTGCTGTACGGAAGCAGAGCGAGCTGTATCTGGGACGGACCGAACCCTATTATACGGTGGACTATGCAGGACATCGGTTCCGCCTGCTCGTCCTGCATTCCTTTGACCATACACAGGTCGGGCAGGAGAACCGCTACGGCTTCCCGCCCGAAGAAGTGGAGTGGGTACGGAAGATTCTCGGTGAAACTCCAAAAGACTGGAAAGTCCTGGTCTGTTCCCACGTTCCGCTCCTTGCCGAGATGCATTACTGGAGCAAGGCAATCCGTAACGGGCCTGAGATGGCTCAAGTCATGGAGGACTATATCCGCGACGGCGGCCACCTGCTCGCGTATATCCACGGGCACGTCCATGCCGATCAGATAAACGCGGAAAGCCTGTCATTCCCCGTTGTCGCGGTCGGCTGTGCAAAGGCTGAGGATGATCAGGTACATAAGGCGCCCGGTTCTACAACCTGGACGCGCAGAATGGGAGATGTGACGCAGGAGTTGTGGGATGTCCTCGTGGTGGACACAAAGACCGGGCGGCTGGATTTTGTGCGGTTCGGTGCAGGGGAGGACCGGAGCATCGCCGGCCGGTGAGGATCAGTGCATCGTCGGCCGGTGAGGACGGCTGCGTCAGCGCTTCTGCCTGCCGCCCTTTTCCTCCAGATACTTCTTCCGTGATGCCTTCAGGTCCGGGAGGAAGAGCCAGCTCCTGTCATAGACGTAAATCGCATAGTCCCTGAAGCCCAGTGCCCTGACCTCATCCTCGGCGGACAGGAAGTCGAATGCAGCGATGACGACGAACGTGGAGGCGGGGTCGTATTCCCTCAGCCGGTTGAGTTCCCCGGGATCCCCTTCATCCCCGCAGGCCATGAACGCCGCAGGCCTGTAGGCTGCCCCCGGGAAGCGCTTCCGGTACTCGCCGAGCAGCTCTGCGTCCCCGACGGCGACCAGCACCTTATTCCGGTCGGGTACGGACGTGAACAGGCGCGAGAAGCGCTCCTTGTACGCCCCGTAGGGGACGTCCGCCCGGTAGAAGGCGTGCAGGCCCTCCCTCCGGTCCGCGGGCCTCAGGTAGCCCTCCCCGTAGGACTCCCTGAGTACGGCATCCCAGCCTGCCGGGGCGGAAAGCTCCATCCCCTCGTAGGACACCGTGACGGTCCCGCCAAATGCCTCCCGGGGCAGGTACCCCGGAGTCCCGTAGCGGGCGTAGACCGCAAGCTCACCGCCCTTCCCGTCATGCGAGCGGAAGGCATCATCCAGGTCCGCAAGCAGCTTCGCCCGGGGAGTGAGCTTTCCCCGGTACTTGTAGTACTTCCAGACTAAGAGGGGCATGCCGAGGAAGCGGGCGAAGAAGCCGTAGCTTCCCGCATACAGGAGGCGCTGCAGCGTCCGGATCCGCCTGAGCTTCCTGCGCTCAAGTACCGCCGAGCCGAAGCAGCGGTCAAGCGGGAAGACGTCTATGAAGATCCCCTCGCAGCAGTCCACGTACCAGTTCTGCGGATGCACGGCCGTCGTCCCGGTGTTCCTGAACTTCACGTAGCCGCCGCAGAAGCAGCCGTCATTGTAGTTATCCTGGAGGAAGTACGGCGGCCTGAAGGAGGGGGCAAGCTTCACAAGGGCATCGTAGTCCTCCCTGAGCAGGGCAACGTCGATGTCGTCGTCCCCGTCCAGCATGCCGCCCGATCGCACCGCACCGAGCAGGGAGCCGTAGAAGAGGAAGAGCCTGAGCCCGTTCCCGTCGCAGACGCGCTTCAGCTCCCTCAGGAGGTCCAGCTGCACGGCCTTCACGCCCTCAAGCCGCCCCCCGGGCTCGGCCTCCCCGAGGAGGGCATTGACGTCCTTCCCTTCGGGAAGCCCGTACAGCCTGCGGAGGCGGCCGTCCCTGAGTTCCGTAAGCCTTCCGAGTACGTCCGCAGCCTCCGGGTGCTCACTGCAGTATTCCCGTACGTAGCGGTCATTCGTGTTGATGCATGCCATGCTATGCCTTCTCCAGGCCGGCGGCAAGCTCTTCATACGAGGTCCTGCCGACCTTCCCGCCTTCGACCCGGTAGATCACGTCGCAGTTCCGTACCGTCGTGATGCGGTGGGCGATGATGATCATGGTCTTGTGCCCGAGCAGGCGCCCGATGGAGTCCATGACCGCCTGCTCGGTCTCACTGTCCAGTGCGCTCGTCGCCTCGTCCAGCACGAGGATCTCAGGATTGCCGTAGAGTGCGCGGGCGATGCCGATCCGCTGCCGCTGGCCGCCGGAGAAGCGCACGCCCCGCTCGCCGACCATCGTGTCGAGGCCCTCAGGGAGCGAGCGCACGTAGTCCGCAAGCCGTGCCTGTTCAAGGGCCGCCCAGACCCTTCCGTCAACCTCCGGGCCGGCCTCGAGGCCGAACGCCACGTTGTTCCGTATGGTGTCGTCGGAAAGGAAGATCGACTGGGGGATGTAGCCCAGCCTTGACGACCACTCGGCCGCATGGAGCGATATGTCCTTCCCGTCGCACAGGACGCGCCCTCCGTCAGGCTCAAGGATGCCCAGCAGCACGTCTGCGAGGGTGCTCTTCCCGGCACCCGAGGTCCCGACGAGGCCGACCGCCTGCCCCTTCCTGACGGTCATGCTGATGCCCGACAGGACCTCCGTGTCCGTGCCCGGATAGGCGTAGTGCACGTCCTCGAGCCGGATCTCCGACCCGAAGGTCAGCGGGCCTTCCTTCCTGCCGGCTTCCTGATCATGCCGGACTTCCGCCGTACGGCCTTCGGTGAGCCTGATGTCATTATAGACCGTATCGAGGAAGGGGTAGGAGAAGATCATCGTGTTCAGGCTCTGGTTCAGGCGGCTCACGCGGGGGAAGACCCTGAACAGGGACATGGCGAAGACGGCCATCTTCGGGACGAAGGCGTTCACGTCCGCCCCCTGCATGATCCTGACGACGATGACGGAGAGGACCGCCGCCGTGCAGAAGCATTCCAGCACGATGTGGGGGATCTGGTTCATGAACATGAAGCGCCGGTTCATCCTGTTTGCAACGGCGCAGTTCTCCTCGAAGTTGCGGATGAAGTATTCCTCCCGGCGGAGGATCTTTATTTCCTTGATTCCGCCGAAGGCCTGCTGCAGCCACTGCGTCGTGCGGCCGCTGCTCTCCTGCGTCTTCTTCCCGTAGTGCGCCGCCCGCCTCTTGTTCCAGCGCACGAAGACGGCGACGAACAGGAACATGACGATGAAGCAGGTGAGGGAGAGCGTGAAGTCCATGAAGAAGAGGACGGTGCCGAAGGAGAGGATGATGAGGGCATCCGAGAAGAAGTAGAGGCACTGGAGCACCATGTCGAAGAAGGTGCTGACGTCGCCGCCGATGCCCCGCATCAGGACGGAGGAGTTGTTCTTCAGGAAGAAGGTATAGCTTTCGCTCATGTAGCCGCGCATCAGGCGCACGCCGATCTCCCGCTTCGTGTTGAAGACGAAGCCGTAGCGGAGGTAGCCCGCCGCCGCGTTGAAGGCGTTCTTCACCAGGTACAGGAGGATGATTCCCAGGGCGATGAATACGAAGAATGCCTCGTTGCTCCCGCATCCCGATATCTGATACAGGAAGCGGAGGACGGCGTTCGTGCGGATCATGCCCGGGTTCAGGATCAGGGCGATGAATGGGTAGACCGAGACGACACCGGCAAGCTCGAAGGCGACTTCCATGAAGGAGATGAGGATCATGAATATGAGGCGCCGCTTCTGCCTGCGGTCGAATATGTACAGGGACTTCCTGCAGATTTCAGTGAAGGTGCGGAATGATTTCATGATGAAGCTCCGTTCAGTTCCGCAAAATCCTGCATGGCCTTTTCAATGACGTCGTCCATGTCGTAGTACCTGTATTCCGCAAGGCGGCCGCCGAAAAGCACCTTTTCCTGCGTTTCCGCCAGTTCCCGGTACTTCCGGTACAGGGCATCATTCCTTTCATCGTTGACCGGATAGAACGGCTCGGCCCCCTCCTTCCACTCCGAAGGATATTCCCGCGATATCACGGTCACGGGATCCGCATACGCAGGATTCTCCGGCTCGAAATGCTTGTGCTCGATGATGCGCGTATAGGGCACTTCATGTCCCGTGTAGTTCATGACGGCATTCCCCTGCCAGTTCCGGACGTTCAGTGTCTCGGTCTCAAAGCGGACGGTGCGGTATTCCAGCTTCCCGAAACGGCAGCCGAAGTACTCGTCGATCCTTCCGGTGAAGACGATCCTGTCCGCTGCCCGCTCCCATTCACTGCGCGCATCAAAGAAGTCGGTGCCGGTCCGGCATTCTATCCCGTCCAGAAGGCCGCCGATCAGCCTGTTGTAGCCCCCGGACGGTATTCCCTGGTATGCATCGTTGAAATAGTTGTTGTCGAACGTAAAGCGCACGGGAAGCCGCTTTATGATGAAGGGGGGGAGCTCCGTGCACTTCCGCCCCCACTGCTTCTCCGTATAATCCTTTATCAGTATCTCATAGATGTCGCGCCCCACGAGCGAAAGGGCCTGCTCCTCGAGGTTCCGGGGTTCGCGGATTCCGGCAGTCCTGCGCTGCGCTTCTATCTTCTCCATTGCCTGTTCAGGCGTCGTGACGCCCCACATCCGGTAGAAGGTGTTCATGTTGAACGGCAGGTTGTACAGCTTTCCCCGGTAATTTGCCACGGGGGAATTCGTATAGCGGTTGAACGGAACGAAACCGCTGACGAAATCCCAGACTTCCTTATTTGAAGTGTGGAAGATGTGCGCACCGTATGTGTGGACGTTTATCCCTTCGGTCAGGTCGCACCGGATGTTCCCCCCGGTGACGGGGCGCCTTTCGATCACGAGGCATTTCTTTCCGGCACGGTGTGCCAGGCATGCGAACGTTGCGCCGTAGAGGCCGGCGCCGACAATCAGGAAATCATACATCGCCTTGTATCCTTATCAATGCTATCCTCCGGTTCCGGAGTCAGGGCATCAGGTCCCTCCGGCACGGGGGAATGCCGGACGGAATCACCAGATGCTGATGTCTGAGTTGAAATAGTGGGAAGGCTTCCTGAGGTGCAGGGGGGGCGGGGTCATGTAGTTGTGGTAGCACATCGCCTCCAGGAACGCACCGCAGTCTGACGGCACCCTTACCGCAAGGCCTTCCATGTCCATGTCCTTCCCCTCTCCGAGGAAGGACTTCCTTATGCGCCTGTCGATGCACGTGATGGACAGGTTCGCACAGAAATACCATTCGCTGTTTTCCCTTGCGGCAAAACGCCGGGCCTTCTCGTAGCATGCGATCAGCAGCCTGAGCGGGATGAGGGATCCGGCCCTCGTCAGGAAGCGGAGCAGAAGGCGCTGCATTCCGGGAAGACGTCCGTATTCGTCAAGATCCAGCTTCGCCCGGTGTCCCATGCACAGCACGTAAAGGGCCTGCATGACCCTGACCATCCTGCGGTGCCTTGCCGGATCGGCTCCTGCATTCTCGAAAATGTAGCAGTCGACGCACAGCTTCCCGTCCACGTCCAGCGAAGCTTTTCCGGCAATCCTGTCGTAGATCTTTACGGGAAAGCGCTTCCTGTTGTAGACGAGCCTGGGAAGGAAGTCAAGGAATGCGCCGTTCCCGTACCCGCCGCAGTCAACGAAGGTGAAGTCCCCCTCCGCCCATTCAGCTTTTGCGGCCTTCTTCAGCGCCTCGAACCCTTCCCGGGTGAACGCCACGTCGACGTCGTCGTCCCAGGGAATGAGCCCCCCGTGCCGGATGACGCCGATGAGGCTGCCGCAGATGACGTAATAGGGGATGCCGTATTTCCTGCAGACCCGGTCAACTTCCTTCATCATGAGGATGTTGACCTCATGGGCCTCCCGGAGGTATTCCGCTTCCTTCCTGACGGATTCCTGCATCTGTTCGGCAAGTGCGGAACTGCCGTAAAATCCCATGGGCCTGAAGTCAAAGGCTCCGGCGGCACTGAGCCTGTCCCTCATTGCGGAGAAATCCTTCGCGCAGAAAACAACGGCGCATCCGGCGGGATCTTCCCTTTCCAGATCTTCCGGAGCCTTTATCCTGACGCCCCTCCTGGCGGACCCCTGAAGCTGCGGGTCTGCGTCCACCGCATAGGACACGGGACGGACGGATGCATAGCGGTTCATGAAAGCGTCGAAGTAGCGCCCCGTCCCCCAGAGGATCAGCTTCCGGTCCTTCGGGATGTCCTTCAGGAACAGCATCAGGGGGTCGGCCGAATCGTCGGGCAGGCGTGGTTTCCCGGGCGGGAACGGCAGGAAGCGGACACCCTGCCCGGCAAAGAAGTCCCTGTCCCTGATGAACCGGGAACCGTATTCGCTGCCGTAGAAGCAGGTGCCGAAATGGATCCGTTCATAGACATCCCGGTAACTGAACTCCCGGTCGTCGAGGATGAACGCATCCTCGATGAACTTCAGCTGCTTCAGGAAGCTGAGGGCTCCTTCTGCAGTAAAGCTGCATTCCCTGCCGCCGCACAGGCGGGCATTTATGTAGTCTGAAACGACCCCTGCCGTCAGCCTGCCGTATTCGTCGGACAGCTTCTGCAGCCGGACAATCAGTTCCATGCTGAAGTCACTCGGAAGGATACTTATATAAACGGTGTTTTCTTTGAGCATGGTGGATCCCTGCTTCTTTTTGGGAAACCTCAGCAGGAGTTTTCCTGCCGGTACTTTTTCAGGAATTTACAGCTGCTTTATGCAACATTCTTTTTGAAACCATCATGAGTTCCGCAATCAGAACCGTAACGGGAATGATGACGGTAAAATATATGTACCAGGCATTTTTCAGGCCGAGTGCATGCCAGATCATTATACAGAAGCCGTGCAGCAGATACAACTCAAGGCTTGCCCTGCCGGTCCATCGCAGGACAGCTGGAATTATTTTCAGCTGATGGTGCTCAAGCTTTTCCATAAGCAGTGCCGTTGAAATCATGACGGAACCTGCCAGGCATTGATTTGCAATTTTTACAAGTATCATTCCTGCAGGAATTTCATTACCGGAACCCATAAGCTTGATCTTTATAAACCTGAGCAGGATGAAAAGAACAAATAGAACTGGAATAGCTTTTTTTGATATATTCCGCCCTTCTTCAGAACGGTAACCATAATAGATCCCCAGTAGAAAAACCGGAATCCTTGACAGATACGTATCAACAGAATACACCGTCATGAAATCAGGGAATACCAGACAGAGGAAAACATCAGCTGAATAGGAGATGATTACTCCGAGGATAAAGAAACCCGTACGTATCCTTTTACCGCAATTCCCGGCAATGAATGCTGCCGGGAACAAAAGGTAGGCGAAAAGAAGAAAGAACATATACCACAAAGCCCTGTTGTCGGGGCTTGTATATAGAAACGCAGCCCTTATGGACGAAAGCTGAATGAGGAAATCATTCCATCCGTTTTTTTGTATCGCATTTAAAATACCGTAGGATATCGCTGAAATGAGAAGATATTCCGGGAAAACCCTTGCAAACCTTCTCCGGTAAAAATGTAATGCTGAGCTGTCCCTGAGCATCGAATAAAAGCATCCGAATCCGGAAACGAACAGGAATATATCAACGCCGCAGGTTCCGTTGGCGGCGAGCTGATGTACATACGGATGAAGCCTGCCCCACGAAAAAGTATCGCTGTGGCACAGCAGGACAAGAATCATCGCAGTGCCCATAATTTCCGAACGGTATCTGCTTATCAGTTTCCACTGGAACCGACCTTTCATGTCATCCATCGCAGCAATGCCTTTTTACAGCAGCCCCTTTTCTATCAGGGCTTTAATCTTTGTTGAACTCGTCTGCTCTGTGTACGGGAAGAATACAAGGTCGGCACCGTGCTCCCGCAGCCACTTCTGCTGTTCCAGCCACCATGGGTGGTTTACGTAGTCGCTTCCGCTGAACTGCACGTCAAAGTGGTATTTCTGGAACGCCTCGACGGTTCCCGGATAATCATAGGGAATTTCAACGGCTTCATCGACATACCTGCAGGAACGGACCATTTCAATGCGTTCTTCGAACGGAATGTACGGCTCCCGCTTCTTTCCGTCACGGACGCCCTTGTCCGTAACTACGGCAGCTATCAGATAATCGCACAGGTCCTTTGCCCGGCGGAACATGTTGAGGTGCCCGATATGAAACAGGTCAAAGACTCCGGCAATATAACCGACCCGGTATTTTTTCCGTGTCGTGTTTCCTTCCCGCCTGAGCAGGCAGGAAACGGCTCCCTGCCGTCCGTCATATATACGGTTTGCATCATAGACACCGATATTCTCAAAACCCATGTCCTGCAGCTGCAGGTATACCTCCCAGAAATCCTTCATGCATATAATGACTTTTGAATTTTTCCTGTCACAGTCATTCAGAATCCGGGGCGGACTGACCGGTTTGTCATGGAACATGGTCCCCCATTTTGCACTGGAGGAATCGACTATACCGGCAATAGTAAAATCATTTTTATAGAAAGCATAGAATTTCGATGCAAAATTTCCGCATCCCCATATATACACATTCTTCCCGGTAATACCGGAGAAACAGTCACCGATGACATGTGCATCAAGTTTTCTTCTATTTGCTTCTATCCTGTTGTATGAAACTGTATGCTGCGTTGAATAGCGCAGCAGCTTCTCATCCGTACACAGGGATTTGGCGAAATCAATGGACATGGCGATCCATTTTGCCATGTTTGCAGATATGCCGTACCGATCGAAGAAGAAATCCTGAGGCAGAAGTGCCATACGGTCTGAATTCAGGTCATAGAGGAAGGCAACCATCCTGAAGATAATCGCATTTGCAGGATAATTCTCAAAACAGAACTCCTGATCAATAAATACAAAGTCTTCTCCGGAATAAAAGGCGTTAATCGGAACCATATCAACGAAAGCTTTTTCAAGGATTATGCCGTCAGCTTCCGTATAGCCGGGAATGATATTCTCCGGCTTTTCAACACGCGGCGAAGACTTGAGGATCAGATCCCGGAAGTGATCCATTTCCTCAATCAGTTTCTCTCTGTCAGATGCAAGCAGGTCTCTCAGGTACTGGACTGCCGGCTGCCCCTCGATATACGGCATGGACAGGGAATGTCCCGAAAGTCCTGCAGGAACGGTTTGTATGCCCCTGCTCTTCAGATAAGCAAGGTTTTCTTCAATCTTTCGGAGGTTTTCAAGGCTTGCGTCCGTAAGGGCTCTTTTTTCAACGGTTCCGCCTGCCCGGATGACAGTTGCCGTCCTGAGCCTTTCGTCCCGCTCCGCTGAAACCGTAACAGAAAGTATCCCTGATGTGGTTTCGGAAGAGCAGTCGAACAGAAATGCGTTTGCCATCTGATGGAACAGCCTGTTTTCAATGAGGTCCGTATACAGATGCTGTTCATCTATCATGACTGTCCCGCATGAATCATACTGCGGAACAATCCTCATGGAAACATCTTCATTCGGCAGGTAATCCTCTGCATAGATGAACCGTGCGGATTCAAGGCGGGGGAACACGGAGTAGCAGGACCTTGAATTGAATCCGGCAGAATCAAGGAATGCCGTCAGTTCCGATTTTGCATACAGCCGGTGCTTCATGACCTTTACGGACTCCGGCTGCTTATGGTGATAATGTTCGATTCCCTGAAATACTTCACCGGTCGCCGGGTCCCGTTCTCCGCAGAAGTATCTGACTCCCAGCCGGTTTTCTGCACCGAGCAGCAGGTGCCCGCCAGCCTTCAGCAGTGATCCCCAGTGCTTGAGCATCAGCAGCGGCTCTCGGCATTTTTCAAGCATTCCTATGGCAATGACGTAATCAAAGCAGCCGCAGCTTGCTTTGAGGAAAGGATCCCTTGCAGACTCTGCAATCGAAAGACTTCTGGTTTTTATGCCGCGTCCGGCAAGATGGTCTGACAGAACGGAATCCCCTGCTATGACAAGGGCTTCCGTCCCTGCTTTAAAGTCATACCATGCGATGATTCCCGTCGCAAGTCCACCGGCTGTTTCTGCAGTCATTACCCCTCCTAGCAGAATACCCTGGCATTCATATCCGTGAATGCCATTTTCATTTCTTTTGCATGGTGGAGGACAAATACCGAATACAGGACTTCAAAGATATATCCTGCATACCTGTCCTGCCGGACGAACCCGTGAGCTTTATAATAATCATCAATATAAAGCAGTATGTCGAAGACAAAGGAACACATCCTCCTGAACCATTCCGACTTCATGATCATTATGTTGTTTGCAAGATAATAATGTCCCTCCGACAGGAACGCTGCTGTATGGAGGTATTCGGGGTGCAGGGATTCAATGCCTTCCGTCATCAGCAGCCAGTCCCTGGTGTACAGGAAGTTCTGCAGGAAGAATTGCCGGATTCCGGGATACAGGATGCAGGGAATGGTATTCACCAGATCTATGTCATTTTCAAGGACGGCAGCGAGGTCGCTTTCAGATAAATCAAGATGCCGACGGTAGTGCATGCAGCCGGTATACAGCTTGCCGGAACCATTCTTCCATGCCCAGTATATCGCGGAGGCTTCTGAAAAATCCCTGTTCCTTTCGGAAATGTTTTCTCCCGTATCATCCGTCAGGCTGCAGATTCTTGCCGGTGCGATTGCCGCCCCTGCCTGCAGTTCCTGCGCATAGAACGGAACTGCACCGTCCGGAATAGGCTTGTCAACATGGCAGCGTATGGAATAGATGTTGAAGAAGTCGTCTGTCCTGGTGGTACTAGGGGAGCGCGGCAGGCTTTTCACGTCAGTGAATTTTGACCATATGGACTCGAATTCCTGCCTGAGGCTGGTACTGCCGGACAGCAGGCCGTCGGCATCCCTGATGAGTTCCCTGAATCTCGACGTTTCAGTCCTGAGCCTGAAGCTGTCGGCAGGATCATTCCCCCTTATCATGAACTGCCCCGTTTCAAGATGTGCAGGCACGCAGAGCCGGTATCGGGATGAATATTTGCCGAACAGCTTCCTGCATTCCGCCTGTGCCTTCAGTCTCCCGGCAAAGGCATCGCTCAGAGTGAAGACCCTCAGGAAATCTGCATCCAGCAGGCTGTTGACAATCTCCTTTCTGAAGCGGGGAATGCACGCAGCGATGACGGCTGCTCCGTTCCCCTGCTTCTTGAGCTCAGCCGGGCTTTTTACGGGTTTTCCGCCAATTTCAGCACTGCTGTTCTCAAATTTTGAAACGATATATCCTTCGAAATCAATCGAATTTTCTTCAAGGAAAAGCCGCAGTTCACCTGCGACGTTTCCCGTCCCGTACAAGTACAGCTTTTTCTCATGCAGTGACAGCAGGTCATCATAGCAGGATATCATACATCTTTACCTTCCTCTCATTGGTAATCTATTGTTACGTCTTTTATAGCAGTCTCTCAAACGGATGAAGCTGAAGCAGATATCTTTTTACCGGTATCTACAGATTTTGTTTTCAGGGATTCCCATTTTAATCAGCTGTTCAGACAATTCCTCAGCGTGACTTTTATTTGCAATAATAAACCCTGTATCACCGATTTCTTTCTGAAACAGTGCAAGGTCTGCAGGTACAATTACTTGTATACCATGAAGCAATGTCCCCTTCAGCTTTTCATTGTTGTCGAGGAATGCAGCAACTGATATGTTTTTGGCATATAAATCCCTGTAGCAGGATCTGCCGTAAGCACCGGCACCGAATATAATGATGTTCTTCACTTTCAGGGAATCAACGGAACTATAAAACTGCTCCCTCTTTGTCTTCTGTTCTGCGAATATGGCCTGTTGCTTTGTATAGGCAATTTGTTCGTTTTTTATAAAAGCATCTATATCTTGCAGTACAAGAAGCATTGTTTCTTTTGTACCAGGGTTCGTATCGTCATTTGGCCAGATACCCTGTTGCATGAATTCTTTGTATTTGCTACAGATTAAATCAAAATAGGGTCTGATATTTTTGTCTTCTATACTTATACCACAATTAACAAGAATGCGTCGCAATTCATCTGTAAACGCTAATGCAAACCTGCTGAAAACAGCACATACGTTAAATTGATTCGGCCAGTTAGATCTATTCATCAGGAATTGTAATTCTTGCCAGATAAACATTAGGGTCTTAGGTGATTTTACAGAAGAATCCGCCCTGCCTATTCTGTAACGATAAAATGATTTATCGGAATAATATGCGCTTCTTGCTGATGAGAATACCTGCATTGCAAATCCGATATCTTGGTAGGCAGCGCCTAGCGATTCATTGAACCTGATGCAATTGTCAAGCAGGAATTTTTTCAAGTAAACACCTTTCCAAATATTATGATCATGCAGATAAATGTATTCATTTTTCGATGGATCAAGTACTGTGCCATATATATCAGAATTATCAGGAAATAAACGATCCCTTGTAAACTCAATGTAACCATTTGAGTCATTAACGAAATCAAAATCAGCCTTGACATAATCACATTGTTTATTCTCTGCAATATCAAACAGACTTGCATACATATCTGGGCAGATATAATCATCTGTTTCAACAATTCCGATGTATTTACCCTTAGCTTTTTCTATACCGAGATTCATCTGAAATCCATAACTTTTCCTTTCACTGTCTATCAATTGAATCCGTTCATCTTCTTTCTGGTATTTTTTTATGACTTGCCGTGTCGTATCTGTCGAAAACGCATCAATGCAAAGGATTTCAATATCGCGTAATGTTTGATTACAAACACTTTTCAGGCATTCCTCAATATATGGTCCGACATTCAATGATGGTAAAATGACAGAGACTTTTACATCCATGCATGTTCTTCCTTAATCCGCAGGTAGTTTTGCAGCATTTTTTCTTTTGTACTTGACAACTTCATTTTACCAATCTCGAGGTACAAGAAAGAAAAAGCTTTCGTGGCAGATTTTTCCGTATTTTTCAAGTGTATCAATGATATTCCACTGTCCATCTACCGCACCAATGAATATTATTGACCTTTCATCGGCAAGAATGACTTCCGGTTTTTCTATTGGAAAACCTTCAAACACCCCTTCTTTCTTACTGTCAATGAAAGCCGTCAATTGTATGAACGAAAAGAATACTTTTAGATTTTCCAGTGCACATACACCGTATTTTCCTGCTCCCCAGATATAAAACTGTGCATCTGCAGGAAGCTTTTGTATTATCGGTGCTACATGCAGGAAATACCAGAGCATCCGTGCAGTCATGGCTGTATTGGTAAAGTTTTTGAAATTCTTTTCATACAGGTTCAGGATATCGGAAAATATGCTTTTTACGTCGGAAATCGTAATCGAAGGAATTGCAACCAGACCTTTTGAAAATTTTTCCTGAACAGATTCATGATATGCAAGAAGCTTTTTGTAAACAGCATCTTCTGAATGTTCTGTCAAAAAGGTTTCATTTGCATTCTGGAGTATTTGATCTGCATGACCGTGATTCTTGTCGTTTTCAAACTGTATGAGTTTTACGGCGATATCTTCGTCGGAATAGCCGTCAGACAGATATCCGTTATAGGAATCTTTGATAACCTCCGGGATACCTGCAACGGGAGTTGAAATGACGATGACGCTGTTCGCCATCGCTTCCGAAACTACATTAGGATAGGATTCTACCGTGCTGCCGATAATAACCGCATCACTGTTCCTGTATACGGCCCGCATATCCTCACAATAGCCGTGAAACGTAACACGTGATTCCAGAGAGTTTGCTACAACGTATTTTTTACATTTCTCCGCGTACGGCCCGCTGTCATAGCCGTAGATGTCAAGCCGAGCTTTGATCCCCTGTGAGAGTAGCAGATAGAATGCTTTTATGACCTCTAGCTGATTTTTCCGTGGATAGACAACGCCGACACAGATATATCGTGTTTCCTGCTTTGTTACACTGTTCTGCAACAATGGATTCTGTGCTATTGCCCGGATGCAGGTTGCCTCAAGTCCAAGCCCTTCCTGCCATACTTTTGCCCAATACAAGGAATCGCAGGTCATAAATTTTGGCCAGACATCCATATATTTAAGCGAGAAAAAAGATGCTGACGCCTGAAACATCTGCATTACATGAGGAATTCGAAGTTCTCGTGCGACAAGCTCTATGGTCGGGTTTATCTGAACCGAATGAAGAATGTCGGGCTGTATAGAACGTATCACGTTTTTCAGTAAATCATAGTGATCGATTAATGAAACGACATTGACTCCCTCTGTATATGATGTTATCTCATAGGGAAGAAAAAACAGAGGAATCTGGTTCTCGGAGCACATCTTGCGATAGGCAGGGATGAAAGAACTTCCCGGAATGCACGAAAAACAAACGAAAACATCATGTCCATGCTTTTTCATACAGATTGCCTGAAGTAACAGTGTGTTTACAGCTCCTCCGAAACTCAGTCCTGAATCCATGAAATAAAGAATACGTTTACATGAAGCAGGCATTATATCACCTCATAGCTTTTCTTATAAAATTTAATGTTATCTGGTGGAAAAAAAGTTTATTAAAGTCTAGTATTCTGCATGCTCATGCCATTCCCATGCATGTGCAACAATCGTATCTATATCTGAATACTTAGGTTTCCACCCCAACACCTTCTTTGCCTTCCTGCTGCTTCCTACCAGGACTGCAGGATCACCGGGACGTCTTGGTTCCATCATTACCCTGAAATCTTTTCCAGTAATCCGCCTGACTGAATCTATTACTTCAAGGACAGAGGTTCCCTGTTCATTACCAAGATTGAAGAAATCGCTTGGATTACCACGTTCTAAATAGCGAAGTGCAAGCAGATGGGCTTCTGCTAAATCTGCAACGTGAATATAATCCCGTATGCAGCTGCCATCGGGCGTATCATAATCGCTTCCGAAAACTTCTATACTATTCCGCCGTCCGCTTGCCGCATCCAGAACAAGTGGTATCAGATGCGTTTCTGGAACATGGCTTTCTCCCAGTTCACACTCCGGATCCGCACCGGCAGCATTAAAGTATCTCAGGACAACATAATTTAGTCCATATGCCTTGCTGTAATCCCTGAACACTCTTTCAATCATAAGCTTTGTAGAACCGTATGGGTTGATCGGATTCTGAGGCATATCTTCCAGGATCGGAACCTTTTCAGGCTCACCGTATGTTGCACATGTCGATGAAAAAACAATTCTGTTGCATCCGTGTTTTCTCATAACCTTCAAAAGGTTCAAGGTATTTACGACATTGTTATAGTAGTATTTCTCCGGTTCGTTTACGGATTCACCGACATACGCATAGGCAGCAAAGTGAAACACTGCATGTATTGGGTATTTATCAAATACAGTTTCAATATCTGAAATATTTGAAAGGTCTCCTTTGTCAAAAAGGCCCCATTTTACTGCCTCTTTATGTCCATAAATGAGATTGTCAAATACAACAGTCTCATAACCTTCCCTGTTCAGGTGTTTATTGACATGGGAACCTATATAACCGGCTCCTCCGCAAATTAGAATCATCTATTTCCTCATTAATTATAAAATTGTTTAATAGCTACATGAACAGGCATCTGAATAGTGAACTGAAAAAACGATACTTATCCTGTTTGAGCAAAAAGTGATTGCCCCCAAAAAAAACAAATTTTCTCAATCTTCCTGCGGTATATTCACGACATACGGTTGCCACCTGCGGTGTTTTACAGTGAACGGCAACATACGGCAGGGGAAAGCCCATGGAACGCCTTCCGGCAAGCCGTATGCGTGGAAAGTATAGAAGCGCTGTACTGGTCGTATTACGGCAACGATACACCGTATATGGCGGTAACAATACATTGAGTATTGCAGACGCTGTGCAAGATGTAGTACAACACTGTTTTTCCGTAAAGCCCTACCTAGCCGGCATCAGCCTGTTCCAGCAGTTCGTCAAGGCCGCATATCAGGCCTTTATAACCTGCATCAAGCAATGCAGCCCGTATTGTAGCCTTGTCATAGCAAGGAACAACGATTACTGCATCAACTGATTCATTCAGGCCGCTTGGTTTAATGACGGGATAACCTTCGTAGTCTACGGAAGAAGGACTGCTTTCCACTATGCAGCGTATGTTTTTATGTGACAGACCCAACTCTTCTATGAGCAGCTTTGATACCCCCCCCTCCCATATACGGCAAAATATGTCAGGCCGGTAAATTTTCCGGTGCGGAAAAGATTTTTCCCGTGCTGCTGTATGCGGACCCATTTTAAAAGCATGTCCCGGTAAATTTTGGTTTTATCAGCTCCCGTCAAGGGTGTATCGAATTCGTAATACTGTGCTGCCATGGGAAGCGTGTCTATCAGAGTCTCCAGTTCCGCCGTGGCAAGCGTTTTTCCGGCAGTGTTCCTGTACAATTCCTGCAGCTGAGCGTTTTCGGACAGGAGCAGCGTAAAATATCCTTTGCCGCTGACACCTGCTCCATGCCGTGTACTGTCCAGTGCTATGGGATATACCGAAGGCAGTACTTTTGCACATTCATACTGAACGATGTCCTGTTCACTGTGCATGGGATAAAAATAGTAAACGGGAACAGTGTTATCCTTTAGCAGGGGAACAATATCATAATACCGAGATCGTGCTTCATCAGAAGCATATTTTTTCACAAAAAAGGAGTCTTCAACAACATTCCAGTGTTTCCAAATATTCCACTGACCGCTCCAGTTCAGCACAAAATCTACATGCAGCTTGTACCCTAGCAGACTTGCAATGTATCCGCCTGCACTGTTCCCGGTTACAACTGTCCTGAAGTCTTTGCATATCCTGGATAAAAAGTCTGCGAGTTTATCGATGGAATCTATCCTGTCATTGATTCCTCCGGCATACCAGCATTTGTGCAGGTCGCGTATGAAGATAATCCGTTCCACATAGTCCAGTATATGGGAAGCGGTCGTACTCCACTCGTATCGGTCTCGGCTGATAATGGTATCGCGGAAACAGCTGTCCGTGTCGGGAAACCAGATGCCGTTACCAGAACAGAAGATGATACACTTTTTGTTCTTTGCCATACCGTTGATAACTTTGAAATTATCGCCGGAAAAGGCACTGCGAAGAAGGTTATTTTCATCATTCAAAGAAAAAGAAAATTTAGGTGATTTCATTATAGCAATAACAACCCGTCAATTTTTCAATAAAACTCTGCAGCAATATCAATCTTAAACTTTGATTCCCAAGTTCCACAAGTTTTTCTGCAATGTCAGCATCATGATTTCTTACAGCTATAAAGACTATCCCTTCATATTTCTCAAGAACGGCAGGATCCTTTATATCTTTTCCGAACAGTGTTGTTCCTTGTTTCTGTTTATCAGAATCAACAAAAAAATCAATGGCAACTGTGCCCTGATTACAGAATTCTGCTATTCTTTTTCCCCAGGCACCAGTTCCCCAAATGGCAAGGGAATTTCCTCCAATCAAACTGTGTAAATCATCATCTGCTATTGAAAACTCTTGTTTCATCACAATGCTGTATTTCACTGAAAGCAATCGTCTCTGCAACTCACGTTCTGCAGCTTCCTTATAGGGACACAAATCCTTATAACGCTGAAAAACCTTCTGCTCTTCCAGTTCAAGTGCTATAGGATCCATTGAACTGAATCCAGTAAGCATGAAGTTCGTCGTTACCGTATCTATTGCCTTAAACCGTGCCCCCCGCGTGTACATCCGTAATACAAGCTCATGGTCAGCCACTATACGGAAGATTGTGTCAAACAGACCATATTTTTCATATTGAATAAGTCTTTTTGCTTTTTTGTGCCACGGGGCATTGTCCATAACGAGATAA
>CAMJZA010000024.1 GCA_946410085.1 uncultured Treponema sp. | reverse complement strand
CAGTTTGACAGACTGTTTTCAGAAGTTCGGCAGGCTGTCGGGCTTTGGACCGACGGCGTACACTCTTGCCCGCCCCCCGGTTCGACCGGTACACCCACCGAAGCGGGCCTGTTTGACCTTTCTCTGTTCTGGTGCTATACTAGCACTCGGGAAGTTCGAAAAACGCCAGTTTGAGAGTTTCCGGTATCTTATCCAGTTTACGAGGCAATTATGTATTACTATGCGGAAGATAAAAAGAGCGGGAAGCCGGTTGACTTCAACTTCAACCCGACGAGCGAAACCGCAAAGGCTGTGTTCCATTCCAAGGAAGACCTGTTCTACTTCATGGATGTCGCCAGCAGGGAAAAGTTCGGCGCTGACAAGATTGACAGCGAGCGGGAAAAGTTTGAGGTCAAGGAGACTGCCTGATGAGTGAAGAAAAGACGGATGTGTGCCCCTGCGGAAGCGGGAAAAAATATGCGGACTGCTGCGAGCCGATCATCAAGGGCACGGTAAAGGCCCAGACTCCCGAAGCCCTGATGCGGGCACGCTATACGGCATACGTAAAGCAGGAGATTGATTTCATCATCAACAGCTGCGAAAAGGGCGAGAAGATTGCCGAGATTGACCGCAAGGCGACGGAAGACTGGAGCAAAAACTCCACCTGGCACGGACTCAAGATTCTCCGCACCGAAAAGGGCGGTCCCGATGATACCGAAGGAATCGTCGAGTTCGAATGCACCTACACGCAGAAAGGCATCCGCGACGTACACCACGAAATCAGCGGGTTCAGGAAGATTGACGGCGAATGGCTGTACAGCGAAGGCGTCGTCCGTCCGACCACCGTCGTCCGTGAAGGCCGCAAGATTGGCCGGAACGAACCCTGCCCCTGCGGTTCGGGAAAGAAGTACAAGAACTGCTGCGGAAAAAACGCCTGAAAAAGTTTCATTTTCTTATACATTCTTAGGAGATTTCCTCAATATAACGCTATGAAAGGACAGCATGAAAGGCTCTGCTTTTCGTGCTGTTTTTGCGTGCATTGCGGCAACCGCAAGAGCACCGTCAGAAGAGTCAGAATGTGAGGAAAAACATGCAGATTTACAGTTTCTCACCCTTCGGCTACGAGGGTTCCCTCGTGAGCGTTGAGGTTGATTTGCGCCGGGGGATCCCGGCGGTGGACATTGTGGGGCTCGCCGACGGGGCCGTGAAGGAATCCCGGGAACGGATGCGGAGCGCAATACGGAACTGCGGGTTCGATTTCCCGCCCGAGCGGGTCCTGATAAGCCTGGCTCCGGCGGACCTCCGCAAGGAAGGGGCTGGCTTTGACCTTGCAGTTGCCCTCGCCGTCCTGTGCGAAAAGGACTGCACGGACGGACAGGGAGACGGACTGCTTGAAGGGAAGCTCCTGGTCATGGGCGAGCTGGAACTGAACGGGCGGGTCCGGCCGGTAAAGGGCATCCACGCTGCCGCCAGCACGGCCCGCGAGGGCGGGATATGCCGCTGCATCGTGCCGGAAGAAAATGCGGACGAGGCGCGGGAAATCGAAGGCATGGAAGTCTGCGGGGCGTCCTCCCTGCTCGAAGCCTATGCGGCACTCACGGACGCCGCCCGCTTCCACGGCAAGACGGCCGGTTCGGACGGGGGCACGGGGACTGGCGGTGCGGGGTCTGGTGGTGCGGGGGCTGGCGGCACGGGATCTGGCGGGACGGCAGGACACGCCGCTGGCGGCACAGGAGGCACGACTGGCGGCACGACAGGCCCCGGCGCTGCAGCCGGGACCGGCGGGGCGGCAGGGCACACCGCTGACGGGGCGGGCGCTGCAGCAGGGACCGGCACAGCGGCTTCCTGCGTGGACATCGGAGGCGTCCTCTTCCCTCCTGTGGAAGCGGGCTATGAGTTTTCTGACATCAGGGGGCAGGACTTCTTTGTCCGGGGCCTGCAGCTGGCGGCAGCGGGCGGTCACAATGTCCTTGCCTTCGGGCCGCCCGGCTGCGGCAAGACCCTCGCCCTGCAGAAGTTCCCGGCCCTGCTGCCCCTGCTGAGTACGGAAGAAGCACGGCCGGTTACGCGGATATACTCACTGGCAGGCCTGCTTCCCCGCGACAGCTCCCTCATACGGACCGCCCCCTTCCGCCAGCCCCACCAGACGGCGAGCATTGAAGGGATGTGCGGCGGCGGGCCCCGCTGTACGCCGGGGGAAATTTCCCTCGCCCACAACGGGGTCCTCTTCCTGGACGAAGCGGCGGAGTTCAAGACGTCCGTCCTGCAGATGCTGCGGGTTCCGCTGGAAAGCGGGCTCGTTACCCTGAGCCGGGCGGGCAGGTCAACGGTGTTTCCGGCTTCCTTCCAGCTCCTGCTGGCGACAAACCCCTGCCCCTGCGGGAATTTCGGCTCGAATGACCGGATATGCCTCTGTTCCGCACACGCCGTCTCCCAATACTGGAAGAAGTTCTCTGCCCCGCTGCTGGACCGGATTGACATCCGCGTGCAGGTGCAGAAGCAGGCCGGAGGGGCAATTTCCGGCGGGCCGGACAATATGAGCATTGCGGGCAGTACGGACAGTACGGGCAGCGCAGGCAGTGAGGGAGGTCCGCGGACCGGGGCAATTTCCGGCGGCCGGAAGCCCCTGACGACGGCGGAACTGCGGGAAGGCATCGCAAGGGCGGTGCTGATGCAGCGGAAACGGCAGGGGAAGAAGAACGCAAAACTGACGCCTTCCGAAATTCCCTGCTACTGCCCGCTGGAAGATGAAGCGGAGGCCCTGCTGGCAGCGGCAGGCAGCCGCCTTTCCTTTTCGCCCCGCAGCATCGCAAGCTGCATCAAGCTTGCCCGTACGGTCGCTGACATGAAGGGTGAGGAACGCATAACTGCGGAAAGCATGAAGACAGCCCTGTCCTACCGGCAGGCAGGCGGACTTGCAGAAGAACTGGGCATGCTGTAGCGGACGGCACGGGGCTGGATCCGGTACGGAACGGCCCCGCCCGGCACTCACTGTTCCGCCGGAAAAAAACAAAAAACGGAAAAAAAGACCCCCGCACACTGCGGGGGCATTTACCGGCTCTGAGACTTGAACTCAGACACCATTGCTGGCAAAAGATTTTGAGTCTTTCGTGTCTACCATTCCACCAAGCCGGCTCAAAGTATCTGTATACTAGCAGGTTTAAAAGTTTTTTTCAAGGGGGCGCGCGCAGGCCAGGGCAGGCCCGTACAGGCACGTGCAACCCCGGTACAGACCCCATACAGACACGCGTGAACCCAGTCCCCATACAGGCCCGAGCAGGCCGGGACATCACATCCCGGCTGCCCCACATTCATGTACAGGTATTTACCGTTATTTTCCAACGTAGGTAAAGAGGGTGCGATTCGAAAAATTGTAGCCGTTGGGATCGTTGCTCAGGTCAGGACAGCTGACGATGATGTAGTCCTTCTTTTCTGCAATATAGCTGATTGTCCAGTCCTTGTAGGATGTCTTGCCGTTCGCCGAAATCAGGTGCAGGACAAGCTGCTTCTTTTCGGGTCCTTCATCGTAGGTGCCGGTCCAGACATTCTCGCCGTTCTTCTTGGTCTGGGTAATCTTGAAGTCCCAGTCGTTTTCGAACGTTATCATCGTGGCATACCTGCCGTTTGCGAAGTACCACTCGCCCACGTAGGCTTCCTGGGTGATTTCCTTTGCCTTCTGCTTCGCCGTGCGGGTTCCGTCCTTGACGGCTCCCTTAACGCCGTCAAAGATGCCCTTTGCACCTTCCTTTATCTTGCTCCCGTTGGACTTTTCCGAGTTCTCAACGGCGGTCTCCTCAATCTGCTCTTCCGCTGCAAAGAGGGGAAGGCTGACGGAAAGAGCTGCCAGTGCAATTGCAACAGCATAGACAACACGATTTCTTTTCATTTCTTACTCCTTATAAAAGCAATACAGGATACAAGAAAAACTTCCCTGCGGGCACTCTGGTTACACCGCAGGGCATGCTGCCTAGAGCTTGAACCTGCGGATGACACCGTCAAGCTGCTTTGCAGCCTCGTTGTTTTCTTCCGAAGTTTTCGTAACGTTGGCCGTAGCTTCCGTTATCTGCGTTGCACCGCTGGAAATTTCCTCCATTAAGTTCATGATGGACTCTCCGGTAGCGCTTATCTTTCCCATCTCCGCAGTAATCTTCTTGCCGCCGCCCAGCATCTCGGAAGCACCCTGCTTGACGCTGATCGTCGAATTATCGATGTTCTTCATCGCATCCAGAATCTGGGTAGACCCCTCGTTCTGTTCCTTCATCGCATTCATGACGACCTCTTCCTGCTGCTGGACAGCCTGGGTCAGCTCATATATCTTGCCGAACTGGGTCTGCAGCTGGCCGGTCGTCTCCGCAACGCCGCGGATGACTTCAGTCAGGCTGGACAGGCTTTCGCTGATCTTGCGGCCCTGCGTATTGGACTGCTCTGCGAGCTTGCGGATTTCATCGGCAACGACGGCAAATCCCTTGCCGGACTCTCCCGCATGGGCAGCTTCGATGGCGGCATTCATGGCGAGCAGGTTCGTCTGGTCTGCAATGTTCTGGATGACGGAGCTTGCCTCCTGAACGCCGGCAGACTCTTCCAGAATCTTCCGTGACATGTTGACCGCATTGACGACGCCTTTCTGCCCTTCGTCGGAAGCCTTTGCCAGCAGGTCAACCTGCACGCCGTTCTTTTCGAGGATGTTCGTCACGCTCTGGATGTTGGCGACCATCTCGCGGACGGCGGCAGAACTCTCTTCAACGCTCGCAGTCTGTTCGTCGACGCTCAGGTTGAGCGTCTTGATGTTTTCCATAATCTCACTGGCCGCTATGGTTGCATCATTGATACCGGAGGTCTGACCTTCCATCTGCGTCCTGATGGTACCGATGTTACCGATAATCTGCTGTATCGTCGCGGTCGTCTCGGTCATGTTGCTTTCAAGCTCCACGGCGACCTTGTTCGTGTTGTCAATGTTGCCCTTGATGCCCTTGAGGATATCGCGGGTCGCCTTGTGAAAGCGGTTCAGGCGGCCGGTGAGGACACCGAACTCGTCACGGCTGACGATTGCCAGATCCTTTCCCGTATAGTCTCCCTGGGAAATGGTGCCCGCAAAGGAGGTAATCCGGTCCAGACGCTTCTTGATGCCGCTGGTCATGGTGAGCATGCCGAGCAGGACAAGCACGACACCCGCCAGCATGAGGGGGAGGGTCGACGTCATGACAAAACGCCTGACGGGAACTCCCGCAAACTTCCCTGCAAAGGCAGGCCCTGCAGTCAGGCAGAAGATGCCGCTCATCAGAACGGTCAGGACTGCCACATAGCGGGCGACAATGGAAAGCCCCATGTTTCCCTCATGGAGGGGCAGGAACTGGAGCCATTCCTCGTAGTTTTCCAGCCAGAGGATGTACAGGAATACCGCACCCAGGAAACCGCAGCCGATGTAGGTCATGATAAACGGTGCAGGATGAAAGTCCGGCAGACTCCGTGCGGCAAGTCCCATGGTGACGGGGTACAGGATGACGAATGCTATCGTAAATCCGATATTAATGGAAGAATACTTGTTCGCAAGGGTGTTGCAGCTGTCCACAGCACTTTCCGTCCCGTCAAATGCCATGAGCTTGGGATAGACGAGCTTGTTCGGCAGGTAGACGGCAAGCAGGTTCAGGATGATGACCGGAATCGTATAGATGCTGAAGAAGATTTTGAAGTATTCGCCGAAGGTGAAAAGCCCGTAGTATTTGCACAGGAACAGCGTGCAGAGGAACGGAAAAATCTGCATCATGCTGTTCAGGATGTTGACCACCGCTGGCGGCGGCTCAATCACAGTCTTGTTTTCCATAAAAAGTGTACTCTCCTCTCTGTAAATTTACTTACACTTCTTTGAATATACTTTTCATTCTAGTATAAAATCGGCATTCTGGCAAGGCAAAAAGAGGGGTTTCGGGCCGCAGGCTCAGGATGCCCCTGACCGCCGGAACCGGAACGCCGAAACCGAATTGCCGGGTCCGGGACGCACTCCCTGCCGCCGGGTTCCCTCCCTGCCGGATGCACCCGGCCGCCGTCAGTTTCAACCCATGATCCGGGCAATGACTTCATCCGGCCCCAGCTCGTAGTAGAGCAGGCCGTACATCGTTGCCGCCGAGACGACCTTGCGGCCGTACTCACGGGTTTCCGTAATCGGCAGCATCTCCAGGAAGAGGTCAGCCGGCAGGCCTTCTTCCGACCCCTTTTCCCTGTAGGCATCGCGGGACGCCAGAACCCAGTTCCGCACCCGCGTTATGCCCGCATTGTAGGCAAAGACCGCATGTATCTGGGAATTGTCCAGGCGGCGTATCATTTCGGAAAGGTAATAGGTCCCGAAGCGCACGTTCGTTCCGCTGTCGGTCAGATCGTACTTGGAAAGCTTGAGCTTTTTCGCCACGTCACCGGCAGTCAGTTCCATCAGCTGCGTCAGTCCGATGGCCCCGGCGGAACTGATGACGGTCGGATCAAAGAAGCTCTCGCTCCGTATGAGTGCATACATCAGCTGCTCGTCAACCTTGAATTCCTGACAGCAGCCGCTCACAGTGTCCGCAAAGCCCCGGGGAAAGGAGAGGGTAAAGAGGCTGTCGTCCAGACCGGACAGGGAGGATTCACTGTTGTTGAGCTTGCGTGCGGCGATGCGGATTGACTGGGTGTAGTAGCCCTCCTGGTTCTTGCCGCAGCTGAACAGGAAGCTTGCAATCTTGCGCACCGTGTCCATCCCGATGACGTCCCGCAGCTTCTGCCATTCATCGTATATCCGCTCGGGAAAGCCGAAATCCGCATAGCCGAGCAGCAGCTCCTCGGCGTCTTCGCTCCGCTCAAACCGGGCATCCTGCCGCAGCAGGCGGAGCCGCTCTTCCAGTTCCGTCCGGCCGACGCCCAGGCGGGCAGACGCAAGCATGCGGTAGTACAGGTCCGTCCCGCTGTCCAGCGCCGCGTTCAGGAAGCTGCGGGCCTCAAGGTCCGCGTCCATGTCCTTGGGCCGGTAGATGCCTTCCTGCAGCAGGCGGGCAGACACATAATAGAACTTGGCGCAGCTTTCAGGGCTTGCAAAGCCCTTTAAAAGCCCGGCAGTCCTGATGTACAGGCTCCAGAAGCGGCCGGAAAGCAGGCGGTAGGAAAGGCTGTCCAGAAAATCGTCGAAGTAATAGGGGTCATGCCATTTGTCCCGGTACTTTTCCACGGCCCTGACCGCAGCTTCCGGGGAAAGCTCAAGCAGGGAAAGCAGGTAATACCAGAGGGCATTGTCATAGAGCTTGCCGTCCGTCTTTCCCGTCCTGTCCCTTGCCGTCGCAAGGGCCGCCTTGTAGCATTCAGCGGCTTTTTCCTGCGTAGCGGACGCAGGCGGTGCAGCCTTGCCCGCAGCAGCCTTTCCCGCCGTACCGGGCTTACCCGCCGCACGGTCGTACAGGCGGGCTGCATAGAAATAAAAGTAGAACTGGCAGTCCGGCGGAAGCTTCGGGGCATAGTCCGCCAGATAGGCCGCATTGACCGCAGACTCTGCCGAACCGTACAGGAAGCATTTTCCGATGCAGCTCGCAATCTGTGCGGTCATGCCGCTGCCGCCGGATTCCAGGAACTCCTTTGTCAGCGCGAGGGCAGAGCCGTAGTTCCGCGTGTAGAAGAGGGAAAGCATCCTGACCACCTTGGGAACGGCGGGCAGTTCGGAATAGAGGCTGTAGTGGAGGCGTTCAAAGGGGCGTTCGGTACACCAGGCAAGGAATTCCGCGGAAAAACGGGAGTCATGCTTTTCGTTCAGCGAACGGAGCCGGTAATAGGCAATGCTGTTCTGGCAGGACGCAAGGTCCAGGCCTTCGGTTACCGCAATGAGCCTGGCATATTCGCCGTTCTCGTACAGCTCATGGCAGAGGGCAAAGAGGGCAGGTTCATCCTTGTATGCGTCAAAAATATCGGTCAGCGCCTTGATGCGGGTGTCAACGCCGTCTTCGTACTTCGCAAGCTCTTCCTTCGCCTTGCGCGCAATCAGCAGGTTTTCGCTTTTTGCCGCCGTCCGCAGCTGGCGCCGCCCTTTTGCATCCTCCCCCATCTGGAGGGAACGCAGGCCCATGAAATACTCGGTTCCCCGCCCGTATTTTTCCTGGGCAGACGGCTCCTCCTGCTTTTTGCGGACGCAGCTGGCGTTTACCGCAAGGAAGAGAAAAATAAAGCTCGCCAGAAGGACTGCTTTATGCCTCCGCATCAAATCATTCAGCCGGAATAAGGAGGGTTGAGCCTGTCTGTATGAAATTCGGGTTCTTCAGATGGTTGTACTCCGCAAGTTCCGTATATTTCCACGGATTCTTGTAGTACGCGCTCGCGATGTCCCAGAGCGTGTCTCCCCAGACAACCGTATACTGGATGTCGGGAATCTTCTTCACGTTCCTGACCGGCGTTTCGGGAACGACGTGGGAAGGCACGGCGGCAATGACAATCTCGTTCTCCTTCGCAGGTACGCTTTCGACCTTGGGAAGGGGGGCGGAAACGCTCGCCGGAGAAGCAGGCTTTATCAGCTCACCTGCGGAACTCTGCCCGCGTCCGCTGTCCTGTCCTGCAGCGGCGGCATCGCTTTCCTTTGCCCCGGAAGCCCCGGTACCGCCGACGGCAAGCTTTCCTTCCGGCCTGTCCGGCAAGCCCCGCTGTTCATGGAAGGAGATTTCCTGCGTGTTGCTGCGGCGGAGGACATTGAACTGCGTCGGTATGACAAAGAGGAAGAAGAGGCAGAGGATGCAGATGATTGCACAGGCAATGCAGACGAACATGGGAACCCGCGTCGTATTCCGGTCATCCTCGTAGCCGTCGGAAGACTTGCCTTCCATCGTTTCCTTGTCATACAGGTCGTCGAACATATTGCTCGGCATATAGGAAGAAGATGAAGAACCGGAAGACTTCGTGCTGTCCATATCAAGGGACGGCCAGTCGTCAGCCGTCGAAGAAAGCGTTGCGTCAAAGTCATCGAACGCGCTGCCGGAAGACGGACTGTCAAAGTCGGGCATGGAAAAATCAACGTCGGCTTCTTCCTTGACTGCATCGTCAAAATCAAGATCCGGCAGCTCAAAGTCATCTCCCCAGGCATCACTGCCGGCGGCAGAAGCACCGGCAGCACTGTCACCGCCGGCAGCCGCATCCGTCATGTCAGCCGTATCATCCGCAAGGGAGGAACGCGTCAGGTCGGGAGACGGGACTGCCTCCTGTCCCTCAAAGATGTTCAGGCTGGGCAGGTCCAGGTCGCCGAAGTCATCGTCCGCAGAAGCAGGCTCTTCCGAAAGCACGTCGCTCACGCCGCTCGTTTCGGCAGGGGGATACAGGTCTGCCGAGCCGTTTTTGTCTCCGTCCGCAGCGTCGTCGGCAAAGGCCGGCAGGGAACGGAGGTCGCTGTCATCGTCGACGTCCTCAAGGCCTCCCGTGCTCCAGTCGGGCAGGGTTCCCAGGTCCTCAAACTCACCGCTTTCCGGCTCCTGTCCGGCATCTTCCGGCACAGGTTCGCCTTCTGAGGCTTCATCTTCAGCTTCTGCCGCCGCAGTTTCCCGCTCCGGGTCCGCACGGTCAGCAGCATCGCCGGCAATACCGGCTGCTTCGGCGACAGCTTCAGCTTCGGCAGCAGGCTCGGATTCCGTTTCGGCATCGGTTTCGGTGTCGCCGTCGGCAGCAGCAGGCTCGGATTCCCTTTCGGTATCGCCGTCGGTTTCGGCAAACACGGCGTCTTCCGGCGACTGCTGCCCGTCTTCATCGGCAAGGGCCTTGAAGCCGAAGTCCGGCTGATCCAGGCTTGCGTCAAGGACACCGATCGTGTCGACCAGTTCATCACCGGTGGAATCGACGAACTCCGCATCCTGCGGCAGTGCTTCCCCGGCAGGAATTTCTTCCAGCGGCTCGTCGGCAACTTCATCCTGCTTCGTACCGGCATCGCCGAAGTCGTCAAAGGAGAATGCTTCACTGTCCGGCGCCGCCCCGCCGTCCGCCTCCAGTGCATCAGGATCCTTACCTATATTGGAAATGTCGTTGACGATTTCATCGAACGAACTGTCCGCCTTCGTGTCTTTTTCGGGGGCTTCCTTCTCGGGTGCCTTGAAAATGTCTTCCATATCCTTCAAGTCGTCGCGGGCAGGACGTGCAGCGGCGGAACGGTCCTGCCGCTTTCCCAGTTCAATCGGCTCTTCGATTGCATCTGCATCGCTGTCTTTCAGGGAAAGGTCGGAATCATGGGCGGGCTTTTTTTCCGAGACTATGCCGGCAAGCGCGGAAAGGCTGACCTGACGGGAAGCCTGCGTACCGGTTTCGGGGTCGTCTATTGCAGCAGAAAGGCTGCCGTCTTCGCCCAGTTCAATGTCAAAGTTCAGGCTCGGCTCGCCGTTCGTGTGGGGATTCAGGTTGTCTATTTCGAGGGTATCAATGTACTGTGCATCCTGCATCGTGCCGGTCGGGGACCGGAACAGGTCCACGTGCACTATCGTCTGGTTATCCTTGACGGTTGTCAATGAAATATTCTTTTTTTCAGGCTTTCCATCTTCCAGAATGGGATAAAAAGTGCCGTCTGCAAGCTTGATTCCTATCGTATCCATCAGATAACCTCTTTTCCTAACTATAGCGCAAAAAGCCTATTTCATCTACAGAATCGGCACCTTCTGCACGGAATTTTAGAGAAATCACCCGGTAGCCGGGACTGCGGCCCGATGCCCTGCCGTTCAGCCACCTTGCCGGGACCGCCCACAGCCCTGTTCCCGGAAGCCCGCATTTCGTATCAAATATACCCGATAAAAACTGTAAAAAGTTGATTTTTCACTTGCATTTTTACGAAACTCATTGAATAATAGGAGATATAATATAAATAGAAGAAAGAGGTTGATAGATATGACGAAAGATGAGATCTCCGCCGGACAGACCGTAATGGGACTGGAGTTCGGTTCAACGAGAATCAAGGCCGTCCTGATAGACAGCACGAACACGCCGGTGGCATCCGGGGCCTTCGACTGGGAAAACTCCCTTGTAGACGGCGTATGGACCTATTCGCTCGACGAAATCCACACGGGCATTTCCACCGCCTTCGCAAACCTGAAAAAGGATGTGCAGGACAAGTACGGCGTCAAGCTGACCAAACTGGCGGCGATGGGCATCAGCGCAATGATGCACGGATACCTCGCCTTTGACAAGGGGGGCAAGCTGCTCGTCCCCTTCCGCACCTGGCGCAACACGATGACCGGCGAAGCAAGCAAGCAGCTTTCCAAGCTCTTCGGCTATCCCATTCCCGAGCGCTGGAGCATTGCCCACCTCTATCAGGCAATCCTCAATAAGGAAAGCCACGTCAAGGACGTCAGCTTCTTTACGACGCTCGCAGGCTATGCCCACTGGATGCTGACCGGCGAAAAGGTGCTCGGTGTCGGCGACGCTTCCGGCATGTTCCCGATTGACGACAGGACCGGGGACTTTGACAAGAAATTCGTCAAGCAGTTCGACAGCCTGATTGCCGACAGGAAGTTCCCCTGGAAGCTTGCAGACCTCTTCCCCAAAGTACTCCCCGCAGGTGCCGAGGCAGGCCGCCTGACGGCAGAAGGAGCCCGCTGGCTTGACCCCACGGGAGAGCTTGAGCCGGGAGTCGTGATGGCTCCTCCGGAAGGAGATGCCGGAACCGGCATGGTCGCAACGAACTCCGTTGCAGCCCGCACGGGCAACGTTTCTGCCGGAACCTCGGTCTTTGCCATGATCGTTCTGGAAAAGCCCCTTTCCAAGGCATACTCCGGCCAGATAGACATCGTTTCCACGCCGGACGGCAAGCCCGCCGCCATGGCACATGCAAACAACTGCACGGGCGAATACGACAAGTGGATCAACATCTTCGGCGATGCCGCAAAGGTACTCGGCGCAGACTTCTCCAAGGGCAAGCTCTACGACACCCTGCTTGAGCTTGCACTCAAGGGCGACAAGGACTGCGGCGGCCTCATTCCCTACAACTACATCTCCGGCGAGAGCATGACCGGCTTTGAGTCCGGCCGCCCCCTCTTCGTCAGGACGCAGAAGGCGAACTTTACGCTCGCAAACTTCATCCGTGCCCAGCTCTTTACCTCGCTCGGCGCGCTCCGTGCGGGAATGGACATCCTCTTTGATGAGGAACACGTCAAGCTGGACCGGCTGACGGGACACGGCGGCTTCTTCAAGACGGCAAGCGTCGGACTGCCCGTCATGGCGGCAGCAATGCACACCCCGGTCAGTGCGCTGAGCACGGCAGGAGAAGGCGGCCCCTGGGGCATGGCCCTGCTCGCCGCATACACGATTAACGGCAAGGGAGCAGCACTCCCCGACTGGCTGAACAAGAACGCCTTCGCGTCCGCCAAGGTGCAGACCGTCCAGCCGGATCAGGCGGACGTTGACGGCTTCAATGCCTTCTTCGTCAACTACAAGCAGGGACTCGCCGTCGAGCGCGTCGCCGTGGACAACCTGGACTAGCAGGAAGGGGCAGCTGCAAAGGGCTGAAGCCATGCGGCTGCCCGCAGAACGACAAGGAGCTTACATATTATGGAATACAAGACGATACGGGAGGCGGCCTACGAGGCCAACATGCAGATTCCCGAGCAGCATCTGGCGCTCTACACCTGGGGCAATGTTTCGGCCTTTGACAAGGCAGCAGGCGTTTTCGCAATCAAGCCGTCCGGGGTCCCCTACCCCGAACTGACTCCCGAAAGCATGGTCATCGTGGATCTTGACGGCAAGGTCGTTGACGGCAGTCTCCGCCCCTCCTCCGATACGCCGACCCACGTCGTGCTCTACAGGGAGTTTGCCGTCAAAGACGGGGCCGCAATAAACGGCATCATTCACACGCACTCAAGCTACGCGGTCAGCTGGGCACAGGCGCTCAGGCCCGTTCCCCTCTTCGGAACGACCCATGCCGACCATATCCAGACGGAAGTCCCCTGCACCCCCTACCTGTCCGAGGCGGCGGTGAAGAACGACTACGAGCGGGAGACCGGCAACCTGATTGTCAGCCACTTCCGTTCCCTGTCGCTCAATCCGGCCGAGGTGAATATGGTGCTGGTCGGCGGACACGGCCCCTTCTGCTGGGGAGCAACGGCGGATAAGGCAGTGTACAACGCCGCCGTCCTGGAAGAGGTGAGCAGGATGGCGCTGAACACGCTGCTGCTTGACCCCGCCGCAAAGCCGCTTCCCGCCTACATCGTCGACAAGCACTATCAGCGCAAGCACGGGCCGAACGCCTACTACGGGCAGGCAAAGAAGTAAGCTGCCGTAATGCAAGGAGACGCAGGATGAAAAAGGATTTCGGAAAGCAGACATACATGTATCCGATGCCGGTACTCATTATCGCAAGCTATGACGAGGCGGGAAATCCCGATGCGATGAATGCGGCCTGGGGCGGAATACACGATACGAACCAGCTCGGCATTTGTCTGGACAAAAGCCACAAGACCACGAAGAACATTGCGGCACGCAAGGCCTTTACCGTCAGCATGGCGGATGCAGCGCACGTCAGGGAGTGCGACTACCTTGGAATCGTCAGCGGAAACAAGGAGCCGGACAAACTCAAGAAAGCGGGCTTTACCGTCACAAAGTCCTCTTTCGTGGACGCACCGGTCATCAACGAGCTGCCGATGGTACTGGAATGTGAAGTCGCCCACATGAGCGATGACAGCGACTATATCGTAGGAAACATCGTGAACGTTTCCGCCGACGAGTCAATCCTGACAGACGGAAAGATAGACGCCGCCAAGCTCAGGCCCATCTGCTACGACCCGGTCAGCCACAACTACAACGTGCTCGGCGATGCCGTCGGAAAAGCATTCTCGGACGGCAAGGCGCTCACCGGAACGGAGTAGATGAACACAGACAGGAAGACAGCCATACGCCGGCATAAAAACGGGGGGGGGGGTACACAGAATCGCGATTCCAAAACGCTCTGTGTTGTAATCCCTGTCTACAAATACAATCCTGACGATGACGAACTTTTCTCCATACGGAATACCACGCAGAAAATGCATGGTATTCCTGTATTCCTCATTGCACCGAAAGGTCTTGACCTGACCGTTTACGATGGCATTCCTGAACTCAAAACAGTATTTTTTGACCCCCGTTTTTTTACGGATGTCCTTGCATACAACAAGCTCATGCTGTCCATCGGCTTTTACCGGAGGTTCAGGGCATTCAAATACATGCTCATCGCACAGACCGATGCCCTCATTCTGCGGGATGCCGGCTACCTGCAAACGTTGATTGCGCAACACGACTATGATTACTGGGGAGCCCCCTGGCTACATGCTTTTAACCGGGGGAAAATCGACTACAGCTGTTACCACAAGCGGCTCGCAGAATTCCAGTGGACAAAAAAACTTATGCCCCCGCTGCTTCGCTGCGAGGTCGGAAACGGGGGCCTTTCGCTCAGGAATACAAGGGCAACCATCCGGCTCCTGTCCCGTTTTTTCATTTATAAAACACTCTGGGGCGGACCGGAGGACTGTTTTTTTTCCTATTTCGGACAGATTAACGGCAGTGCCTATAAAATTGCCGACAGGGAGACGGCATCACTATTCTGTCTGGAAGAAACGCTGCACAAAAGGCTGCATGTGCAGGACCTCCCCTTCGGCATCCATGACTGGAAGCACTATCTCCCGGAGCTCATGAAATACTGGAAGAACATTCAAGCTGACCGGAACTTTTTCCACACCGTCTTCACCTATACCATCGGTCAGACGCTCTACTTCGATGCCCCGCGATTCAACGCAAGCCCCTACATCTTTTCCGGCATTGCCAGATGCGAACAGGATTTCAGCTGGTTCGTCGAACGGGATGTTGTATTCGCATTCCACACCGAACCAGCACCCCCTGCCGGAAGCGCGATGCAGCTTATGTTCACCATCGACCAGACATACCGTACCCAGACCATACACATATATGCAAATGAACAGTTTATCGGGACAAAAACGCTTTCCGGCGCAGGCACGCTGCTTATTGAACTTCCGCTTTCGGTATGCCCGGACGTCAGGCTGCGTCTGGAATTCCCGGACGCACGGAAGCCAGAAAGCTACACGGTAGGAACGGACATCCGGAACCTCAGCATCGCAGTCACAAAAATGGAATCAAGAATTATAGAAAAAAAAGGAACTGATATCATGATAATACCTGAGCAGCATAAAAATGCCGTTGCTTTTGAAGGGAAAGGCAGCTACGGAGACCATTACAAGCAATTCGATACCGAGCTTGCCCAAAAGGACCCCCTTATTGCCCAACTGACAGAAAGAGAACAAAACCTCAATGAACAGATTCGCATGCGTGACAAACAAATCCGCGAACGTGACAAACAGATACATGACTGTAACGTCAGGATCAGAGACCTTGAAGAACAGATTGAGGATTTCCTGCACTCAAAATCATGGCGCATCACCAGACCACTCCGCTTCACAAAGAAATGTATCCGTGCAATATACAGACTTCTTGTACCCGGAAAACTCAGGAAGGCTGTCTGGATTTTTCGTCATAAAGGAATGAGCGGCATGAAGGAATATGCTGAAGAGGAAAAATTTGACCCGACGCTCCCCGAACCTATCACCTACCGCCCGGTCCTTCTTGCCGACGAGACTTACACCGTGCATGAGCTGCCGGTGTCCGAAAATCCCCTCGTGTCTATCATTATACCGGTGTACAACCAGTTCGGATACACATACAAGTGTATCCGCTCAATCCTTGCCCTGCCAGACAAGGTTGCGTACGAGATAATCATCGGCGATGATATGTCAGATGACGAAACAAAGGATATCTGCCGCTACTTTCCCGGAGTACGCGTCAACCGCAACGAAACGGACCACGGTTTCCTGATGAACTGCAACCGGGCCGCAAGACTCGCCCGGGGAAAATACATCCTTTTCCTGAACAACGACACTCAGGTGCAGGACGGCTGGCTTGAAAGCCTCGTCAGGCTCATGCAAGGCGATGAAACAACCGGCATGGCAGGGTCAAAGCTCGTCTATCCCGACGGCAGGCTGCAGGAAGCAGGCGGCATTATATGGCGGGATGCAAGCGGATGGAACTACGGACACGACAAGAATCCGGAGCTTCCCGAATACAACTATGTGAAAGAGGTGGACTACATCTCCGGTGCGTCGATTATAATCCGCAGGACACTCTGGGATGAGATCGGCGGATTTGACGAGAGGTATAAGCCCGCCTACTTTGAGGACTCGGACTTCGCATTCGAAGTAAGAAAGCACGGCTACAGGGTGATGTACCAGCCCCAGAGCACCGTCGTCCATTTTGAAGGCATCTCCAACGGTACGGATTTAAACAGCGGACTCAAAAAGTATCAGGTGGAGAACAGGGACAAGTTCATCGCAAAGTGGGCAGATGAACTGAAAAAACAGTATGCAGGCGACAAAGATGCATTCCCGGCACGGGAACGGAACTTCGGAAAGAAAGTCATCCTTATCATAGACCATTATGTGCCCACGTTCGACAAGGATGCCGGTTCAAAGACGACTTTCCAGTACATCAAGATGTTCCTTGCAAAGGGTTTCTGCGTAAAATTTATCGGCGACAACTATGCCCGCACCGAGATGGAGCCGTATATGTCCATCCTGCTGCAGATGGGAGTCGAAGTCCTGTACGGCGTCTGGTACAGCAACAATATCTTCACGTATATAAAGCAGAATGAAAAATACATCGACTTCGCATACCTGAACAGGCCGCACATCACCGCTAAATACATTGACTTCATACGGAACGAGACGGACATCAAAATCCTGTATTACGGGCATGACCTGCACTTCTTCAGGATACAGCGGGAATATGAGCTGACCGGCAACACAAAGCTTCTCCCCGATATTGAGAATAACAGGAACGCAGAATTCTCCATCATGCGCAAGGCCGATGTCGTCTATTACCCGTCCTGTCTGGAAGAAAAGGTAATACGCGAAATTGATTCATCCATACACGTCAAGGCAATTCATGCCTACATTTTTGACACAGACAGTCTTACCGTCCAGTACAAGTCCCGGGAACGAAGCGGTATCCTGTTTGTCGGAGGCTTCTCGCACACACCGAACGTTGATGCCGTCAAATGGTTCGCAGGTGAAATATTCCCGAAAATCAGAGCAAACAATCCCGGAATCGATTTTTATATCGCAGGTTCCAATGCTCCCGATGAAATCAAGGAGCTTGACGGAAACGGCATCATCTTCAAGGGCTTCGTAACGGAAGCAGAACTTGCCCGGCTGTATGCTTCCTGCAGGATTGTCGTCGTTCCGCTCCGCTATGGTGCTGGCGTAAAGGGCAAAGTTGTGGAAGCCCTGTACAACGGGGTTCCCATCGTAACCACAGACATCGGTGCAGAAGGCATTGAGGGAATTGAGGACATCGCGGCAATTCACAATGAGGCAGGTACCTTCGCAGATGCCGTCCTCCGTCTGTATGACGACGGCGAGAGACTCGGAAAAATGAGCCGGAAGAGCATCGAGTTCATAAAGGAGAACTTCAGCATGGATGCAGCCTGGAATGTCATCAAAGGAGACTTTGCATGAAAAATGGAACGAGGTAATCAACATGGGAAAGAACTGGAACTGGATAGACAGGATTATAGCAGCATTTCGCTACAGCAAGGTAAACCGCTATGTAGAAACCGGCGCTGTCATTGCTGATATCGGATGTGGAAGAGAGGGAGCTTTTCTTCTGTCCCATGCAAAGAGGATCAATCACGGATACGGTTTCGACCTCCGCATACAGACACACGAGGAGAGTAATGTCTCACTGATAAATAATAAGGAATCTGGAGGCACATTACCCCTTAAAGACGAAAGCGTAGACGCAGTTTTTCTGAATGCCGTACTTGAACATCTTGAAGAACCTGTCGACGTCGTCTCAGAGGCGGCACGAATATTACGCAGGGGCGGGAGAATTATAATGACTACACCAACAAGAATGGCAAAGCCCCTACTTGAATTTCTGGCATACAGAGTACATTTGATTAGTGAGGAGGAAATCCATGATCACAAACACTATTTCAACAAGACAGACATAGCAAATCTTGTTATCGATACAAACGAAAAGTTATATCAGAACAACACAGTAGCAGTATCACTGGAAAAATACGGACTGTTCGAGCTGGGACTCAACAGTCTGATAGTTCTGAACAAAAAATAGAAAAGAGGCGTACCGTTATGGACAAAATCGCAGTTCTTATTCCCTGCTACAATGAATCAAAGACGATTGGTAAGGTTGTTTCTGACTTCAAAAAAACTCTGCCGGAAGCAGTAATATACGTATACGACAACAATTCAACAGACGACACGGTAAAAATGGCACAAAGCCAGGGAGCAGTAATTCGCCACGAGTATCAGCAGGGCAAAGGAAACGTCATCCGCCGTATGTTTCGGGAAATAGATGCGGAATGTTATATTATAACCGACGGCGACAATACCTACCCGGCAGAGTCCGCACCTGAAATGGTACAACTCGTACTGGAGAAAAACGTCGATATGGTTATAGGCGACAGACTTTCCTCAACATATTTCCATCAGAACAGGCGACCTTTCCACAACTTTGGAAATTCACTCGTAAAGGAAACAATAAACGCCTTGTTCAAGAGTGATATAAAGGACATCATGACTGGTTACAGGGCATTAAGCTATCTGTTTGTAAAAACATTTCCTGTGGTCTCACGGGGATTTGAAATCGAAACAGAGATGACTATCCACGCAATTGACAAGAATATGCTCGTAGAAAACGTTACTGTCAACTACCGGAATAGACCGTATGGAAGTTTTTCCAAACTCAATACATTTCTGGACGGCTTAAAGGTTATATTGACAATCCTGCGTCTGTTCAAAAACTATAAACCTTTGGCTTTTTTCGGGTTAATAGCAATCTGCCTTGCCGGTATTTCAATAGGATTTTTCATTCCCGTTTTTCTTTCATTCCTGAAACTACACACAGTAGCAAAGTTTCCTACTCTTATAGTATGTGGATTCACGATGCTTGCTGCCTTACATTCATTTTTTGCTGGATTAACTTTGCAGACAATAACGATGAAAAACAAACAGGATTTTGAAATAAACCTCATAAATATACGGCGAGAATTACGGAGAGAGAAAAATGTCTAAAGAAATCACATCACAGAAAAAGACAATAAAGGTAAGTTCCCTTTTCTTCTTTGCATTTCTTCTCTATTTTATATTCATTCTCTCAACAGTTTTCCTCAACTTATTCTGCAAAATTGTAAAACTACCGCAAAACTCTTTTTTTTCAGTTCTCATTGCACTGCTTATCATTTTTTTGCCAGTTTTTAAGCTCAGAAACAAAATTTACGCTCCAAAACTATCCTGTTCACGGAGACAATTTCTCATTGGATTTATAATCATTACAATTGTATCTGTTTTTAAAATTATTTATCCAGACAATGGGTTTGACACCTTTCATTATCAACTGATTGCACAGAGGCCGACTTTCACGAATTACTTTTCAGCAGAACAGGGCTTTGCCAGAGGAAATTTTCAGGTATGGGCATCATCACTTGGCAGCAAGTCTTTCTGGTATTTCAGAGTTTGCTTAGGCTACCGGCTTGGAACTATACTGAATTCAATCACATTATTCCTAGTATATACTCAATTCTTAGGAATTTTAAGCATTCTCTTTCCTCCAGAAAAACAGGCAGCAAGTAGATGCATTACCGTCTATCGGCTGATACAATCCCTGTTCGGTATATTTCTCATCACCAGTCATTACATCGTACTCAATACAGGCACTTATATGGTTGACGCATTAGCCTTACCATTTATATTGGAATGCCTGTTTCTATTACTGACAGCAGAAAAACAAAAAAACTCAACTCCCGCTCTCGAATTTTCGATACTATGCGGACTTCTCATTTCCTTAAAACTTACCAATATCATCTATGCATTTCCATTGGCATTGGCATATATTCTGTCCAAAAAGAAAACCATTACTTTAAAAGTATTTTTAATTTGTGTTTCTCTGGCAATCCTGCCCAGTATGCCATTCTTCATTTACAACTATCACATTACACGAAACCCTGTCTTTCCCTGGTTTAACAGCATCTTTCAATCTGAATACTTTCCACGCATGAATTTCGTGGATACAAGATGGGGACCGCAAAGTACACTTCAAAAATTCATCTGGGGAGCTGTATTCGCATTCTTTCCAAAACATCGGTTATCTGAAATTCCCTGTGAATTCAATTTTCTCTACCAACTTGGACTTATAGGTTTGACATTCTGGTTTATTAGCTTTGCTAAAAAGCCGGAAAGTAAAGAAGAAAATCTATCCAATCTTGATTACCTTGGACTTGTAACAATCTCATGCACTGTTCTGTGGGGATTCACAAGCGGATATGCTAGATACTTTGAAGGAGGGATGCTTTTCTTGGCAATATATGCATATTATTTCTTTGATAAAATTATGGCAGGTTGGCAAAAAAATATCCGGCCGTCACTCTTGAAAGCAACAGAAATAGTATGCCTTATAATGCTTATGGTACAATCCATATCTACACTAAAATCTTTTGAAAAAGGTAGGGAGTGGTCATGGCGGTCATTTGACATAAGTTCATATAAGCAAAACTGTAAATTACTCCTCAAAGACCGGTCATCCACAAAAGGAATCTGTATGGAGCCATATACATTTTTCATTACGGACTCAGAATACTGTGGAATTGCAGATTCGGCTTTTCCAAAAGCAAAAATCATAAACACATCCTACATAAACTCTTTTGCACAAAACCAGTGCAGCATAGAGGATTATATTCAAAATACTATCTATGATATACGAGATAGAAATTTTGTTCCAGACGACAAGTATACACATTTCTTTGAAAACCTTGGACTTTATTTAAATGCAACAACATCTTTGGAACTTGATTATGGAAATTTTATGCTTATAGAATTTAAGAAAAACACAAAATCTAACTAATATGTACATGACGAGGTAACATTATGAAGCATTTGATTAAAAAGCTATTGCAGAAACTCTTCAAGCGAGTTTTCAGATCTGAGCTCAACAGTCTGGAACAAAAGGTCAATGACTTGGAAAAACAGGACTGTCAACTGCAGGAGCAGATTGCAGAACTAAAAAAGCAGGCTGCGCAGCATAAAGAACAACTTGAGCAGTTTGATGAACTTGAGAAAGACAGGTTACGCGTATATGAAGGCAACAAAGGTCTTATGGAAGAAATCAACTTCCTTAAATTCAGGAACAAGACCCTCGACGAACTGCACGAGAGTGTCGTACAGGGAACCTGGCCGCACGACGGTTCATTCAAGGATAAGAAATGCATAATGCCATTCAAATGCATTGAAATTCTACCCCGCGGAGAGGTTTACACCTGCTGCTCCGCATTTATCAAACACAATTATTTTATCGGAAACATCTATACCGATACAAATTTTGATTCCATCTGGAATTCTGAAAAGGCGCTCAAACTTCGCTACTCCGTTTCCAACGGCAATTTTGAATACTGTCAGAAAGTATGCAAGTATTTCCATACAGAAACATCTCCAGATGATTTTTCGTTTGTTGCAAGAGAGCAATCTGATTCTGTTCAGTCCTACAAGGACTGCCGCATAAAACATACGCCGGAATTCATTACGCTCTCCTGCGATGAAAGCTGCAACCTCTGGTGTGCATCATGCAGAAACAAGCATCGGGCACTCGACAAAGCGGCATCCGATGCGCTCTATGAAAAACTGATGAGCGTGGTCCGTCCCATGCTCAAAGACTGCCGGCATCTTGGAGGACTCGGTAGCGGGGACCTTTTTGCAAGCAGTGCATGTTCCCGCTTTTATAAGTCCCTTTCCGCCGCTGAATTTCCGAAGCTTTTCCTTCATATTATTACGAACCTGCAGCTGCTGACCCCTGCAAAATGGTCGGAATTCAATAACCTGCACGAATTTCCGATTGAACTGAAGGTTTCCATCGATGCAGCCTGTAAAGCGACATACGAAAAGATTCGGAGGGGAGCAAAATGGGAAACTCTTTGTGAAAATCTGATTTTTTTCAAAGAGTGGAGAAAAAAGCCCGAAAACAAAATACAGAAACTCATCTTTCATTTCCTCGTACAGCGGGACAACATCAGCGAACTCGAAGACTTTTGCCGTTTTGCAGAATCAATGGAAGCAGACGAGGTATGGTTCCAGCAGATTGCAAACTGGGGAACCTATACCGAAGAGGAATTTAAGCAGATTAATCCATTTCATGCAGACACCCCGCTCCGTCAGGAAAATGAAACTGCGCTGCGTTCCGTACTCGCAAAACCCTGGAAGCTACGGATTGTGCAGAATGTCATTGATTCTGAGCGACATTCAGATTGAGAAGTAAGCCTCCCTTCAGTTTCTCCGTCATCAGCCCCCTTTCGGCAGGTATCATGACACAAATGCAGGCAAATGTCAGTAAAGCGGAACTTTTATGTCCGAAGCCCACTACCGGCATCTGCCCACAGGCGGACCGCCCGTGTAAGGCGGCCCGCTCTTTCCCGTTACTCTTCTTCCGTGATTACCAGCGGAACTGAAAATGCTTCGCGGTAGTCTTTCAGGCTCCGGTTTCCGTCTGCATAGTTGCTGCGGACAAGAATGCGGTACCTGCAGTCCGCTGCCAGACCGGGCGGCAAGAAGAACTCAAGCTCCCGACAGCCGTTCCGGGACAACTGTCCCATAGGAACGGCAACATAACGGCTCCTGTCGGAAACGGGCTTATCCTCTCCGTCAAGCGGGCAGAAGAATATCCCGCCCTCATCTCCGCCAATCTTGATCCTGCTGCCCCTGATGACGGCAACCTTGCCCGCAGTAAGCCGCATGACCTCTCCTTCTCCGACGTTCAGGCTGGACCGGCCCGTGTACAGGTCGATCACTTCCTCCGGCCGCGGTCCCGGTTCGGTAATCGATGCACTGTTGATTTTGACCGACGAGACCGCTTCAAAGGATACCTTTGACGGCGTAAAGGCAGGTTCAAGGTTCATCTGCGACGGAGCAGCTTCGCTGCTGTTTACCGTCCCCGCTGCCCTGATGTAAAGGGTTCCCAGATCCATCAGGTTGATTGCCTCGCCCCGTCCAAGTGCAGTGACGACTTCCTTCTTGTACAGGCCGATAATCGCCTTGACGGTCAGATCATCCAGACCGACGCCGCGCTCATGAATGCGGGCAATGATGATGTCATCGTTGATTGTCCTGCGTTCAAAGCGGGCGTAGTATTTGCCTGCAGTTCCAAACTTGTTCTTAATGAGCACAACGTTACCCTTTGAGACGTTGTCATCCGTGAAATCAATTTTCGTGACTTCCATAGTAAACTCCTTGTCATTTTTTTGCACCGCCCGTCATGTCCCGGGCAATAACGTGCGCTGCATGCCCATAACATAGCAGAAAAAGACATGCAGTCTTGTCGTTTTTTGTCACACGGATGTTGAGCACGATTATTTCTGACATAATAGAGAGTTACAAATCCATGTACCGGAAAACGGAGGAAATTGCCCCGTAGCAGGGCAGAAAACAGCCCGTCCTGTCGTGTTTCAGCTCACCGCTGCATCGGGGGAATCACCGGCGTCAAAACAGCCCTTTACGGACATACTTACGGAGCTGTACGGACGTACTTACGGAGCTGTACGGGACTACTTACGGAGCTGTACGGGACTACTCACGGAGCTGTACGGGCCTACTCACGGAGCTGTACGGACGTACTTACGGAGCTGTACGGACCGTACACAACCAGCTTTTCGGCATGCAGACAGGCAGGAAAGCCCCACAAAAGCGGACTGCTAGTCATTTTCTGCAGAGTGTGCTATCATTGGCCTGTCAGCCTACTCGGGCGATTTGCTCCTTGTCGGCGGGAACTACGATAAGGCGAGCAAGCCCCGCGAATGTAAAATCGAGCAGTTCGTCAAGTGAAAGCAAAACAACTGTTGACGGGAGCACCATGATGACCAAAATAGACTTTGACGTGCTGAACAGGGAGCTGGAAGAAAGCGCTGCAGGACGGCAGGAAGCAGCCCCCCAGCCGCTCAGCTTCGATTATTTTTTTTCGACAACGGTCTTTTCCCAAAAGCTCGGCCGGCTTTTAAGGGAAGCGAGGGACTTCACAAACATCAGCTACTATTTTGACCTGCACGCAGGAGGCATAAAGCGCTTCGTAAAGCGGGTCATCCGAAAATGCAGTCATTTCCTCTTTTTTGAAAACTTTGAAAGGCAGCGGAAGTACAATACGACTGTCCTTGAAGCAGAAAAGCTGCTTTACAGGAGTGTCATCGGGCTCCAGCAGCAGCATGAGCGTGACATGGAAATCATACGGTCCCTGGAAGCACGGCTGGACAGACTTGAGGCACAGCATGAACGGCAGTAAACCCCTTCCCCGCATCGCCCAGTTCCTGCAGAACATAAGTTACGGAGACGCCATCGGCAACAATGTCCTTGCAATACGTGACACGCTGGAAAAAGCCGGCTATGACACGGAGATATTTGCGGAGACCATAGACCGGCGGCTTGAAGCACTCGGCATTTCCGGCATACGGTCCGTCAGCGAATACAACGACGATGCCGACATACTCATCTGCCATGTTTCAGTCGGCTGGGATTACATGCTGACGATGAATACGCTGGCCGGAAGAAAACTGTTCATCTGGCACAACATAACGCCGCCCCACTTTTCTGAAGAATACGGTGAAGCCCGCAAGGCATCGGCATGCGAAAAGGGGCTGAAGCAGGTACATGCCATCCGCTTTACGCCCTCCCTCTGCCTTGCCGACTCAAGCTTCAACAAAGCCGATCTGGAGCGGCTCGGTTACCTCTGTCCCATTCACGTCCTCCCCATTCTCAGGGCAGCAGAGGAGCCTGCGGCAGCCTGTGATGAAGCACTGCTGTCAAAATACAGGGACGACGGTACGGTCAACATCCTGTTCACGGGCCGCATAACGCCCAACAAGAAGCAGCAGGACATCATCGAAGCCTTTTACTGCTATCACCGCTTCTACAATCCAAAAAGCAGGCTTTTTCTTGTCGGCAGCGGAACATCGGATCCGGCCTATTCGAAAGCGATTAAGGAATATCCTGCTGCCATCGGACTTGACGGCGTCATTTTTCCGGGCCACGTCAGCGACCGGCAGAAGGCCGCCTACTATAGCCTCGCCGATGTCTTTGTATGCCTGAGCGAGCACGAAGGTTTCTGCGTTCCCCTGCTGGAAGCCATGCAGTACAGGGTTCCGGTCATCGCCTATGATTCGTCTGCCGTCGCGGAAACGATGGGAGACGCAGGACTCCTGCTGAAAAGCAAGAAGCCGAGGGTCGTCGCAGCGGCAATCAACCGCGTCATGCAGGATACACAGCTCCGGGAAACGCTCGTGGCAAACGGGCAGGAACGGCTGGCCCTGTTTGCACCTGCCAAAATAGCCGGAAAGCTGCTGGCAGAAATCGCCGCCTTTGAACGCTACTGGAAGCGGGAAAAGACGATTTACTTTGACGTAACCGTCCAGCGCGGCATCGACAGGGGAACCGGTGTCCAGCGGGTTGAAAAGGAAGAACTCAGGTGCTTCTATAAAGCGGACGGCACATACAAGACCGTCCCCTTCTATTTTGACGAAGACGGCAGGGGCCTGTTCGAATGCGAAACGGGAAAGCAGATTCAGCCGCATTCCGGCGACATCATCTATTCAGCAGACCTCAGCCTCAAAGCGACTGCGGCAAACACGGCCTGGCTCGACAGGTACTTCAGGAAAGACGGAGTTGCCGTATGGTTTCTTGCCTACGACCTCATTCCAATCCAGTTTCCTGAAACCTGTACCGATAAGACCGTCCTTGTCTTCAGCACATGGCTGCATACTGCATTCCGCTACAGCGGCATCATCAGCATTTCCCGGGCAACGATGCAGGACATTCAGAACTATCTTGCCGCGCATCCCCGGCTGGAGCGGAACAAAAATCTCCGTCTGACCTGGTCCTGGATAGGCTGTGATTTTGCCGGACAGGCCGGCCCGCAAAAAGCGGAAGCGGCGGCGCCCCGGCAGGAAGCAGACGGCCCGCAGCAGCCCGTCCGCCTGCTCATGGTCAGTACCGTCGAACCGCGCAAGATGTACGGCCAGCTGGTAAAGGCATTCAGCCTGCTGCGGGGCAGGAATAAACCGGTCCGGCTTGACATAGTGGGCCGGGAGGGCTGGAAGGTCGAAGAAACCGTGGCCCTCATCAACGACAGTCCGTATCTTAATTCCAGCCTCTTCTGGCACAAGGACGGCATCAGCGACGGGGAACTTGCATCCCTGTATCAGCAGGCAGACGGCGTCATCGTTGCAAGCAGGCAGGAAGGCTTCGGGCTTGCCGTAACGGAAGGTGCCTATTACGGAAAGCCCCTCATCCTGCGGGACATTCCGGTTTTCCGCGAGATTGCAGGCGACAACGCCTTTTATTTTTCCGGCTATGAACCGGAAGCGCTGGCAGCTGCCATGGAACAGTGGATTGACCTGTTCAGGGCAGGAAAGGCACCTTCCAGTGCAGGCATTCACCTGACCACCTGGCAGGAGCACGGTGAAAAGCTGCTTGCCATTCTGACTGAAAAACAAAGCGAAAAGGAATGAACCATGAAAAGGATACTCATAACGGGATTTTCGGGCTTTGTCTCCTATTATTTCCTGGATTACCTGAACAGCAGCGTTTCCGCACATGCCGCACACGAAGGAAATGAAGGAAGCGAAGAAAGAGAAGAAATTGAAGTCCTCGGCATTGATGTACAGCTGCCTCCCCATTACGCAGATGACTACCACTTTGAAAACATAAAAATCAGATTCCTTGCCTTGAACCTCCTGGATTTTTCCGCCCTGAAAATTGCGGTAACATCGTTTGCGCCGCACTATATCCTGCACCTGGCCTCCCTGAGCAGTGTCGGAGCAAGCTGGAAAGATCCGGTCAACTGTTTCATGAACAATACGAATATTTTCCTGAACCTCGTGGAATCAGTCCGGGAATCCGGCATCAGCTGCCGCATCCTGTCCGTCGGGTCTTCAGAAGAATACGGAAACGTTACGCAGAACGACATTCCCCTGACGGAGCAGAAACAGCTGCACCCCGGCAGCCCTTACGCGATTGCACGGGTCTCGCAGGAAATGCTCTCCCAGTGTTATGTTGCTTCAATGGGACTGGACATAGTCCTTACCCGGTCATTCAATCACATCGGGCCGCGGCAGAAGGATATCTTCGTCGTTCCATCCTTTGTCCGCCAGATTCTCGACGGCATTGCAGCGGGGAAACAGACGGTCGCGCTTTCAACCGGAAACCTTGCCATCGTCAGGGATTTCCTTGATGTCCGTGATGTGGTCAGGGCATACCATGCACTCCTTTTAAACGGAAAAAAAGGCGAGCTGTACAATGTCTGCTCCGGAAACGGCCATACCCTGCAGCATATTCTGGAAACGATAGCGGAGCTTGCCGGTGTAACCGTCAGTCCCAGCGTCGATCCCGGAAAAATACGTCCTTCCGACAACATGATCATCATAGGCGACAACACGAAGCTCCGTACCGAAACAGGCTGGGAACCGGCGTATACCCTCAGGCAGACCCTCGAAGACATGCTGCGCTACGGCAGGGAACAGCAGCGGGTCCAGAAATAGCGGCTGTTTCAAGAGGCTCTGGCCCCGCAATGCCGGACACATGCGTACCAGCCTGCTGACCGCTGTATTTTTTGCTTGCTTTTCCGCAGAAAACGGGTATAATGGAGCCGAAAGCGTTTTCAGAAATCGTTTTCACGGCACCGCCGGAACACCACACACAGGAGCCATGTATGAAAGCCTTTTGGGAAAACCCGGAAATCCAGCAGTTGAACCGGCTTCCAATGAGAAGCCCCCTCATTCCCTACGCCAGCGCAGACAAGGCCGCGGCAGACGCAGCTGCCGGACCGGAAGGCTGTCCCGGCCCAGACAGCCCGTATTTCAAGAGCCTTGACGGCAGCTGGAAGTTCACCCTGCTCTCCTCCCCCAAAGACGACGGCAGGGGATCTCCCGTCGAAGGATGGACGGCAGCCTCCTACGATGCCGCTTCCTGGGCAGACATCCAGGTTCCCGGCAGCTGGACCGTCCAGGGCTTTGACGACCACCCCCACTACACGAACGTACAGATGCCCTTCGACATCATGCCGCCGAACGTCCCCGCAAAAAATCCGACGGGCCTCTACCGGCAGAGCTTCCCGCTGCCCGAAGGCTGGAAAAAGCGGCGGGTCGTCCTGCACGTCGGTTCGGCAGAAAGCTGTCTGGAACTCTACGTCAACGGGCAGCGTGCAGGCCTTGCAAAAGACACCCGGCTCCCCTCCGAGTTCGACATAACGCCCTACCTGACGGAAGGCGGGACCGTCTGCATCGCCATCAAGGTCATCCGCTACTCCGACGCCTCCTTTGTCGAAGATCAGGACCAGTGGTGGTTCGGCGGCATTCACCGGTCGGTCTACCTCTATGCAACCGAAGCGTATTACATTGCAGACGTGCAGGCCCTGACCCGCGTGGAAGAGATGACCGAAGACGGTCTGAAAGGAACGGGCATCATCCCGCTCACGGTGAAGCTCGGCCATGCAGTACCGGGCGATGAAGCGAACCGGCAGACCAACGAGGAGATGGACGAAAAGGAAGTCTGCATTTCCTACAGCGTGCGCAAGCTGGACGGAACTGCCGCAAAGGGAAAGCCCGGCAGGGAACTCGTGAAAGGCGCCGTGACCGGCAGCTACTTTTACCGGATGACCCTGCGGGAAGCAGCCGCAGAGCTGAAAATTCCCGGAGCCCTCCTGTGGTCGGCAGAGCATCCCGAACTCTACCTCGTCACCGTTACCCTGTCCGAGGGTACGGCCGAACAGAAGGGGCGGGACATTGAGAGCGTTGCCTTCACGGTCGGCTTTAAGACCGTCGAACTGAAGAACCGAGAGCTCCTTTTGAACGGCAGGCCCGTCTACATTCACGGTGTGAACCGCCATGAGCACAACGAGTACAACGCAAAGACGCTGAGTACGGAAGAGATGGTCCGCGATGCACACACGCTCAAGGCGTACAACTTCAATGCCGTCCGCACCTGCCACTATCCCGACGACGAGCGCTGGTACGAGCTGTGCGACCGCTACGGCATCTACCTGCTCGATGAAGCGAACATAGAAAACCACGCCTACTACGACAATCTTTCCCGCAGCGATGAATGGTGCTACGCCTACCTGAACCGCATTCAGCGGATGGTCCGGCGGGACAAGAACCATGCGTCGATCTTCGGCTGGTCGCTCGGCAACGAGTCCGGTGACGGAGCAAACCAGGTCGCCGCCGCTGCGTGGATCCGCCGGGTAGATCCGACCCGCCTCGTCCACTACGAAGGCTTCATCCGCCCCGAACTCCATCAGGGGGACTTCACGCTCGACTCGCTCGCCCGCGGCAAGGGCCTGACGGACCTCATCAGCCCCATGTATCCTTCCATAGAACTCATCACGAAATACGTCACGGAGCGGGAGGACTACCGGCCGATCATCATGTGCGAGTATTCCCATGCGATGGGCAATGCGAACGGCAGCCTTGCAGACTACTGGGAGGCGATCGAAAGCCATCACGGCCTGCAGGGCGGCTTCATCTGGGACTGGATTGACCAGGGCATGGCAGCAGAAAGCCCCGCGGGCAGTGCGGGCAAGTCTCAAGGCGGCAAATGGTGGAAGTACGGCGGCGACTTCGGCGACCAGCCGACCGACTACGACTTCTGCCTGAACGGACTGAACCTGCCCGACCAGACTCCCAAGCCTGCGATGGACGAATGCAGGCGGCTCTTTGCCCCGGTCAGACTGGAAGCAGTCCGGACGGCAGCCGGTCCCGCACAGGGCGTCTTCCGGGTCATCAACAAGGCAGACTTTACGGCGCTCGACAGCTGGAAGCTGGTCTGGACCATCCTCGTAAACGGACTCAAGACCGATTCCGGCGAAATGCAGCTGCCCGCGGCTAAAGCCGGCGAAACGGCGGACATCAGCATCCAGGCCGTCCGCAGCGCGCTGGAGCAGTACGCAGGCGGCGAGGAAATCCTGTTCCGTGCCGACTTTGTCTGGACAGACACAGCGGATCTGGTGCGGGTCTGCCCCGGCCTCGCAGGACACGTCTGCTCGAGCGATGCCGTCGTCATCCGCGCTGCGGACGGCCTGCAGGACTACAGCAGGGCTGCCGCCGACGGAGCGACGGGAAACGCGGCCGCCGCATCCCCTGCAGCCGCATCTTCTGCCGCCGCTCCCGGCAGCCGCGTGCAGGATCTGGCCGGGCTTGCAGCCGCATTCAAGCCGACCCTCTGGCGGGCGATGATCGAAAACGAAGGCATCAAGCGGGAATTGAGCCGCATGAACTGCGAGGGGAAGGACGCTCCCTGGTGCTTCATGAATAAGCCGACCCGCGACTGGATCAATAAAGGACTGCCCTCGCTCAAGGCAGAGCGCATTGCCGGAGATGCAAAGGCTTCTGGAGCCGAGACTTCTAAAGCCGAGAAAACAGGCGGAAGCACATTCAGGCTCGGCGACTTCGGCAGCTGCAGGGTCAGCTGTTCCGGCGCACAGGCTCCGGACGGCAGCGAAGCAGTCCGGGTCAGCGCCCGCTTCTCACTCACCGATGTCCTTGCCGAATATCCGCGGGTCGGCCTGGAACTTGCCGTTCCCGCCGCATTTGACCGGGTACAGTGGTACGGAAACGGACCGCAGGAAAACTACAGCGACCGCTGCTACGCGGCCCTGCGCGGCATGTATGCGATGAACGCCCGCGACCTGGAAGTACGCTACATCGTACCGCAGGAAAACGGCAGCCGCTGCGGCGTCTCCTATCTGGAACTGGATGCGGCGGACGGCAGGAAGCTGCACATCCAGTCGCTTACGCCCTTCAGCTTCAACTACTCGCCCTACACGGCCGAAGACCTCTTCCGCTGTGAGCACCGGAACGAGCTTGTCGACCGGACGAAGGGAGCTGACGGGCACTGGATTCTGACGATTGATGCAGCCCACCGGGGAGTCGGTACGGGTGCCTGCGGACCGGACACGATGGACGCCTACCGCATCCGGCCGGGCGTGTACGATCTGAACCTGATAATCTGGTAATGATTTCCCGGTAAGGAAAAAGAACGCAGAAAGCCCGTCATGTCCGGTTACGCCGGTCATGACGGGCTTTTCTTTTACAGCAGGCAGCCCTTTTGCTGCCCTTTTTTTTACCAGTAAAAAACAGCTTAGAGCCGTTCCCGGGAACGCAGCTTGCTGGAAAGGGAGTCCAGTTCCTTCCTGAAGTCCCCGCTGCGGTCGGTCCCGGCAATCGCCTTGTCGCACAGGAAATCAAGCCGGGTCAGGCCGGTGAGGATTTCATATTCCATTTTGGACGCCTCAAGGTCCGCAGACGGCTTTAAGAGCGAAGCGGCCCCGGTCAGGTCGGACAGGAGGAGCCGCTCGTTCCCGTAGGAATCGTTCAGCGCCCGGGACTTCTCGTTCAGCTTGGACATGAGCTGCTGAATCCGCTCGACAGACTCAAGCCGCTCCTTTTCGTCAAGCGCCGCAAGCTTCCGGTTTTCCGAGCTCCGGGAACTGACTTCCGCAAGGACAAAGAGCATGAGCCAGGCAAGGCAGGCAAGGGCCCCCCGCAGACGGGAAAGCGGTCCGAAGAGGGTATACAGGACAATCGACAGGATACCGGAGAAGAAAAGCAGATAGACCAGCAGGCGGACCCACGCCATGCCCCCCTGCCCGCCGGACGGTCCGCCAGAGCGGCCATTTCCCTGAACCTGCCCCCTCATAGCGCCGTCCCGGGAACCGCAGCCACCGCTGACGCCGATTCCACTTTCATTGCGGCAATCGCCTTCATCCGCTTCTTCATGTCGTACATCTGGCTGTCGGCCCGCTGCTGGGCCGCAATAAAGTCCTCCCGCGAACGGGGCTTGAACATCGCCCAGCCGTAGGCGACCGTAAACTTGTGGTCAGTTTCCTTCTGGTTTGCAACCTGCCTGTCAAATTCGGCAAGCAGCTTCTTAACGCCGTCCTCTTCCATTCCTTCCAGCAGGCAGATGAACTCATCACCGCCGATCCGGTAAATTTCCCCCTTATCGCCGAAGACTTCCCGCATGCAGTCACAGAAGGCATTGATGACCTTGTCTCCGACCAGATGGCCGAGGGTATCGTTGAGCTTTTTCAGGTTGTTCATGTCAAACATGATGAGGCAGTATATCTGCCCGACATGCTCCGCATAATCGAATTTCTCGACAAGGTAGAACCAGGCCGTCTTGCTCGAAACGCCCGTGTTGAAGTCAACGAGCGCAAGCTTTTCGTACAGCTTCGCCTCCTTCATCGTCTCAAACTTTTCGATGGTTTTCTGGTAGACGACGACGGAAAGCGAGAAGAACATGAAGAGGAGGGCTATCGTCAGCCAGAAGTCCGTACTCGTCTTTGAGCGCCGGGCTCCCAGCAGGATGACGGAAAGGAAGAGGATGATGCTGACGCACATGGAAATGCAGAACACCCACTTCAGGAACCTGTTGGCAAATTTCAGCGTGAACACGATGAGGAATGCGATGTAGAAGCAGACCGAGATGAACATCATGTACAGGAGCAGGGCGCTGTTCGTTATCTGTATGGTACCCGTCAGCTGCAGGACAAGTTCAAGTCCTGCAAAATACAGGATGATGCCCGTAAACACGTTCGTCACGCCCGTCATCTTTACCGGGGTCACCGAGCGGACAAAGAGCAGGGCAAAGGACAGGATGCCGAACTGGAGCATGTATTCAAGGCACCAGTGCAGGGCCTGATTGCCGAAGAAGAACTGGAGGCAGCGGGATTCTTCAAGCTGCCAGATGCCGAGGCACAGGCCCGTCATGCCCAGGTACACGAGCGACAGGTCGCGGGTTGCACTGTTCACCGGTGAAATCGTCGTAAAACCGAGCAGCATGACGATGATGCCGAAGATGGTCAGCGAAAGGCCCATGCTGAGCTTGTCCGCCCGGTTGGTCAGGAGCCGGAACAGGATGGTAGACCGGTCTCCCATGTACACCTCGTTGAACTCCCCGTCCCGTCCCTTGACAAGCCCCTTCAGTTCCAGGCAGATGGTGCTGTCCTGCACGATCGGCAGGTTGACGATATGATTGAGGGAACGGAAGCTCTGTATCCAGGGCGGATTTCCTTCCAGCTGGAAGCGGTACAGCTCAATTCCGTTCAGAAAGAGGACCGCATCCTGATGGTGGGTCGAAAAGCAGATGGTCCTGCGGTTGTACGCCACGTAATTGTGGTAGAGCCGGGCCCTGCCGTCATAGTCAACGGGGATTTTTGCAGGCAGGGTCGGAACATAGACGTTGTTGCCGTCCTCATCGATGTAGTACCAGCCGACATTGTAGTTCTGGGCGGGAGGGGGAAGCAGCTTGACCTTCTGGACACCGTCCGAATGCAGCATTACCCAGGCGCAGACTCCACAAGTCCAGAGAAGGAGTAGTCCAATGAGAACGTTGAGAACATCCGCAGCCTTCGGCTTTCCCATATCCGCTCTATTATAGCCTATTCCGGCAATGCCGACAAGGGGAATGTACGGAACGCAGGCGGGATAAGGGCTTCCGGCGGCCCGGGCCCCCCACCGGGATGCAGGGCGGGACACTCCGGCGCAGGCGGCTAGTAACTGTTGAGGATCTGGCCGATTGAGCGGAAGAGGGTGTCCACGTCGATCGGCTTGGACAGGTGCGCATTCATGCCGGCCTTTGCACTCTCCATCTTGTCTTCCTCGAATGCATTCGCCGACAGCGCGATGATCGGAATGAGCTGTGCATCGCTCCGGTCCAGCCCCCGGATTGCCTTAGCCGTCTCGATGCCGTCCATCACGGGCATCCGTATGTCCATCAGGATCAGCTGGTAGTAGCCGATGGCAGAATTCATAAAGGTATCCAGCCCGACCTTCCCGTTTTCCGCACAGTCCACGATGAAGCCCCGTTTCTGCAGGATATTGGAGACAATAAAGGTATTTATTTCGTTGTCTTCGCACAGGAGCACATGCAGGCCGGTAAAGTCAAGCTCCCTGCTTTTTGCCGTACCGTCTTCCTTGTGCCGCTGGTCGTACTCTTCTTTTGTTATCGTCTCTTCGGGGAAGTCCAGCGTAAACGTCGACCCCTTGCCGAGCTCGCTTTCCACCGAGATGGTACCGCCCAGCCGGTCCATGATGATCTTCGTTATCGCCAGTCCCAGGCCCGAACCGCCTTCCTTCGCCGAAAACGCGTTCTTTTCCCGCTCGAAGGGACGGAAAATCCGCTGCTTTATGAAGTCCTGGCTCATGCCCTCCCCGTGGTCGGTGATGGTCGCCCGTACCCGCACGCCGTGCCCCCGCACGTAATCCGACACCTTGACTTCCACGACGCTTTCGCTCGCACTGTACTTGATGGCATTGCCGATGATGTTGACGAACATCTGCCTGACCCGCATGGGGTCAACCACGATATAGGGATAGGATATGTCGCTTTCAAAGTCAATCCTGATTTTTTTGGCGGAAGCCCGCCCGTGCATGACCGACAGGATGCTGTCGTAGAGGGTTTCGGCGACGAGGGGTTCCGGCTGCAGTTCCAGCGACTTGCCTTCGGAATACTGGCGGATGTTCAGGATGTCGTTGACAAGCTCCTGCATGTAGGCGACCGAGGTGATTATTTCCGGGTAGTAGCGGGGGTCGTTCTCGGTCTTGCCCAGGTAGGCAAAACCGCTGATTGCCGTCAGCGGGGTACGGAAGTCGTGCGACATGTCCGCAAGGAACACGTCCTTGTTCCGGTTGCTCGCCTCCAGCTTTCTGGTAAAGCGGTGCTGCAGGATAATGATGATGAGGGCAGCACCAAAGACAATGAGGACAAGGAGGACAACATACCAGTTGTCGAGCAGGACATCCCAGAAGCTGACGCTGCCGTAGTCGACAACCATGCTCTCCCGCATGTAGCGCAAGGGATCTCTCTCGGAGTAGCTCTGGCAGACCTTGTGCAGGATGCTCAGCAGGGAACTGTCCGCCGCAGATGATGCGACAAAGGCAATCTCGCACTCCTGGTCCGGTTCAGCCGAAACGGAAAGCTGATTCCGGTACTTGCGGCAGTTCATGAACACCTGCACCCGATAGGATTCCATCATGACCGCATCGACTTCACCCCGGAGGACTGCGTCAAGACACTCCTCCTCGCTCTTGTATTCCCGATAGAACAGGCCCCGCTGCTGCGCCAGATCCTGGAAGGAATAGCCGTGCTCGGGAAAGCCGACGGACGCAATGCTCCGGTGCCGGTCCAACTTCCTCAGGAAAACGACTGAGCTTTTTGACCCCGGCTCAATGAAGTGCAGGTCTTCGTCCTGCAGGAAGCGGCTGCTCCGGGGAATAATGCAGATGGAATTCTTCGCCGGGTCGGATTTGACCGCCGACACCAGCTCGTCCGAATCATTGCAGGCAATCAGGTTGAATTTGAGCCCCGTCCGCTGCGATATTTTGTGTAAAAGGGAGGGAAAATACCCGGTAAAATCGCCGTTCTGGAACCAGGCGACTTGCGGAATATCGTCGTGCAGGTAGACGGTCAGCGGTGCAGCGTTTTGAATGTACAGGAGTTCTTCCCTGCTGAATGCGACGGTCTTCGATATATGGGCCTCAAAATACTTTTCGTGGAGACTGCACAGGTAGAAGGGATTGCTCAGGAACAGGCCTTCCATGCCCCGGCTGACGGCAGCCTCCAGTTCCGGGCAGCCCTTGCGGATAATAATCTGCCGGTCCGACAGGCCGAACTGCGACAGGACGACAAGTCCCTCGGTATCGTCATAGTTGTCCAGTACGGCAACATCCGCATTGCCGAGCAGGAGGGTCGTCCGTACATCGGAATGAGAAGCACAGGTCTGCCGGTGAGTCACAAAGCCCTTCTCCCGTTCAAGGGCATCCAGTTCCTTCCGCACATCCGCACCGGCAGGCAGGGCAAGCGTCATTCCGTTCAGGGCGGGAAAATCATCGGCACAGAAACGGCTGTCTCCGCTCCGCACGCACAGGAACTTCACGAGGGGACCGGCGGACCGGGGCAGCAGAACCAGGTCATCGCTGTAGGGGCCGTAGCCGTCGGTCAGGCAGAGGTCTATCTCACCTTTGGAAAAGAGTTCCCGTATTTCGTTCCGGTCTGCCGCCTGCACGTACTCAAAGCGGATGTGCTCCTTCCGGGCAATCGCATCGAACAGCTCGAACAGGTAGCCGGTCCGGCAGCCGTCACCGTCCAGTTCCGCATCACCGCGCCGCATGGTCCAGCCGACCCTGCCCGTCACGGCCCGGGCTTCATTTTCACGATCCTCAGCAGGAGACCTGGCAGACTGCACGGACGGAGACGGGGAAGCCTGCCCGGATGCAGGAACGGACGGAAGCAGGAAGAACAGGAGGGCAAGGGAGGCTGACAGCAGCGTTTTCAGCGCGTTGCGGAAACTCATAGCCCATAGTATAGCGCATAATGGGATAAAATGGAAGCGTATTGGAATAAGGGGTGAACAACACAGGGGTAAACAGCCATAAAAACGTATTGCCTTGAAGCTACGCTGTCGGTTGCCTTGAAGCTACGCTGTCGGTTGCCTTGACGCTACGCTGTCGGTTGCCTTGACGCTACGCTGGCATTTCCCGCGGGGTGTCCCCATACGTTTTTATGGAAGATTCCTCCCCTGAATGCGGTTTCCGTGGCCTCCCGGAACCCCCTCCTAGACACACGGCGGGAAAAGGCTTATACTGAGCCAATGAAAACGTCAAACAAATTCACTTTGACGCGGATTGTCATCGCGCCCGTCTTCTTCATCCTGTATTACATTCCCGTCTGGTTTGACATACAAAACGCCCTCGTACTGAAGGCCCTGACCTTCATGCTGATTCCCCTGCTCGCCTTCGCCGAGTTCACGGACTATCTGGACGGCCACTTTGCCCGCAGGCACAATGAGGTCAGCGACTTCGGCAAGATGTTTGACCCCTTCGCAGACGTTTTCCTGCACCTTTCGACCTTTACCTGCTTCGTCTTTTCCGGCTACATGCCGGCCCTCATCTACGTGCTCATCCTGTACCGGGAATTCAGCCAGAACTTCCTGCGCATGGTCGCAGCAAAGCAGGGAACCGCAATCGCCGCCCGCAAGGGAGGCAAGCTCAAGACCGTCAGCTACGTCACGGCCTGCTTCATCTCCCTCGTACAGGAATGCCTCATCCGCAGCGGACTGGCAGCGGCATGGGGACTGGACTTGGGGCTTTTCAGGACTGTCGGTCTGGTGTTCTACGTACTCTGCGCCGTCCTCGCCTACAGCTCATTCATCGACTACCTCAGGCATTTCGGTTCCATCCTCAAGAAAGCCGCCGCCTGACCGCAGGCCGCAGCTACAGGTGTGCCGGGCAACCCTTTGCCGGGCACCACTTTGCCGCGGCAGCCTAGTCGCTCGAGCTGTTCTTGAGCCGTTCGATCAACTCCCTGACTTCCGGTTTTATCGTCTCAAATGCAGAAACGACCTGCGGATCAAAATGGGTTCCCGACTGGTAGTGGATGATGTCATACGCTTCGGTCATGGAGAACGCCTTCTTGTAGGGCCGCTCGCTCAGGAGGGCGTCAAAGACGTCCGCAACCGCCATGATCCGCGCGCAGACCGGTATTTTCATCCCCGAAATCTTTGACGGATAGCCCGACCCGTTCCACCACTCGTGATGGTAGAGGGCAATGTCATGCGCCATGTTGCTGTACAGCTGGTCACCGCAGTCCCTCAGGGCCGAATCAAGGAAGCTCGCTCCCTTGACGGTATGCGACTCCATCTGCAGGCGCTCTCCCGGCGACAGGGGGCCGTTCCGGTTCAGCACCTTCTCGTCCACATACACCTTGCCGATGTCATGGAGGGGGGCAACCCGCTCTATCGTCTGGATGAAGTTCCCGTCAATTTCGTCGGTATAGACGTTCTCCCGCAGCAGTTCGGTTGCGATTGCCTTCGTATAGTAGGAGGTCCGCATCAGGTGGCCCTTGCTGGACAGGTCGTGGTGTTCGGCAAGGTAGGCAAACGAAAGCACCATCTGGTCGCGCATCATGCGGATCTGTTCGGTCTTCTTGCCGATGTCGCTTTCAAGGGTCTGCTTGTAATTGTGCAGCAGGGTTACGTCTTCGAGCGAGAACACGAAGCCGACGGTACGGTCCTTGTTCTGGACGCGACGGACCTTGGGCTGGAAGGTCTTTGATCCCACGAACACGAGGTTCTCGTCGGCGACGGGAGTATCGCCCTGCATCAGGCCGGGATCCGCCGGATTCCCCTCAAAGGAAATGAGGGACTCGAAGGGACGCACCAGATACTCGGGAAAGACGGACATGGCCCGCTGGCCGATGGAGTCGCGGGTAATGAACGAAAAGAGCTCCTGCACGGCCTCATTGACGTTCGTAATGCGGAACATATCGTCAATGACGATGGCCGGTGTTTCCATCCGTTCAAAGAAGACGTCGCTCGCCTGTGCATTGACGTTGTTGAAGCGGCGGAACATGACGAGGTACACCGTCATGCAGTCCGAGATGATGATGCCGACCGGCACGACCGGCACGGACTCCTGATTGCAGAGCATGAGGAAAAAGCGCTCATACAGGAAGCAGACGGTCGGAATGATGAGGGAGGCAAACAGGACCGTCAGATCCCGCAGCTTGAGGATCCGCCGGAAAAAGACGACGCGGAAGTAGAGGGAAACGAGGGAGACCAGATAGAACAGCAGGGAAACGAGGAAGAGGTAGTAGCCCCAGTTGTTCTGCGTACGCAGGAAGATAAGTCCCCGCCGCATCTGGATATAGTAGCTCCTGAAAAACCAGCGGCCGGTAAAGCCGAGCCAGGTCATGGGGTTGCCCGGCAGCGGCGTCCCCTTAAAGTTGAAGTTCAGGAGCATGATGAGGATCAGCACCGTCACCGTCAGGTAAAGGACAAAGGACCACCTGGGCAGGGTCACCTTGAAGTAGCCGTAGACCATGAAGTAGATGATGAACTGCATGAACAGGCCGATGTACTTGAGCTTCGTCGTAAAGACAAGTGCACTTTCAACGGCTGCGGACTGCAGGATGCCCAGATAGCCCAGGCTGGTCAGTATGGTAAACAGGGAAAAGGAGAGGGACACCTCATAGTCCTTCGCCTCCCGGTGGTTCGCAACAATCGCAAAACAGGCTATTGAAAGTATCAGTGCCGCACTGCTGATGATATTCTCAAAGACAAACAACGACATTATACGGTGAGTATAGCCTGTTTTGCGTGCTTTGCCTAGACGCCCGGCCCCTTCAAAAACGCGGCAGCCCGCTTCGGGGCCGGCACGCTTCGGGGGCCGCCGCTGCCTAGACCTTGAACTGGTCGATCTGGCCGCCGATCATGGCGATGGAACTCTTTACCTCGTCCACCATCGCACTCAGCGAGTTACCGGTATCGCTGATCTTGCGCGTGCCTTCCGAAACGCCGTTCATGTCCTTCATCAGGCCGTTGGTCGCCTGCCGCAGCAGGGCAACCTGTTCCATGGCGGCCTTGTTGTCCGACTCCATCTGATTTGAAGCCTTGCGCACCTGGATGGTACTCTCGTTCATGGAATGGAGGGCCTCGCGTATCTGGCGGGAACCGGCGTTCTGCTCTTCCATCGCTGCCTTAATCTGGGCAACCAGTTCATCGGTTTCGTCAATCTTGCTCGAAACGGAATCAAATGCGGAACTTGATTCCATTGAGGCGGAAACGACTTCGGAAATCGAATCCTTGATGTTCTTGAGCTGGTCTCCGATCGTCTTTGACTGGGCAGAAGACGTCTCGGACAGCTTGCGGATTTCGTCCGCAACGACCGCAAAGCCGCGGCCCGCCTCTCCCGCATGGGCTGCTTCGATTGCGGCGTTCATGGCGAGCAGGTTGGTCTGCTCCGCTATGCTGGAAATCGCCAGGTTTGCTTCCTGCAGCATGTCGGACTGGGCCTCGATCTGCTTGATTTTCTCGTTGACGGCGGACTGCTTGTTGATTCCGTTCATCGCGTTGTCCCGCAGGCCCTCGAAGGAAGCCGCCATCTTGTCAACGCTCTGGTTGACGCTCGCGATGTTGCCGATCATCTGTTCGACCGCGCTGGAAGCGTCGCTCACGCCGTTGGACTGACTTTCGATCATGCCGCCGATTGTCTCGATTGCCGAAGAAACCTGCTTGACGGAATTCGCCGTGCCAGTAACGGACTCGACCTGCGTCTCAATCTGCCGCTGTATGGAATCGATGCTCCCGATAACCTGCACGATGGAATTTTCCGTCTCACTCGTCGTCTCGTGCAGGCGGTCGCCGCTCGACACGAGGGAGCCGTTGGACTCCTTGACGGTCTCCATGATGCCCTGCAGTTTCTTGATAAAGCGGTTCAGGCTGTCAACCATGTCGTCCATGACGGCAAGGAAGGGGGTGCTGTTCAGCTCAACCCGCCGGGTCAGGTCTGCGTTACCCGAAGAAAGGTCGTCTACCGCCGTCTTGAGCGTGGACGCACTGTACACCATGTTCATGCTGAGCGCGATGGCGACTGCAATGAAGATGATGACCAGACAGACTGCAATCGGTCCGGTTGCATAGCCGATGGCGGTCGCAAAGTTGTATTCCCGGGCAAACACCAGGTGCCAGCTGACCAGAGAAAGGGGAGCGAACGTAAACTCGTGCTTGGGTGAGTGCGCCGACGTAATCTCCTTCGGAAGGATTTCCAGCCCCGCAAGATCGGGGAGCTTGTCCGTGACGGGAATATTCTCCGCAAGGATTGACTGGTCCTGGGCGCCCGTTATCACCAGCTTGTCGTCATAGATGTACATCGTCACGTTGTCCGGCAGGCCGGAGTACATGGAATTGATGAAGTCCGTCAGCGGAATGCCCGTACCCGCAATACCGACCGGCTTGCCCGCTGCGTTGCGGATGACGGCGTTGACCCAGAGGAAGGTTGCCCCCAGGTCCGGGTTATAGTTGATGTTGAAGTTATACACATCGGTCTCGAACATCGTCATGTTGTACCAGTAATTCTCTGGCTTGGTCGGGTCCAGGAGGTAGGCTTCCTGCAGGTCCTGATAGAACTTGTGGTCCTTGTCGTTGACGAAGAAGACGGACTTGGACAGGTACGAGTCCTTGAAGCTGCCGAACTCCTCAAAGGCGGTCGCCTTCAGCTCCGGGTCATCGGGATTTTCCATGTACTTGACGATGGAGGGGGTCTTGACCATCTGGACAACAAGCCCCAGCTGTGCGTTCAGGCTGGAGGTGAATTTAAGCGTCTCCAGCTCGGCATGATACGCAAGCGACTCCTGTGCATCGCTCCTGAAGCGAATCCTCGTGGCGAATACCGTAACCGCCACGACCACGATACAAGAAATAACTGCTGTTATACAAAGACGGGCTTTCAGCTGTGCCCTCGACAGTCTTGCCATATCTGACTCCTTTTATGACACTATTATAGCCTTTTCCCGGGAAAATTCAACAAAAAGCCCCGCAAAAGTCCCACAAATGCCTCCAAACTCCTGCTAATGCTTGCGGCGGACGACAAATTCGACCTTGGGCTGGGATTTGCGCGCCTCGTCGCGGCGGGCGTACTTCTGCTGCAGTTCATCCTGCACGCTGACCGCCTGCTCCCCGGCGGCAGGCGTTACCGCCTTCCAGGACCCGTTCTTGAGCAGGCGGTGACAGTGCGTGTTGTCCTCAAAGTAGCACAGCAGGGCTTCCTTGACCTCCCGGAAGGCATCCCTGTCGAGCACGGGGAACATCAGCTCAATCCGCTTGTCCAGGTTGCGCACCATCCAGTCCGCACTGCTCAGGTACAGCTCCTCGCTGCCCCCGTTCTTGAAGTAGAAAACCCGGGAATGTTCCAGGTAGCGGCCGACGACGCTCGAAACCTCAATGTTTTCGCTCATCCCCTTGACGCCGGGAATGAGCGTGCAGATGCCGCGGATGTTCAGCATGACGCGGACCCCCGCATTGCTCGCCTTGTAGAGTTCTTCTATTATTTCGTCATGGCACAGGCTGTTCATCTTCGCGATGATCAGGCCGGGGTTGTCCGGGCTGCTCCCGCTGATTTCCCGCTCAATCAGCTCGATGAGGCGGTGCTTGAGGTTCACCGGCGCCATCGCGAGCGTGTGCATGGACTGGACGATGCTGTAGCCGGACACGACGTTGAAAAAGTAGGTCGCGTCGAGCGCGAGGTTCGGGTTGCAGGTAAAAATCGAGAAATCCTGATACAGGCGGGCCGTCTTGGGATTGTAGTTGCCCGTACTCAGGTGCACGTAGCGGCGGATGCCGTCGCTTTCCTTGCGGATGACCAGGCAGATTTTCGCATGTACCTTCAGGTTTACCATGCCGTAGATGACCGTCACGCCCGCGTTCTCCAGTTCCTGCGCCCATGAAATATTGCGCTGCTCGTCAAAGCGGGCCTTGAGTTCCACAAAGACGGTAACCGACTTGCCGTTCACCGACGCCCGCTTGAGCGCCTGCACGATCGGCGAGTTGCTGCCCGTCCGGTAGAGGGTCATCTTGATTGCAAGCACTTCGCCGTCGACCGACGCATCCTGAATGAACTTCACCACGGGATCATAGCTCTCATAGGGGACGTTGAGCAGGACATCGTGCTGCCGGATGGTGTTCCAGTAGCTCCCGTCCTCCGGCAGCTGCGCCGGGTAAAAGTGCTGCCACTCGGGGTAGGAAAGCCGGGCAAACTCTTCGTTTCCGGCGAGTTCCATCAGGGAACCGGGATCAATGACGCCGTCCACGCGGTACACGTCGTCGTCTTCGAGGGACAGCTTTTCCTTCATGAGCGACAGGAGCTTTTTGCTGCCGGAATTTGCCCAGAGGCAGACGGGAAACGAAGACTGACGCTTTATCAGCACTTCTTTCATTGCCTGAATGAACTGGTCGCCGGCTTCCTCGTCGACGGCAAAGTCCGCATCGCGGGCGAGCTTAAAGACCATCGACTCCCTGACGGTATAGCCGGGGAAAAGCTCCCGCCCGTACAGGGTCACAATGTCGTCGAGCAGGGTAAAATAGCGGTTCCCGTCCTCGCCCGGCAGGTAGACGATCCGGGAAATGCCCGGCGGAACTGGCACAAGGGCAAGGAGGTCGGTGTCGGACTGGGGCAAAAGGCCCGTTTCCATGCGGTGCACGCCCGGCATCTTGTCAAGCAGGAAGGCCGCATGCAGCTGCATGCTCGCAACGTGGGGAAACTCGGCAAGGTCGGTACGGAGGGGGGTCAGGAGGGGAAAGACCTCGTGGCGGAAAAAGCCTTCCGCATAGGCCTTCTGTGCGGAAGAGAAGGTCCTGGGATGTACGTACACCAGTCCCTCCCCGGCGAGGGCGGGCAGGATGTCGTCCATCAGGCACTTGTACTGCGCCGAGACAATCTCATGGCTCCGCCGGGAGATTTTTTCGAGCGCCTCCTTCGCGGTCAGGCCGCTGGAGTCCGTATGCCGGGGGTTGACCTGCGACTCCCGCTTGAGCGAGGCGACGCGGACCTGAAAGAACTCCCCGAAGTTGCTTGAGACGATGCCCAAGAAATTCAGCCGCTCCAGCAGGGGATTATCCCTGCGCAGGGCCTCGCTCAGGACGCGGGCGTTGAACTCAAGCCAGCTGAGCTCCCGGTTAAAATAGCGTTTCTTCTCTTTTTCTTCCATAAAACAATCCCCCATTATGCCCCTCAATCACCCTCGCCTGCACTGCCGCAATGACCGGAGCAAGCTGCGCGGCCGCATCCCGTTACTCCGCATACCGCCCGCTAGACCAGCACGACGTTGTAGCCGAACACATCTTCAAACAGATCGGACTTCTCCTGCAGGGCAAGCCGCTCAAGGCCCATGTGCTCATGCCCCTTGATCCTGAACGTAATGCTGTCCTTTGACAGGGAAATGCTGAAGTCCCTGAGCCGCTGCCGGTGACTGCGGTCAAAGGAGTCTGCTACCCGCAGGATTGCGCAGAGCTTGAGGATCGTCAGGCGGCTTGCCCGGGGCAAAAGCTTCACCTCCGCCTCGTTCTGGGGAGACACCTTGCCCTTGTGGTACAGGGCAATCAGGGCAACGAGATTCATTTCGTCTGCACTCAGGCCGAAAATCTCGCTGTGCCGGATGATGTAGCAGGAATGCAGGTTGTGGTCTTCCGCCCGGATGAACATCCCGATGTCGTGGAGCAGGGCAGACACCTCAAGGAGCATCCTCGCATGTGCGTCCAGCCCCAGTTCGCTTTCCAGCTTGTCAAAGAGCCGGCAGCTCACGTGCCGCACGTATTCGGCATGGTCCTCGTCGCCCTTGTACTTTCTGAGCAGAGTCCGTGCGCTCGCGACAATCTGCTCGGAGAACTCCTTCAGCAGTTCCTGCCCTCCTTCTTCCGACAGTGCAATGACAGCCCCTTCCTGGATGGACGTTTCGGGCACGACAATCTTCTTCACGTTCGTCAGGGAGATGAACTGCCGGTAAGTGAGCAGGGAGATGAGGAAGGTCTTTGCCTCACTGTAACTCATCTTAAAGCGGGCGACGCACTCTTCTTCGGAATAGTGCTCCACCTCGTCCACAAAGGCGTCAAAGCGGTCCCGCTCGATTTCCCACAGGAAGGTCGAAACGGACTTCCCTTCCATAATTGCGGCAATCTGCATGTCCTTGCCGAGCGCGATGAACTGCTGCACCTGGTCCAGGTTCATCTCGGCATTCAGCGTTGCCCGCGTATTATTGATGAATTCGGTCACGAAGCGGATGGCATCGCCGGTATCTCCCGTCATCGAATGAATCTGCTGGCCGATTATGACGGTTCCCAGGCGGAGCGAGTGTGCCCCGACCATGCTGCCGTTTTCCATCAGCATCATTTCGGTTGCCCCGCCGGACACGTCGAGGATGATCGAATTGCTCTGCCGGACAGAAAAGCTTTCTTCCTTAAGGCATTCGGTTACCGCAATGTACATGAGGCGGTTTTCTTCAATGCCGTCGATGACCCGGACCGTAAAGCCCGTCTTTATCTTGATCCGGTCCACGAAGGGGTCGCGGTTCAGCGCCTCGCGGACCGCAGAGGTCCCGAGGACCAGGGTCTCCTCCCGCGTCAGTCCCCAGGCGGCAAGCTGCTCGCCGAAGCGGTTCAGGATGCGCTGGGCGTTGAGCAGGGTGTCGCGGCTGATGTAGCGGGAGGTGAACACGTCGCGCCCGATGTTTGCGGGGAACTCGGACCGGTCCAGTATGTTGCGTTTCTTGTCGTCCGTGGTTTCGGCGACGAGCATCCGGATGCCCGTGGAACCGATTTCGATGACCGCCTGTATGCGTCCCATATCCTACTTACTCCCCTTGCTGCATTCGGTGCAGCCCGTAACGACGACATGCTTCTTGCCGTCCGCATAGTTGAACAGGCGGGCGATCAGGTGCCCCTCCCTGAGCGGCACGTCCTTCCCGCAGACCGGGCAGACCCGCTTGAGTCCCGGCTCCGGCCGGGGGAAGCAGTGGGGACAGCCGTCTATCGTACACAGCTGGTCGGGAACGTTCATGGGCCGGTAGACCTTGCTGATGATGTCTTCGCCTTTGGCAAGCGGGCTTGAGCAGAGGGGGCAGCTGACCAGAAGGCCCCGGGCTTCGGCCTTCTTCTGCGCCTCGTCGTTTGCCTGCCTGAGCCGGGCTTTCTTTTCGGAACGGTCGGAACCGACGATGAAGCGGAGCATGAGGAAGATGAACAGGGCAAGGCCGAGCAGGACAAGGTATTCCATTCCTATTATTATAATTCCCTGCGGGGCAAACTGCAAGAAGGAATTTACCGGGAAAACCGGCCGCAGCAGCTGCTTAGCGCAAAAAAAATCAAGACCAAAAAGATTTTCCCGATGAAATGCACATTTCTGCCAGTTACGGACAGAGATATCTGTGTATGACAACAAAGAGAAAGCGAAAAGCACAGCAGAAG
>CAMJZA010000023.1 GCA_946410085.1 uncultured Treponema sp. | reverse complement strand
AAAGGTCCGGCTAGCGCCTGCCGAAGGATGCCAGGTTTGCCAGCCCCCGCTTGAACTGGGGGACGCGGGCACAGGCGGTCGTATTGAGCGGAGACGTCTGCCCCTCCTTGAGGAAGTGGTAGGCAACACCCGCAATCATCGCGCCGTTATCGCCGCAGAGCTTGAGGGGCGGGAAAATGCAGTTCAGCTCCGTATGCCCGGCAAGCATGGCCCGCAGGCGGGAATTCGCCGCAACACCGCCGCCGGCAACGACCGTCGTCAGCCCCGTATCCGCGACGGCCCGCAGCAGGCGGGAAACGAGGGTCCGGCACGCAGCCTCCTGAAACGATGCGGCAATGTTCGCAACGTTCTTCTCGTAACCGGGATTCAGGAACAGGTCCGCCTGATGGATGACTGCCGTCTTTAAGCCGGAAAAGGACATGTCGTAGCGGTGGGGAGACGGAGCATCTCCGCCTGCTGCGGGGTCCGCATCCGCGGAGTCGTTGCCGGCGGCCTGCCGCCTGAGCCCGCTCTTGTCGATTTTGGGCAGGGGAAAGGAGAAGGCCGCAGGGTCTCCGTCCTTTGCAAGCCTGTCGATGATGACGCCTCCGGGATAGCCCAGGTCATAATACTTTGCAACCTTGTCAAAGGCCTCGCCCACGCTGTCGTCAATCGTCGTGCCGAGGATGTCCAGTTCGCCGACCCCCTTCACGACCGCAATGATGGTATGGCCCCCGCTGACGAGCAGTCCCAGGTAGGGGTATGCTATGTCATGCGTCAGGTGGGCGGCATAGATGTGTCCGAGGATATGGTTGACCGCAAAGAAGGGCTTTCCTGTTGCCCAGGCAAGGGTCTTGCCGAACGACAGGCCGACCAGCAGGGCCCCCATCAGGCCGGGTCGGTTCGTTGCCGCCACCGCATCAACGTCAGCGAGCGTCAGCGATGCCTCGGAAAGGGCCTGCCGGACGACGGGGAGAATCCATTCCGCATGCTTGCGGCTCGCAATTTCGGGAACAACCCCCTTGTAGATCTGGTGAAAGGGTATCTGCGTTGCCACGACATTACTCAAGATATTCCTGCCGTCTTCGACAATTGCACAGGCCGTCTCGTCACAGGAGCTTTCTATTCCCAATACCTTCATAGCATCATCCTTACGATCTCGTTCGTTCTTTCATGCGTTCGTTTCTTTCGTTTCTTCGTGCTGTTCCACGCCTGCTTCTGCGGTCCTTTCAGCGCTTGACCCTTCAGCGGTCCAGCAGCTGCGAGGGCGTGACAAGCTGATAGCCCCGTTCCCGCAGCAGGGGGGCCAGTTCCGTCAGGAGATCCGGAAGAATATCCGCAGACTTGTCAACATGGCCTATCATTATAGCCGATCCCTGTTTATTTGCAAGCACCAGACCTTCACGGATCTGCTGCAGCATCGCTTCCCGCTCCAGCACGTTGTCGATGAAAACATCCCGCTCCAGAATCTGCATGCCGCGGATCCTAGCAGCATCGGGGGCTTTCGTCTGCGCGCTGGTCCGGGAGTCCATGAAAAAGAGGCCCCGATCCTGTGCGGCATCCAGGACGGCACCGATCCGCACCTCGTCCTCCGTTATCAGCGAGCCTTCATGGTTGTTCAGGCCCCGCACGCCTTCCCCCAGTTCCGCAAGATTCTCCGCAATGAGGGCCTTTATTTCGCCCAGCCCCATCCCGGGCGTAATGGCCCCCGGCCCGGCCCAGAGGTCAAGGTTTTCCGCCTGCATCGGCTGGTGCAGCATGAGCTCCTTGCCGGCAGAACGGACCATGGCCGCAGACTCCTTCGTATTGGCGAGCTTCGGCAGGACGGCTATGGCGAGCGGCAGGGGAACGGCAAGGTAGCGGCGGAGGGCCGCACGGCTCTGCCCCGCATCGTCAATGACAAAGGCAAGCCGCGCCCCTTCCTGCGCCTGCGGAATGCCGGACAGCGGATCACGTTCCCGCGGCTGAATCGCAAGCGGCTCACCGCCGGTCACGGCAGTTTCAGACTCCGGGGAAGGGGTAGACAAACGGGATGCGACGGGAGCGGCGGCAGGGGTGCCCGATGCCCCCGGGGTGCCCGCAGCGGACAGGGCGGCAGGGCCGGAACCACCAGCAGCCGGGCCGGGAGCGGAGGCGGCAGGACCGGAACTGCTTCCGCTGGAAGGGGCTGCGGGGGCTGCCGGAACAGGACGGGCTTCCCCGGCAAAAATGCTGCCGCTGCCACAGGCTGCGGACGCTTCGCCCCCGTAGAGCACATTGATGAACAGGAGGAGGACACAGAGGATGGCAAGCACGCCCGAAAGCAGGAAGAGCCGGCCGCGGTCAATCAGCAGCGGCTTTTTCCCCGCCTTCCGTTTCCGCCCCCCTGCAGTCCCTGTTTTCCTCCGCTTTTGTCCGACAGCCATAGCAAGAGGCATTGTATATATAGAAGGAAATCTTTTCAAGGGCGGACGGTGTTCCACTACTTCATACAGAAACTTTTTTGCGATATCAGGGGAAAAGCTATTGACAACAGATACGAAAATCATTAAAAATATATGCTATTTTTCCGCTGAAAACCAATTGACTAAATAACTCTTTTCGCTATAATAAAATTTATGGAGACACAGTCAGCTTCCATCCTCATGTCTGCCTACACGCTGATAGGGGAAAGCAATTTGAGAGAAGCCCAGGCAATGCTCGAAGATGCGCTCGCAAAAGACTTGGACAATCACGACCTGGTTTTTGCGGCAAGCTGCTGTTCTTTCTGGACGGACACGGTTGAACGGCTCCCGGATCTGGATTCGTTCGAACAGGGGGAAAGCCTGATAAACCACTGGCGGCGCTTCAAGCTGCGGGTTGAACGGGAAGAAAATCCGCTGGAACAGACGGTGTATACCTTCCGCAAGCTTGTCTTTTCGACTGCCCTCGAGCAGTACGGAAAGAACCTGGACAAGGCAGACAATGTGTTCCGTTCCGAAATATGCCGGAAAATCGGATTCTGCTACAAGCAGCTGGGAGACTTTGAAACGGCACTCCGCTACCTGCAGGAAGCCTATGCGACCATAGAAGGACGGGCAGACATCATTGCGGAGATGGCAGACTGCTACGATCTGTGCGGAGAGGACAAGCCCGCAAAGCTGCTGTTCAGAGAGGCATTTTTTCTGGACCCGCAGAAGGTTGACCTGTCCTTACTGGAGTCTCCGCTGATAGGAAAGCTGACGGCCCTTGTTACCGAAAAGGGGCTGTCGGGCGCAGAGCTGCTGGAATGGATTCCGGTATACGGCACGATTTTCGAGGTCTTTAACGTGAAGCGGAAGCTCAAATCGCAGGAGATAGGCCGGCTGAAGCAGGACATCTATGCGAAGGAAAATGAGATGAAAGACCCGAACAACAACCTTGCGCTCATAAAGCCGAGGCTGCTGAACATGTATTTTTGGCTGGTTGACTACTGTGTGCTTGCAAAGGAAAACAATGCGAAGATTCAGGAAACCCTGCTGAAGATTAAGATTCTGGATAAGAATATCTATATGCTCTATACGGGTACAATATAGTATTTTTTTGCAATAGCGCTGTCCGGGAACGAACCGGGTCCCGGACAGGTCGAATCATTTGATTACGCGATTTTTTTGAAGGAAACGAGGAGTGTTTTATGTCAGAGGAACTTGAGAATTCAGTACGGGAGATGCTGAAGGCAGAAACGTGGACAAGGGCAGGAATCAGCAGTTTTACGACGAACAGCCTGGATGAACTTTCAAGTGTGCTCGACAAGACACACAGCGAGGGATCCGAAGAAGCAATCATGGCAATCTGCGACGAACAGCTGCAGAAAACCAAGGACAGCGTTTCCGCCCTCTACATAAAGGGAATGCTCAGCCTCCGCGACCGGTCTTTTGAAAGCAAGGAAATCATCAACCTCATCGACATCTTCGAGAAAAACCACCGGGAGCAGATAGCGGAAGCAATCTGCGACAAGATCCTCTCGGAAGCACCGAAAAACATATTTGCACTCCGCAAGCGGGCCGAATACTACAAGAACGACGGCAACAACGCATACTGGGACATCTACAAGCAGATTGTCAATCTGGACCTGACCGAAGCCGACCTTGCCCAGCAGCTTGCAGAGCATTACCGCAATGACGAAGACAATGAAAAGGATGCAGTCACCTATTACAAGCGTGCCGTCCTCCGCTACATCTCCAATGCGAACGAAAGCGTTTCCAAGAACTGGGACAAGATAAAGGACGTCTGGTCAAAGCTCGTCAACCTGATCCCGGATGAAATCGATTACTTCCTGATGCTCCAGCAGAAGGTCGCCCGCTACATCAGCGAGGACAAGTCTGCGACGCTGATGATGGAACTGTATGACCATTACAAGGACATTGCAAACTGGGATGTCGCCATCGCTATCCTCAAGCTCGTCCTCAACATCAACCGGAAAGAGCAGTCATACCGGACGGATATCGTCGAATGCTATCGGAACAAGTATGCCGCCAATGCGCATGTCGAAGACTACATCAAGCATTCCAACCTGAACCAGTCTTTCCGCGATGTATTCGAGGCAATCAACGACTTCGAGAAGCACATTGCCTTTGACAGCGGCAACTTCGTGTTCCACCGCACCTGGGGCGTCGGCAAGATTACGGACGTTCAGGGCGATGACCTGACGATTAACTTCGGCAAGAAAATCGGCAAGAAGACCATGAAGCTCGACATGGCAACCAAGGCCCTGCAGCCCCTTTCCAAAGATCACATCTGGGTCCTCAAGGCAACGAAGAAGAAGGAAGACCTGCAGAACATGGTCGGACTCGGCGGAGATGCCAGGAAGCCTTCCCGGAAAGAGGATAAGGACAATGCAAAGCGGAAGGCCGTTGCCGAGACGCTGAAAATCATCATCGAAAGCTTTGACAACCGCTGCGACATGAAGCGCATCAAGGCGGAACTCGTTCCGGCAATCATCGAAGAAACCAAGTGGAACAACTGGCATGCCATTGCCAACGAGATACTTGCCGCAGGTTCCACGAGCGATCCCCACTCCCCGAACTTCGGCGTTGCAGCGGACGACATCACGATGTACACGGTCCGCGACAAGAAGCTTGAAGTCCAGGAGCGGCTGAACATTGAATTCAAGGCGGAAAAGGACTTCTTCCCCAAGAGCGACATCCTGATGAAGTTCGTGGACCAGTACCGGAAGGCGAAGGACGAGGACAAGGACAACTATCAGGATCCGCTGACGGAAATGTTCAGCTACTTCGTGAACTTCCTCACGAGCGCTTCAAACGATGACATGGAAAAGGAACTGGCTTCCTTCCTCCTCGTCCAGTATATCTCGCAGGAATTCCCGAGCTTCGAAATCCCCGAAGGCCGCACCTTCGAGTCAATCTACCGGAAGATAAACCCGCGGGAAACCTATCTGAAGCTGCAGGGCAAGAAGAACACGAACCTGCGCGACCTCTTCCTGCAGGACGTCAAGCGGCTCCCGCAGTGGGACGATGAGTACATCCGCCTTTTCCCGGTCGTTCTGGACAGCAACCAGTCACCCGACAGGGAGGGAACGGGAAACTACGTCGACATCGCACAGGAGCTTGCAAAGGCGCACAAGGAAGACAAGCTCACCGGTCTCGTCAAGGACTGCTTCGAAAACTACCGGAGCAACCGCAATGCGGTCATCTTCCTCTTCCAGGAGCACAGCGGCGACGACTGGTTTAAGGCCGCGAACATTCCCTATGAGAAGCAGCTCCAGACCTTGATCAGCATCATCGACTACTGCTACTGGGAAATTTCGAACCACAAGGATACGACGGAAAACAAGAAGACGATAAACAACGCACGGAATATCCTGTTCGGAAAGAAGTCGGGCGACAAAAACCTCATTCTGGAGCACATCTGCTCCGGCGATGAAAGCAACGCACTCCGCTTCTTTACGATGGTCAGCGATATCGTTGATCTGGACTACAGCTACAAGCAGGCCCTCCGCAAGGGAATCCTCGACAAGTGGCCGGACTTCAAGTTCCCGGTCAACGAAATCAAGCAGGAAGGCAGCCAGAACGGCATCTACGCGACGGCAGCAGCGCTCGAAGCAAAACGGGCAGAAGCCGACAAGATCGAAAAAGAAACGCTGCCGGAAATCGTCAGGGAAATCTCCGAGGCCCGCGAAAAGGGAGACCTCAAGGAAAATGCCGAGTACATTTCTGCCAAGGAGCGGCAGCACATCGAAAGCGAGCGGCTCAAGGATCTGCGCCGGCAGATTGAGCGGACGGTCATCTTTGATCCGACCACCATCACGACGGCAATCGTTTCGTTCGGAACGACGGTCACGGTGCACGACAACACGTCGAATCAGAACGTCAGCTATACGATTCTCGGCCCCTTCGAGTCGGCCCCGGAGCAGGGGATCATCTCCTACATTTCTCCGCTCGGCGACAAGCTGCTGAATCACAAGGTTGACGAAAAGCTGAACTTCACGATCAACGACAAGAAGTATGATTATACGGTGACGTCCATTGAGGTTGCCAAGCAGCTCTAAATGATTGCGAAAGGATCCTTTCACGCACTGACCGAACACATCGGTTATTTCACGGGAACGACGAATGTCGGGCTGGTTATTTCCGGCCCGGCACTGTTCCTGATAGACTCGGGAGACAGACCGGAGGACGGGGAGCAGCTCGCGACCTCCCTCAGGGAACTGTTTCCCGGCAGGCGGCTCAAGGCGGTCATCCATACCCACGGACATTCCGACCACTGCGGCGGCAGTAAATTCCTCAGGGAACATACGGGCTGCGAAATCTGGGCCCCCAAAACAGAAAGCACCTTCATCGAAAACCCGGGCATTGCACCCGACATCTATTGGGGCGGGCGGCACTTTGACGCGAAGGACGTTCCCGTATTCCAGACCGGTGACGCATGCAAGGTGGATCGCCTGCTCGAAGAAGGCCTGCTGGACGAACCGGATGTTTCCTTTAAGCTCGTTCCCCTCCCCGGCCATTTCTACGATCAGCTCGGCCTTGTCGTCAGCGACAAGGTATACGGAAAAAAGGCGTATTTTCTGGGCGATGCCTTCTTCGGCATTGAGATGATAAAGAACTACTGGATTCCCTTCATGCAGGACCAGAAGCTGTTCCGGGAGTCCCTCTGCAAGATAGAAAACGAGGAGGCAGACCTTTTCGTTCCTTCCCACGGCATGCCCTTTAACCGGGAAAAGCTTCCCGCCCTGGCAGAAATAAACAAGCTCCTGACCCTTGAGATGGAAAGCCTCATACTGAGAATCATTGCACGGAAGCCGTCAACCTGCGAGGAAATCCTCAAGGAAGTCGCCGACTTTGCCGGCCTGCACATGAAGCTGAGCCAGTACGTCCTCATCGGTTCGACCCTCCGCTCCTACATCTCCCGCCTCTATAACGACGGCAAGCTGCGCTACACGATGGAAGAAAACCGCCTCCTGTGGAGCATCAACATCGCCGACGGCAAGACTGCAGAAACAGCCAGCCCGCTCAGCCGGTCCCCGGCTATCGGAAAGTCCAGAATTTATTCAGCAGAAAATTCAGGGGAGTCGTAACACAGACGCAGAGGAGGGGGGCAATATACGCGGAAATGCCTGCAATATCGATCAGGAGGTGCAGCAGGAAGGTCTGCAGGACAAGGCCGGTCAGCGCATAGGAGATGAAGGTCTTGACCAGCGCCGCAGCAGTACTGCGCTTTTTTCCGTCATCCGTTTTTTCTTCATCGTTTTTCCCGCCATCCTTCCGAAAGACAAAGAGGCTGTTCCACAGAAAGGAATTCAGGACGCTTATCACAAAGCCGATGCCGTTCGCAAGCGCATAGTGGCAGCCGAAACGGACCAGCAGGCTGTAGCAGACCCAATACACGAGCGTATTGCTCACGCCGACAAGACCGAACTTAACGAACTGCACGGTCCAGGGATAGCGTTCCGTGAACGCAGAAATACACTTCACAGCATCCGTCCTATGCCGTCCCGGAAGCTGACGGCGGGCTTCCAGCCCGTGTCAGCCGTCAGGTCAGCGATGTCCGCCTTCAGGTAGGTAACTGATTTTTCGCCATAGGGGATTGCCCCATAGTTTGCCCCGGTGTAGGCGGGATTCACGAGGGCGGTGATTTCAGCAAGGTATGCCTTGAGCGGGCGCGACTCGCCGCTGCCGAGGCAGTAGATTTTTCCGTCTGCGCCTTTCGTTCCGAGGGCAAAAAAGGCCCGTCCCGCATCTTCTTCAAACAGGTAGTCCCACTGGTGGGTACAGGGACCGAGATCCATCGGCTCCCCTGATCGGCATTTGCCGATGAAGGTCTTTATGAGCGTGGCGGGGCTGTCATTCGTCCCGTAGACGCTCAGGATCCGGACCCAGTTGCAGGCCATGCCCAGCTCACGGCATTTCATGAAGCTCAGGAGGCCGGCCGCGTGTTTCGCCACGCCGTACGCGACTTCCGGCCGGCAGGGAACGGCAGCATTGAGCGGAACGGCAGCCCTGCCGTATTCTGCCTGGCTTCCCGCCCCGACAAACTTTCTGCAGCCGCAGCGGCCGGCGAGGGAGACGGCATCGAGCGTGTAGCGGATGTTCAGCTCCTGCTTTTCAGGGCTGTTCCGCCCCTCATGGTCAGTGAAGGTCCAGCCGAAGTGGTAGAAGCAGTCGACGGGAAGTGACTGCGCGGCTGCCCGGACCTCTTCCGCACTCAGGTCCCGCATCCGGTCAAGGTCGCACTCCATGAGCGTCAGCAGGGGAGATGCAGGCAGGCGGGACAGTTTGGACGATCCCCTGCGGGCAAGGGCGATCACCCTGACCCCATTCCCGAGGCACTCCCGTATCAGTGCGCAGCCGATCATGCTGGTTGCGCCGGTCACCATGACGCACCGCATCATGCGTTCCCGCCTTTGGCAGCAGTGTCGCCGTCTGCTTCCCCGGCAAGGCTTTCCGGGAGCGGCGGCACCTTCATCAGGGCCTTGAACTCATCGCGCGGCAGGAAGGGGTACATATCCTCCAGCGGCATTGAGACCATCTTTCCGTCGGCGGTCATCTTTGATGAAACCGTCGGTATGATTTCCATATCGGGCGTAACCTGCACGCGGATCAGCGCCGGTCCCCGGACCCCCAGAATCTTCGGTATGGCTTCCCGGCAGGAGGCAGGCGTTGCAAGGTCATAATACGCAATGCCGAAGGCTTCCGCAAGCTTGTCCAGCTTCGTAAAGGAAACCCCGCTCGCAGTGCTTTCGCCGACATAGTTGCCGTCAAAGTAGCGCTTCTGCGTCTGGTGAATCGAAAAATAGCCCCCGTTTTCCACGACGAACAGCTTGATGTTGTAGCCGTGGAATACAACGGTTTCCAGTTCCTGCATGTTCTGCATGAAGGAACCTTCCCCGGTTATGCCGATGACGGTCTGCCCGGGAGCGGCGGTTGCGGCACCGATTGCCGCAGGCAGGGTAAAGCCCATTGTCGCCGTACCGCCGGTCGTTATGTGGCGCTGCCCCTCCTTTACTTCCATTGCCTGCGCCGTCACATAGAAAGCGGAACCTGCGTCAGAGACAAAGGGTGTCTCGGCAGAACTGAACTCATTGAGGAGGCCGATAAACTCATAATAGTTCAACCCCTTGGGATCCGCCGGGTATGCGGCCTGTATGACCGGATAGCGCTGCTTCCATCCCGTGCACGTTTCCCGCCAGGATCTGTACTTCCTGCCGCCCGCAGCCGATCCATCCATGCGTGCGGACAGGGCGGTAAGGAAGGCCTTTGCGTCGCCTGCAATCATGCGGTCTATGCGGACGGTCTTCTTCGTATGTTCGGCAGGGTCTATGTCAACGACGACAATGCGTGCCCCCCGTGCGAACATATCGTAGGTATGGCCCGTGTCCGAGACAGACAGGCGGCATCCGATGGAAAGGATCAGGTCGGCGTTCTGCATTGCAAGATTGCCCGCCCGGGATCCCTTTGACCCGATCCTGCCGATGCAGCAGGGGTCGGAATCCGCAAGCACATCAACAGCCAGGAAGGACATCACGACGGGGATATCCCGGGCGTCGGCAAAGGCCTTCAGCTCCGGGCAGGCACCGGACAGCCTGACGCCGTGCCCGGCGATGATCACGGGGCGCTCTGCCCGGGACAGGGCATCGAGCACATAGGAAAGGTCGTCCCCCGACGGTACAGGCCGTTCCGCAGACAGGAAGGCAGGAAGCTCCGCTGCAGACCGCCCTGCCGCCGGTGCCGCTGCGGCCCCAGACCCGGTCTCAGCTCCGGGCGGCGTAAAGCCCCGCAGGCTGTCCGTCTCTATGACCGCTCCCTGCAGGTCGAGCGGAATGCTCAGGGCAACCGGGCCGGGCCTGCCGGAGGTCGCCTCGTACACCGCCTGCTCCAGGCAGCAGCGTATATCCGCCGCATTTTCAAGCTCCACGGCATATTTGGTCATCGGCGTCACGACGGAAATGATGTCCGCTTCCTGCACGCCGAACTGCCGCAGGCCGGGAACCCCGGATTTCCGTATCGTCTGCGAACTCTTTGACTGTCCGTACAGGAACACAACCGGCGTCGAGTCCTGCCAGCAGTCAAGCATGCCCGTCAGCGTATTCATTGCGCCCGGTCCGCTCGTCGTCAGGACCAGGCCCAGCGAGTTCTTCATCTTGGCATACGCTTCTGCCGCCATTGCGGCAGCCTGCTCGTGCTCGGTACAGGTGTATTTTATCTTCGCTGACCTGCCGAAGGAGTCCTGCAGGTGCATGCAGCCGCCGCCGGTCAGCATGAAGACATCGGTCACGCCGACAGACTCAAAGAAACTGACCAGGTAATCAGAGAGTTTTACCTTCATTATGCGTCCTCCCCTGCAGATCCGCACCCGGCCCCGGAATCTCCGCGGACTCCTTCGACAAAGCCGTGCACGCAGTCATAGAGGATTCCGCAGTCAACCTTGTAGACGACGAAGGAGAATCCCTGTGCGATAACCGTCTTTGCCTCAGCAACGCTGTGTACCATACAGCCGGCAGCCTTTCCCGCAGCAAGCGCCTTTTTCACCGTCGAATCCATCAGGTCAAGTACCTTCCGGTCCGTCACCTGCCCGGGAACGCCGAGTGCGATGGAAAGGTCATACTGCCCCACATAGAGGAGGGAAATCTGCGGAATCTTCAGAATTTCATCGAGCTGAGCGAATACGTCCGCCCCTTCCAGAATAAGGCCAATCTGAATCCGCCTGTTTTCTTTCTCAAAAAAATCTGCGGGAACCTTGTGGTAGCCTCCCGCCGGGACAAAAGGATTGAAGCCCCGCTCGCCTTCAGGCGCATAACAGCAGAGGCGGACGGCTTCTTCTGCATCGGCAAGGCCCTTCACCTGCGGGAATATGATCCCGTCACAGCCCGTGTCGAGCGTCCGCGTCACCCAGGACTCCTCTATCGCCGGAACCCGTATGTACACCTGCTTTCCGGCGGCATGGGCAGCAAAGACCATGTCCTGCGCAAGGGCAAAATCGATGATGCCGTGCTCCATGTCGATGATTGAAAAATCGAAACCCGCCCGGGCCATGACGTTCGTAACATAGGCGGATGGCATCTCCGCCCAGGTACCGATGTGCAGTTTAGCCATATACTCCTACCTGTATGCTTTCAAATTCCGAGCCAGCCAAAAAAACGGTTGAGGAAGTTTCAAAAGTAAGCGACTTTTGAAACAAGCCCGCTTACCCTTTCACTGACTCACGTCCTTTCTTGTTCCGTGCGTCCTGCAGTTCCTGTGCGACACTGACGATCATGTCTTCCTGTCCGGCGACCGCCTTGCGCCGTCCCAGTTCCATGAGGATGTCGCGGGCGTCAACCCCGAATGTGGCTGCCGCATTGATGACATGCCGCTTGAATCCCGAAAAAACACCGGCCAGCCCGTTCACGATGTTCAGGTCGTCCAGCCCCTTGTCATGCTTCCACCATACAGAAACGAAATCCCTGCTCACATCCATCATCCGGTACAAATCCGCATGGCAGGGAATTCCTTCTTTCCTGAGCAGGGCGACAAGGGCCTCCAGCTGGCAGTTGCCCGCACCGGCACCGAAGCCCCGCAGGGTTCCGTCAATAATGGTCGCTCCGTTCTGGATTGCCGTATAGCTGTTCGCGACGGCAAGCCCCAGATTGTTGTGTGCATGAAAACCGATGCGGCAGCGGAGCTTCGCCGACAGGAGGCTCACCGTGTCGCGGACCATCTCCGGCGTCGAAGCACCGGCACTGTCCATCAGTATGACGCCCTGCACCCCGTATGATTCCAGCTGGAGGGCCTGCTGCAAAAGCGTCTCCTTGTCCGCCAGATGGTACATCATCATCACCCCGTAGACCTCCTTGCCTTTCCCAGCAAGGAACTCGATATGCTGGCGGGTAATGTTCGTCTCCGTACAGTGGCAGGCAATCTTAAAGAGGTCAACCCCGGCTTCCACCGCAGGAACAAGGTCGTCCCGGATTGTTCCATAGCCGGGCATCATAAAGACGCCGAGTTTCGTCTTGTGCAGGTGTTCCCGCGCAAGCTGTATCATCTCAGCATCAGGCAGGAGGGACAGGCCAATCTGCAGGGAAGATGCCCCCAGACCGTTTCCGTGGCCGACGACGATGACATCCATTCCCGCCGTGTCCATTGCACGGCAGTACGCTTCAATCTGCTCTCTGCTGTACTGATGCGCTATCGCATGGCTGCCGTCACGGAGGGTCGCGTCAAAAATCTTAATGTCCTTCATGTACACCCCCATCTCCATAGCCTTTCTTGAGCGCATATTCAGTCGCAATCTTGACCGCAGCGCAGGTGATGATGTCAAGGTTGCCGGCGTACTTGGGCAGGTAGTCGCCGCTCCCCGTCACTTCCACGCTCAGGGTAACCCGTCCGTTTTCCAGCACCGGACCGAGCACAATATGAAAACCGGGAACATAGCCCTGTATGACCTGCTCCATCTCATGCGCAGCCCGGCATATATTCGGCATATCGGGATGCTTGCAGAGGATATAGAGGGTATTGTGCATGGTAATCGGCGGTTCGGCGGGATTCAGGTTTATCATCGCCTTCGTATTTGCAACACCGGTAAAATCACGGAGGGCATCTTTCGTCGTCTGTGTAAACTCGTCGATGTTGTTCCGCGTTCCCATGCCCGCAGACTTGGACGCAATCGTTGCAACCAGCTCCAGATAGCTGATGTCCGGCTGGACTTTGCTTATCGCCAGTGCAATCGGTATAACCGCCTGCCCGCCGCAGGTTATCAGGTTCACGTTATCCTGTTCCAGCCCTTCCGCAAGATTCACGGCGGGAATGCAGAAACGGCCGATATGGGCAGGCGTCAAGTCTATCGTAAATTTTCCGAGGCGCTTCAGGATGGGGGCATTATGCCGGTGGCCTTCCACCGAGGTCGCATCAAAGACGAGGTCGCAGCAGTCCGGGTGCTTTTCGATGTAGGCGACGGACTCGATCGACGTCGGTACCCCGAGCGACTTCGCCCGCGCGATACCCCGTGAGTCTGCCTTATGTCCCGTAAAAACACCGCACTCCAAAATCGGCGACTTCATCAGCTTCACCAGCAGGTCACTGCCGATGTTGCCCGTCCCGATGATGGCGGCCTTCATTTTGCCCATCAAACAAGCCCTGCCACTTATGCGTTCTTCCTGATGACGTCCGCCATCTTGTCCAGCATCGCATCGCTCATGCCGGGATAGACGCCCACCCAGAAGGTGTCGTTCATGATCCGGTCCGTGCACTCCAGGCTGCCCGACACCCGGTAGGCATCGCTGCCGCGGATTGCGTCAAAGCAGGGATGCTTCGTCAGGTTTCCGGCAAAGAGCATCCGCGTCTGAATCTTGCTGTCCTCCAGCGCCTTGACCAGCCGCAGCTTGCCGCCCGGTTCCTTACTGGTAATCAGGAAACCGAACCAGCTCGGATTGCTGTTTGCCACAGGTTCGGGCAGGATAAGCTTATCTTCCGTACCGGCAAGGGCGTCACGCAGGTACTGCCAGTTGTGCCGCCGCTTTTCGACGAATGAGGGGAACTTTTCCAGCTGGGCACAGCCGATTGCCGCCTGCAAATCGGTCGCCTTGAGGTTGTAGCCCAGATGGCTGTACACGTACTTGTGGTCATAGCCTGCGGGAAGCTGGCCGTACTGACCGTCAAAACGGTGTCCGCAGGTGTTGTCCCGGCCGGACGGACAGGAACAGTCCCGTCCCCAGTCGCGGATTGAAAGGGCTATCTTATGCAGGAGGGGGTCAGCGGTGTACACGGCACCCCCCTCGCCCATCGTCATGTGGTGGGGCGGGTAAAAGCTCGACGTACCGATGTCGCCCCAGGTTCCCGTCAGCTTTGTCCTGCCGTCAATCGTGTACTCGGAACCGAGCGCATCGCAGTTGTCTTCGATGAGCCAGAGCCTGTGGGCATCGCAGAAGTCCTTGACCGCCTTCAGGTCAAAGGGATTTCCGAGCGTATGCGCAATCATCACGGCCTTGGTCCTGGGAGAAAGAGCTGCTTCAAGGCGGGATACATCGATGTTATACTGGGGAATCGTCACGTCGACGAACACGGGAACCGCCCCGTAGTTCATGATCGGCGTCACCGTCGTCGGGAAACCGCAGGCAACCGTTATGACCTCGTCGCCCCGCTGAACGGCACGCTCACCCAGCAGGGGAGACGTCAGCGTCATGAAGGCAAGCAGGTTGGCGGAAGACCCTGAGTTCACCAGCAGGGTGGCGGGAACTCCCAGGTAACGGGCAAAGTCCCGCTCAAATTTCGCACTGTAGCGGCCCTGGGTCAGCCAGAACTCAAGCGCACTGTCCACCAGATTGACCATTTCCTTTTCGTCAAAGACGCGGGATGCGTATGGAATCCGGTCCCCGTCCTGATAGGGAGCCTTCTGCATGAACTTCGCATAGTAGGCCTTCACGCTTTCCAGAATAGAGGCGCCCGCCTCTTCCTTAGTCATATTCTCAAACATATTCATCCTTTTCTATTCTCTATCTATCTGTCTGTATATATCTGCCTGTATCCCGGGCAGGCTGCGGCAGCTGCCGTACAGCCCGCCTTTCAGCTGCCTTATGCCTGCCGCAGCAGCAGCGTCATGATCAGCGTACAGAGCGCAGCCGTCAAGAACAGCATTGTACCGCTAAACGCATAGCCACGCAAGAGACCGAACGGCAGGTCATCCAGCTGCGTCCGGTCCCCGTCAGTCCTGCCGTCCGCAAGGTCCCTGTTTATATAGAAGATACAGAACAGCAGCAGCGCCTCAAGCAGCGGCATGAAGGGGCTGACCAGCAGGAACTGCATTTTCATGACGAAATAGTCGTCGATATCCTGCAGCCAGGGCCCGAACAGACCGCCCGCAAGCATGTGCTGCGCCCCGTCTGCGGAAAAACTCACGATCTTGCAGACCGTATAGGCAAGGGCAAGGCCGATCTGCAGCAGCAGCGTCTTCTTCTTGTCCTTCGCCAGAAAAATCGTAAACACGAGGAAAGGTGTTGCATACAGAAGCCACTGGGGATGCCAGAAGAGGAAGCCGAACATCGCAAAGTTCGCAAAGTTCGCATAGCAGACGATCTGGGAGAATACCCCTTCCTTCGTCTCTGCCTCCTTCGCGCGGAAGAAGATATAGGCAAACAGGAGGATGAAGAGGACGGGAATAATCGGAATATCCGCCCCCCGGTGCCCCATCACGATATGGGGATACAGGACGCGGGCAATCAGGGAATTGCGCGCCGTAAACTCAACGTAGCCAGCCCCGTAGCCCTGGTTCAGCAGCATCGGGATGTTCAGGATAACGGCGAGCACGGTCTTGAACGCCGCCTTCCAGAAGTTCTTTTCCCGCAGGAGGAGCATGGGCATAAAGTAGAGCAGGGCAAAGTACTTGAAGGTCACCGCAATGATGAAGAAGAGCAGGAAACGCTTGTCGTGGCGGCGCAGGTAGCTCAGAAAGCCGAGCAGGCAGATGAAGAGGGCAAAGATGTCGTACTGTCCGTGCGTAAACTGGCTCAAGAAACCGAGCGGACAGGCTGTCCAGACAATCTGGGCAATGCGGGACTTCCGCTCGGAAAAGCCGACTTCCATCATGATTTCCTTAATCAGGAAGGATGTCAGGAAGTAGCAGAGGGCGGGCAGCAGCTTGAACCAGAGGTAGACCGGATAGGGATAGGCCATCTCGTGGAAGGGAACGAGCGTCCTGCCGTAGCCCAGTATATAGAGGGGAATGTTCCAGACGGCAAAGAGGATGTAGACGCCCGGCATGTAAATGTCGTAGTAGCCTAAATCGGCATTGACCGTATAGAAATCCAGAATGTGCCCGTTCAGAAAAGTAAAAGCGGATCCCGCCGTATTCAGGATGTCGCTGTGGTAAAAGCAGGTAAAGCAGAGGACGGTTATGACGGAAAAAACGATCTTCTCCCAGAGACAGACCTTCTGATCTCCCTTCAGACTGTAGCTGATGAAGCAAAAAATGCTTACGATCCAGATAAGCATACAGGCAAGCAGGCCCGTGAAGAAGGGGGACGAACAGTAATAGCGCTGCACGAAGGCAACGCTCTTTCCCAGGAACGCAATGTCCCCGTCGGCAAAGCGGCTTCCGAAAAGCCTGAAAAAGGCATCGGTCAAGGGCTTGTACAGCCCGCCGTACAGGGCGGAACGGACCGGCGGCAGCAGGAGGACAAGGCAGAGTGCCGCAAGGCCGAGGCTGACATCAAAATACAGGCGCAGTTTCCGGCTGGACCGGTACTGCTCTATGACCGTTTTTCCCATGCTATCGTTTCCTACCCCTTTCCTGGAATCACGCGTTCGCATCGTGTGATGCAGCGTGCTTCGCACCCTGCATCCAGACTTCCCAGAAGGCCCAGGGTGCCTTGTGATCATGCCAGAGGTCCGTCAGTTCTATTTTATCCTTGAGCATATCCATCGGGTGCCAGAAGCCCGTATGCCTGTAGGCATGGAGCTGGCCGTCGGCAGCGATGTTCTGCAGGGGGGCACGCTCCCACATCATGGTGTCCGCGTCATCCCTGATGTAGTCCAGGGCCTTGTTCCCGCAGACAAAGAAGCCCCCGTTTATCCACGAACCACCTTCAACGGGCTTTTCCTGAAAGCCCCGCACGCTGCCGCCCTCACCCATATCCAGGGAGCCGAAGCGTCCCGCGGGCTGAATCGCCGTCAGCGTCACGAGCTTTCCCGAATCATAGTGGGATTCCACCAGCTTTGCGATGTCTATGTCGGCAACCCCGTCGCCATAGGTCAGCATGAAGTCACCGCCGCCCAGGTAATCCTTCGCCCGCTTTATGCGGCCCGCAGTCAGGGTATTTTCGCCCGTGTACAGCAGGGTTATCTTCCAGGGTTCGCTGCGCATCTTATTGATCTGCACGTCATTGTTCGACAGATCGATTGTCATGTCACTGTAGCGGGAGTAATAGTTCAGAAAATAGTCCTTGATGATGTGTCCCTTGTAACCCGTCAGAACGATGAAGTCATTGTAGCCGAAAAAGCTGTATATCTTCATGATATGCCAGAGGATAGGATAACCGCCTATCTCTACCATCGGCTTCGGAATTTTCTGGGTTTCTTCTCCGAGCCGGGTCCCTTTGCCTCCGGCCAAAATCACTGTTTTCATTCAGACAGTATAGCATAAAACAAGGCGGGCTTGCAAGGCGGGCAGGAAAGCACTAGCGGGAACCGCCCTGCAGGAGCCGCTCCTCAACGGCTTTCACGACTGCTTCCGGCGTCGAGGCACCGGCGGTTATGCCGACCCGCTCCAGGCGGAAGAACTCCGGCTGCAGCATCGAAGCGTCCTCTATCAGGTCGGCGAGGGGAACCAGGCTTTTCGCCCGCTCGTAGAGACGGCGGGTATTGGCAGAAGACTTGCCCCCGACAACGACAATGCCTTCAACCTGCGCCGCAAGCGCCCTGAGTGCCTCCTGCCGCTCCATCGTCGCCGAGCATATCGAGTTGAACACGCGGATGCCGCCCGCCCTTTCCTCCAGAACACAGCGTATCCGCTCAAACTCGGCGGGGCTGAAGGTCGTCTGGGCAATCAGCACGCAGCGGTCAGAAAGGCCGCCTCCTGCGGCAAGGCGGGCAGCCTCTGCGGCATCCTGCACGACAAAGACCCTGCCGCCCGACTGCGGCTCAGCTACCGCAAAGGAAGCGATGCTCGTCACCTCCCCGTGATTGCGGTCCCCGGCAATCACGATGTCATAGCCCCGGCCGCTCCACTCCCGCACCCGCTTCTGGCTCAGGTGCACCTTGGGGCAGGTTGCGTCAATGACCTTCGCCCCCGCCTGTTCCAGTTCCTCCATGACGCGGGGCGTCGTTCCGTGGGCACGGATGATGACGGAAGCCCCCCGCACATCGGGAAAGCCGCTGCCGTCAGGGGAAAGGATTGTCAGGCCCCGCGCTTCAAAGTCCGAAAGCACCGTCGGATTGTGGATCAGGGGACCCAGGCTGAATACCCTGCCCGGCAGCCCCGCCGCCGGTGCAGCACCGTCCAGTGCCTGTTCTGCCTTCTCAACCGCACGCTTTACCCCCATGCAGAAGCCCATGACGGACGCCCGTATCACCTGCATCACTGCCCCTCCTCGACCCGCGGATACATCCTGAACAGGGAGCGCTGCGCAAGGGCGGGATTGCGCTTGAGCATGGAAAAGAAGAGTTCCTTCCCCACCTTAATCAGCACGCAGTCGCTGATTGCAAGCGCATCTTCGCTCCTGCCCTGCCGGGACAGGAACACGTCCTCGCCGAAGAAGCTTCCTTCTTCCAGATAGCGGAGACTGTTCTGCCGCGACAGCATCAGCGCTCCTTCGGCAACATAATAGGAATAGCAGCCCTCCTCCCCCTGCCGGTACACGTAGCTCCCCTTCTTGAGGCAGAGGGTGTTTTCTTCCTGTTCAAGCAGGGAATCCGGCCGGATAAAGAGCAGGCGCTTGAGCGATGCCTTCAGCTTTGTTTCGTTCCTGCCGGGCAGGCAGTACAGCTCGCCGAGAATCAGGCTGTCAAAGAACTGGTTCACGAAGAGGAGCTGGGCAAAAAAGAGGAAGATGATGAAGAAAAAGTACACTTCCAGCAGGAGGACGATTGCATTGCTCAGGACCCCGTACACCGTGTTGTAGCGGTTCACGTTGATGAACAGCTTCATCAGCTTGCGGAAGCCCCAGAAGGAAAAGGTACACAGGAGGGCCGGAAAGATGCACTGCATGAGCGTCGGCCGCGTCCGGCTCATGAACTTGTAGACGAGGACACAGCCGATGAACAGGAGGATGAAGGGAAAGGTTCCGGCGATCAGGTCGGCGAAGGATTCCATCAGGGCAGGATAGGCAAGGGTCAGCTCGTCAAGGATCGGCAGGCGGACCAGGGAGCGGAATACAATCAGCAGGAAAATCAGCGCCGAAATGATGATGGTCAGCAGGGCCTCGGCCGCAAAGGAAAAGACGAGGATAAAGCCCTTCTGCTGCCGGTCGGAATGCCGGAAAATCCGTCGGAGGCTCCGCGTCAGCGAAATGAAGAAGCGGCGCGCCATCCAGACAATCGTGATGGAAACGATGACCTCAAAGTTCGTCAGGGTGCGTATCTGCCGGAGGGAATTGATGACGTTCTCCAGGTTGACGGTCGAACTGACAAGCGGGTACACCTGCAGGAATTCCGAGACAACCTTCCCTTCTGCATGCAGGAAGCGGACCAGAATCGTCAGGATCATCATCACGACGGGCAGGAAGGACAGCAGGAAGCCGAACGCGCAGGATGCCGCATAGGAAAACAGATCATTTGAAGACGTATAGCGCACGGAGAAATACAGGATCTGCAAAAGTGTCCGGGGCGTCAGCTCACGCTGAGGCCGCCGTCCCCGCCGCTGTTCCATCCGCTCAACCTGCATCAGGCCGGAACACGCCGGTCAGGCGTCTTTCGCTTCACCCGCAGCCCCTGCTGCGCTTTCCGCAGACTCTGCCGCTCCGGTCTCTCCAGATTCGCCTGAAGCGGCATCCGCTCCAGACTCCCCGGCTTCTCCGGAAGCAGCGTCTGCCCCGGCAGCCCCGGCGCCGGCAACATCGCCTTCGCCAGCACCAGCCGTAGCCGCCAGCACATCCTCGACGGACGCTGCCGCATCTCCGTCTCCGGCCTTACCGGCCCCGGCTTCAGCAGCACCGGCCGTTGCTGCCAGCACATCCTCGACGGACGCATTCGCATCGTCGGCCGCAGCAGCCTCCCCTTCGCCCGCCTCATCACTCCCGTCAGATTCCTTCCCGCCGATGACGAGCTGGTATCCGGCAGCCTCAATGTTATAGTCAGTCCGGTCCTCCGGCATGCCGTTTATGCTGCGCTCCATCTCCTTCTGCAGTGTATCGAAGACAAAGTGCCGGATGCAGGTCTTGGACTCCTTCGGCATGGCCGAATAGTAGGACAGGATTGCAATCTCGTTCCCCTTGGGGGTCTGTTTAATCAGGAACACCTGCAGGGCGGTATCAACCTGCCTGCCGTTGAGCACAATGACGGCATTCTGAATCCACATGTTCTGCCGGAACTTTCCCTTGAAGATGTTGGGAACCTCAACGGCAACCGTCGCCGTCGAAATATCGACGATCTTCATCTGGAACATGCTCGGATTGCCGCCCGCATCAGCAACCGTCAGGTACACGAATGCATTCTCCCGGAAGCAGGAACAGCGCACGTACTGGCGGCGTCCCTTGGCACCGTGCACATCAAGGATTCCCTTGAGGACACGCAGGATCTGCTCCTCATCACCTGCGGTGGAATTATAGCCTGCTGCAAGCTTGCCGCTGTAGGCGAGCCGGGCAGAACTCTTGAGGGCGTTTTCCGTCAGGAAGCCACAGATCGTCGTACTGAGAATCTTGTCCTTGGAAAAGTTCTTGCACATGGCCATCCAGGCCTGTACGGACATCTGCCCGTCAACACTGATCAGGCAGATTGAGTTGGGGTTCTTCGTCATGTAATTCTTGACATCGCGCCAGCGGCGGATGACGTAGACCTCATACTCATTCTCCCGGAGGGCAGCAACGATTTTGGACTGCACCTTAAAAGAGGGATTGACGAAAAAGACCTTCCTGCCGAGCGGCGGCGGCGGATTCTTATCCACAACTTCAGACACAGGCGCCTCCTGCTAGAAGTCTGCCAGACGGGGTGCACGGGGATAGGGGACGACATCGCGGATGTTCGCCATGCCCGTTATGTAGCGGAGCAGGCGGTCGAAGCCCAGACCGAATCCCGAGTGGGGAACGCTGCCGAAGCGGCGCAGGTCCAGGTACCACTGGTAGTTCGTCATATCCATCTTGCGGTCCTCGCAGACCTTGAGCAGCTTGTCGTAGTCCTCCTCGCGCTCGGAACCGCCGGTAATCTCGCCAAGACCGGGAACGAGCACGTCCACGGCACGGACGGTCAGCCGTCCCTGCTCGTCAGGCTCGTTCTGCTTCATGTAGAATGCCTTCACGTCCCTCGGGTAGTTGTAGACCATGACCGGGGACTTAAAGATCTTTTCCGTCAGGCAGCGTTCATGTTCGGTCTGGAGCTCTTTGCCCCACTCAATCGGGAACTCAAAGTCCTTGTTGAAGGGCTTAAGCTGCTCGACAGCTTCGGTATAGGTAATGCGCTTAAAGGGAGTGTCCACCACGTGCTGCAGCTGGGCAATCACCCCGCTCTGAATGCGCTTTTCAAAGAACTCAAGGTCATCGCGGCACTTCGTCAGCGCCCAGTTGAACAGGTACTTGAGGAACTCTTCTTCCAGATCCATGTCGTCAAAGAGGTCATAGAATGCCATCTCCGGTTCGCACATCCAGAACTCGGACAGGTGACGGGGGGTGTTGGAGTTCTCAGCCCGGAAAGTAGGGCCAAAGGTGTAGACCCGGCTCAGCGCAGTCGCAAGGGTCTCTGCTTCCAGCTGGCCGGAAACGGTGAGCCCCGCCTTCTTACCGAAGAAGTCCTTGCTGTAGTCGACGATTTTGTGGGCGTCCTCGACCTTCATGCCGCCCTGCCCCGCCTTCACGCCGAGTTCGGCAATCTTTTCGAGCGAAAGGGTGGTCACCTGGAACATCTCGCCCGCCCCTTCTGCATCGGAGCAGGTAATTTCCGGTGCCATGATGTACTGGAAGCCCCGCTCCTGGAAGAAGGTGTGGAGGGCAATCGCCATCTGGTTGCGCAGGCGGAAGACCGCTCCGAAGGTGTTGGTCCGTGCCCGCAGGTGGGCATTCTCACGCAGGTACTCCATGCTCATGTTCTTTTTCTGGAGGGGATAGCTGTCGGTCGGGCACAGGCCCAGGACGGTCAGGGTCTTGAGCGTTACCTCAACGGCCTGCCCCGAGGCAGGAGAGGGGACAATACTGCCCGTTGCACGCACGGACGCACCGGTCGTCACGTCCTTCAGGGAATCTTCTATAGCAGCAGCATCTGCCCCGGCTGCCGGAGCATTGCGGTCAAAGGTCAGCTGTATGGAAGCAAAGCAGCTTCCGTCATTTACCTGAATAAATACGAGGTTCTTGGAGTCCCGCTTGGTCCGCACCCATCCGCAGACCGTGACCTCCCGCCCGTCCGGCTGAGAGGTAAGCAAATCCTTTATCAAAATCGGTTTCATAGCGTTTCCATTATAAATAAATGCAGTCAAATAGTAAAGTGTGGAGGCTCGGCATTCACGGCATCCGTCCCGCTTGCCTAAACGTTTTATATATAGTAAATTGAGCAGGACATTCGAAACGATACCGGGGGTACGAAATGGCAGATGAAGCACTGCTGGCAAAGGTAAAGGAAACACTGGAAGCATTCCGCCCGCAGCTGAATGCAGACGGCGGAGACATGGAATTCATAGAGATTGATGCGGAAAACAAGGTACACCTGCGGCTGACGGGCGCCTGCGGTGACTGTCCCATGGCGGTCATGACGCTCAAGATGGGCATCGAGCGCTACCTGAAGGAGACCTGCCCCGAAATTACCGAAGTCGTACAGGAAGCGTAGCCCATGACCATTGCACAGGATAAAATCGTCACCCTCAACTATACGCTCACCGGCGACGACGGACGGGTCATTGACTCAAGCGAAGGCCGCAGCCCGCTCGAATACATGCACGGGCGCGGCATGCTCCTTCCCAAGTTCGAGGATGCGCTGACTGGCCGGAAGCCGGGAGACACGTTCACCTGCGATTTGACGGCAAAGGACGGCTACGGCGAGTATGACGAGTCACTCGTCACGGAACTGCCGCGCGACCAGTTTGATACGGACATGGAAATCAAGGTCGGCATGGCATTTCAGGCGATGACTGAAAGCGGGCTGTCCATCGTAACGGTCAAAAAAGTCGACGGCGACAGCATTACGATCGATGCAAACCATGATCTTGCCGGGCAGAACCTGCATTTTGCCGTCGAAGTGCTCGAAGTACGCGATGCGACGGAAGACGAGCTCAAGGCGGGCGGTCCCGCCGGGTGCGGCTGCGGCTGCGGAGGATGCGGCGGTTCCTGCGGTGACGGTGAGTGCGGCGGGGACTGCGGCTGCGGCGACGGCGGATGCGGCTGCGGCAGCCGGGACGACGAGGAGTACGATTCCGACGAGGAAGGCATGCCCTGCCCCTGCGGGTGTGGCCGTTAGGACACACCTATATAGCAACTGCGTCGGCGGCAGGTGCGGCCGTCAGGACACACCCGAAAGCGACTGTGCCGGCGGCGGGTGCGGCCGTCAAGACACACAAAAAAAGCCGGACAACTCGTCCGGCTTTTTTAGGCCCTCCAAAAATCAGGGGGCCGGGGAACTCCCCCAGAAAACCTAGTTAATCCTTTTCAGAATCTTATCCAGCTTGTCGCGTTCCACGAGGTCTACGGGGCGGCCTTCGGCAAAATGCCGGGCGCCGTCCGAGAAGGTACCGGCGGTAACGCAGATGCCCTTCGCAATCCGGTGATCCTGAACGTACTCATAGAACTCGCGCACGTAAATCTCGCCCGTCGCTCCCGTCGTGCGGAAGAAGCGGAAGAGCCAGGACTCCTTGAAGTCGCTGCCGTCGCCGCCCCGGCTGGGAACTTCAATCGTAACGTTGGTATAGGCAGCTTCGGCATGGGCGTCGATGAAGGTTGCGTTCAGCCCCTTCTCCCAGCCCGTTGCAATCCTGCGGCACAGGGAGATGAAGTCGGCACTGCTGCCGGACAGGTAGACCTGCAGGTTCGTGTTCTGGCTCAGTTCCGAATAGCGGCTGATGAGCGTCGGAACATCCTTGTACTGCTGGTTCACCTGCTTAATCTCACTGAGCAGGGCAAGTCCCTCTTTATAGCGGTTCGTATCAAAGTAGCACATCGCAAGCCGGTACTTGAGTTCGAGCGTTTCAGCCTGCGGCGTATTCGGCAGCTTCAGGCCGATCAGGAAGTCATCAACGGCAGCCTTCTTGTCTCCCTGATTGTAGTGGAACACGCCCGTCCGCAGACAGGCCCGTGCACCGTACACGGGATCGGGACGCAGGTGGGAGAAAATCTTGATGGACTTCTCGCCGTGTCCTTCTTCGACCATGACATCCGCATAGTCGAACATCGCTTCCTTGTTGTTCGGTTCCGCCGCCATGACGACCTTCAGGTAGGGCAGGGCTTCCTTAAAGTGCCGCTGTTCGTAGAAGCAGCGGGCAACGATCATGTTTGCGGCCGTTGAAGCCGGATTGATGATCAGGGCCTTCTTGAGGCAGGGAACGGCCTTCGCATAATCCTTGAGCTTGCTGTAGACCAGACCCAGGTAGTAGTTCACTTCAAAATTGGAGGCATCCTTCATGTTGGACTGCAAAAGGTACTTGAGCGCCTCGCCCCACTCTTCCGCCTTGCACAGACAGATGCCCGCCCGCAGGGCGACCTTGCCTTCGTTTATCTCATTGTGGATCGGCGCAATGCGGACCAGATTCTTGTAGTGCTGGAGCGCCTTGTCATACAGTTCGTTCGCATAGAAAATCTCGGACAGCTGGGTCAGAGCGGGAATGTTGTCGGGATCCTTCGCCAGCTTGCGGGAAGCATCCTTGAGCACCTTTGCCTCGTTCTTGTTCTTGATGTCGGCCTCGTCCTTACCGGCTCCCCTGCCCTTCATCATCAGGACAATGGCAACCGCCACGAGTATCAGTACACCTGCTAAAATCAGAATAACCATATCAACCCCTTCTGCAACTATCGGTAAATTCTGCAATCCTGTCAAGGGCAGTTTTTATCTTATCTATTGCCGTCGCATAGCAGCAGCGGATGTGCCCTTCGCCGCCTGCCCCGAAGACTGAACCGGGCACAACCGCGACGGAATACTTGCTGAACAGGCGGGTCGCAAACTCCTCGCTCGTCAGCCCCGTGGAACTGATGTCGGGGAACATGTAGAAGGCTCCCTTTGGTTCCGGCACGGGAAGCCCCATGTCGTTGAACTCCTTGACCATCAGGTTCCGCCGCTGCTGGTAGCTCACCCGCATCTTTTCAACCTCGCTCCAGCCGTTGCGCAGGCCCTCAAGGGCGGCATACTGGCTCATGATCGGGGCGCAGATCGTGTTGTAGCCGTGCAGCTTGATGACTTCGGCGGTGATGTCCTCGGGTGCGGCGATGTAGCCGATCCTCCAGCCGGTCATGGCAAAGGACTTGGAAAAGCCGTTCAGGATGATCGTATAGTCCTTCATGCCCGGGAAGCTCGCAATCGTCGTGTGCTCCGTGCCGTCGTAGACCAGCTCGCAGTAAATCTCGTCGGAAATGACCCAGATCTGCTGCTTTTTCACGAGTTCCGCTATCTTCTCAAGCTCCTGTGCAGGCGTTACGGTACCGGTCGGATTGTTGGGGCTGCATATCATCAGGGCCTTGGTTTTTGGCGTGATGAGCTTTTCGATTTCGGCAGCGGTCGGGTAAAAGCCCGTCCGGCTCGTGTCCAGGTCAATGACCTTCGCCCCGGTCAGATTTGCAAGGGTCGTGTAGTTGACGTAGCAGGGCTGGCTCACGATGATTTCGTCGCCGGGGTTCAGGATGCAGCGCAGGGTCGCATCTACGCCCTCGCTCGCCCCGACCGTGATGATGATCTCTTTTCTGGGGTTGTAGAAGGCCCCGTAGCGCTCCAAGTACTTCGCAATCTCCTCGCGCAGTTCCAGGAGGCCCCAGTTGGAGGTGTAGCTCGTCTGCCCCTTTTCCAGATGGTAGAATGCTTCTTCCCGCATGAGCCAGGGGGTGGGAAAGTCCGGCTCGCCGACGGACAGGGAAATCACGTCGTCGTGGCCGATGAGCATCTCAAAAAACTTGCGGATTCCCGACGGCGGCGTTGCCAGCATCGCGCGGGAAAGCTTGTCCTCTCTCGTGTTCATCAGGCAACAACTCCCTCGCGGCTGTCGCTGCGCTCTTCAACGTACACGATGTCGTTTTCCTTATAGGTCTTGAGGAAGAAATGGGTCTTAGTGGAACGCACCCCTTCCAGGGTAGAAAGCTTACGGGCAACGAACAGGGCAACGTCCTGCAGGCTGTCGCCTTCGATAATCACCTTGAGGTCATAGCCGCCGGACATGAGGTAGAGGGACTTCACCTGGGGAAAGCGGTAGACCCGGTCCGCCAGGCCGTCAAAGCCCCGCTCCCGCTCGGGCGTCACCTGTATCTCGATTTCAGCCTTGACCTTTTCCTTCGCCCCGGCGTCCTTTTCCGGGTTGATGATGGCGGCATACTTCATGATGACGCCGTCGTTTTCCAGATTCCTGATTATCTCCTTTACTTCGTCGGGAGTCTTCTTTGTCATTGCGGATATGTCTTCTATGCTCAGGCGCGCGTTGTCCCGCAGCAGGTTCAGAATTTCTTCAGATACATCCATGCTTATCCTCTTCGTCGAAATAGCTCGATTATGCGGTAAGGATAGCCGATTTCATAAGAATTTTCAACCCGGCGGAACCGGAAACGCAGTGCGGCACTTTTTTTGAAGCCCCTCGCTGTGGTTTCCGCCTTGACGCTGCGGCCCAACGGGCGCCCAACGGGCGTAGCAGTTCCCGCGGGGGGGCCCCATACCTTTTCCATCTCGTGAGCCTGCCGGTTTTGCTTTTAAAACTCGCAGAGTTTTGCCCTTTAAAACCTGTATAGTTTTGATTCCGAAACTCAGGGGTTTTAGGTTCAAAACCCGGAAGTTTTGCCTGCAAATCCAGCCGGGACTGACGCCCCCGTACAGGACTGTCCGCATCCCGGTTCCACCGGAAGCGCCTCTCAGTTCGGCCCGTACGTGCATCCCGGTTCGGTCCAACGGACGGGGCAAATGGACATACGCCCGCATTTCGTGCTAGAGTATCGTCATGCTAAAGACAATCCGGCCAGAGGCCATAAGCGACAATCCCTTCAAGCTGATCGGGAGCGACTGGATGCTCATCACCGCCTGCGAAAAGAGCGTTGACGAAGACGGCAACATCACGACGGGCCGCGTCAACACGATGACCGCGAGCTGGGGCGGTCTGGGGGTTCTGTGGAACAAGAACGTGGCGACGGTCTACGTGCGCCCCACCCGCTACACCAAGGAAATCATGGACAGGACCGACAGCTTCTCGCTTTCCGTCCTGCCCCAGAAGTACAAGTCCGCGCTGGACTACTGCGGCTGCCACTCAGGCCGCGACGGCGACAAGTTCCGCCCCGCAAAGCTCGACGTGGAGTACCTGAACGGCACGCCCTGGATCAAGCAGGCCCGGCTCGTCCTCTTCTGCAACAAGCTCTATGCCCAGCCCTTTGACCCATTCTGCTTCATTGATGAGAAGTACCTCAAGCAGAACTACAAGAAGGACGACTTCCACACGATGTACATCGGCGAGATATACAAGGTGCTGGAGGACAAGCGCTAGGGCCCGGGGACTGTGCCGGACGGCGGGCGTTTCCGGTGCCATTTTGAGCACTTTTGCTCGGTTTTACGGTGCCATTTTAAGCATCTTTACCCTGTTTTCCGGTGCCATTTTTGTACACTTCGAAGCAAAGGCAAGCAAGAAGGGCTCCATGCAGAGCCTCAGGCAGTTCCTGGCCTTGAAGAAAAGGCCCTACGGCATCCGCACGTCCCTTGAGAACTTCTGCGAATACGCTGACATACAGGTATACCCCCTCTACGCGATAAAGAACGCCCTTGCCCCGGATGCGCAGGTAGGGATTCCGGCAGGCCCAGGCTTTACGGCTCTTGATTTTACTCCCGCCCGTTGCTAAAATTACTCAGTGGACTGAGTAATTTTACTCAATACACTGAGTAATTCTGCATTCCGGCCGGGGAGGGCGCATGGAAAGGTCAAAGTACATCTCGGAATTGGCAAAGCGGGTCTCGGAGGGCCGCAGGTTCATGCAGGTCGTAGCCGGAGCCAGGCAGGTCGGCAAGACCACGATAATCAATCAGTTCCTGGACTCCTACCCCCACGACTCCATCTACGAGAGCGCGGATTCCGTGACGGGCTCCTCCCGGGCATGGCTTGAGCAGGTGTGGAATTCCGCCCGGCTCAAGATAAGGACCGGCAGCCCCGAGGTCCTGCTTGTCATCGATGAGGTCCAGAAGCTTCCTGACTGGAGCGAGCTTGTCAAAAAGCTCTGGGATGAGGACAGCCGGTCCAAGGCAAACATAAAGGTAATCCTGAGCGGTTCCTCACGGCTTCTGATTGAAAAAGGCCTGACGGAATCCCTGCACGGCAGGTTCGAGCTTATACAGGTTCCCCACTGGAGCTTCCCCGAGATGCGGGAAGCATTCGGCTTCAGACTGGAGGAATACATCTACTTTGGCGGCTATCCCGGCCCCGCCCCGCTCATACAGGAGGAGAAGCGCTGGAAGAGCTACCTGCGGGATTCGATAATCGAGACGAGCATTTCCAGGGACATCCTCATGCTCACCGCGATCACCAAGCCCGCCCTCCTGCGCCAGCTTTTTGAGCTGGGCGCGGCCTACAGCTCTCAGGTTCTTCCGTTCAACAAGATGCTCGGCTCGCTCACTGACGCGGGGAATACCGTCACACTCTCCCATTACCTGGAACTGCTGGACCAGGCCCGCTTCCTGGGCGGACTGCAAAAGTATTCGGGCAGTACCCAGCGTTCGCGCTCTTCCAGCCCCAAGCTCCAGGTCTACAACAATGCCCTCTTCGCGGCGATGTGCGGGAAAAGCTTCTCGGAAAGCAAGGCTGCCCCGGACCTGTGGGGGAGGTTCGTCGAGTCCTGCGTGGGAAGCCATCTGGTGAACTCCTGCATGGAGAGCGGCCTTTCCCTTACCTACTGGCGGGACGGAAACGACGAGGTGGACTTCGTGATCGCAGAAGGCGACAGGCTTTGCGGCATAGAGGTAAAAAGCGGCCGCAGGCTTAGCAACAAAGGGATGGATGTCTTCAAGCAGCGGTATCCTTCCGCCAAGGTCTACGTTGTCTCCTCACAGACCGCGGAAGGCTCCGGCTGCATACGGCTGGAGGACTTCCTGACCCTCTCCCCGGAAGTCCTGCTCTAGCCGCCCGAAGTCCTGCCCTGGCCGCGCCCCTAGACTATCACGCCTTACTAGACTATCACGCCCTTGGTGGAGGGAATCTCGCCCGCCCGCCGCGCGTCAATCTCGACGGCAGACCGGATGGCGCGGGCGGCGGCCTTGAAAAGCCCCTCCATCTTGTGGTGGTCGCTCCTGCCGCGGATCGTGTCCAGGTGCAGGTTGCAGCGGGCGGTGGACACGAAGCCCTGCCAGAAGTCCTCGAAGCAGTCCGTCTGGAAGCTCGCGGCGCTTCCGTTCGCAGCGCCCTCGCCGCCCTGACCATTTTGTCCCTGACCGCCCTGGCCGATGGAAACAAGCGGGATGCCGGTCAGCTTTGCGTCGCAGACCAGGAATGACCGGCCGCCGAAGTCCACGCTCGCCTGCAAAAGGCTCTCGTCCATCGGGTAGATGAAAAAGCCGCTCCTCGCAATGCCCGCGCAGTCGCCCAGGGCCTTGGCAAAGCAGGAACCGAGCGTGATGCCCGTGTCTTCAATGAGGTGGTGCTGGTCAACCCAGAGGTCGCCCTTGAGTTCCCCTTCCAGGTCAAACATGCCGTGCTTGCAGAAGGACGCAAGCAGGTGGTCAAAAAATCCGATGGGATTCCGTACGTTGCAGCGGCCCGTGCCGTCAAGGTTCAGCGTAAGCGTTATCTGAGTTTCCCTCGTGTTCCGTTCTACCGTGGCTGTTCTGTTCATAGTGATGCCATTATATAGAAAGAATTGATTCGTGGTAAGGGGGCGGGCAGGGGTGCGGGTCAAAGCTGCCTGCTGTCGCGTCGGGCGGCCCCGCTCCATACGTTTCCGGATCGGGCAGCACTCCGGTTCGGGAAGCCTTCCTGTTCGACCGGTATGAGCTGCTGCCGCCTCCCGGTTCGACCGGAAAACTGCCCTGATTTTTTCAGAACACGGAACGCGCGTAGATGCCGGGCTTGGTTCCCCGGTAGTAGGCGGGGGCGATGTGGTCCACGTGCCAGCCGCCGTCGTAGAAGCCCGAGTCATCGGCAGTCGGGCTTATGAAGATGACCTTGAGCTCCTTGCGTTCGGTGTCGTAGACAAACTCGTTGGACTGCCAGTCCTCCCCGGTCAGGCGTTCATAGTCCATCTGGCTTTCCCGGGGCGTGTAGACGGAAATGCGGTATTTCCCGCTCTTAAGGCCCAAGTGCACGACGCAGCCGCCGGTAAAGCAGCCCTTCCAGTAGGCGTGGCAGAGGCACTTTTCCTGCCAGAGGTTCGTATGGATGTCGTAGTGCCAGGAATAGGACAGGGCGGTTATGCTGTCCCAGGCGTCGTTTCCTTCCATGTCCGTAATCTTAATGAGGCAGGGGACGTCGTTCATGTCGCCCCGGTTCTCCGGCCGGTACAGCTCAAGGGCATGGAGGGGCAGCAGGCTGAACAGCAGCAGGACTGCGAGGAACAGGACTGACAGAAAAAGACGGCTTATCACCCTTCTAGTATCGGCAGGAATGCGCCGGAAGGCTACCGGCGCCGGGGCAAAAGGCCGGAGGAAATGTACCGGCGAAGACTTTGCGGAACTACAGGGACAAAAAGCGTGCAGGACTACCGGGCAAAAGGCCGGCGGAACTGCACCGGAGGAGTTTTGCATATTCTACTCTTGACAATCATATAATTATATGCTTATATGAAAATATGACAGATCAAGAAGCACTGACGCCGCTGGACGACGTAGACGAAAACATGCTCTGCGAGCTTGCGGAACTGTTCAAGATTTTCGGGGATTCGACCAGGTGCAAAATCCTGTACACGCTGCTGGAAAAGGAGATGAACGTCACCGATATTTCGGAATCCCTGCGGATGACGCAGCCTGCCATAAGCCAGCAGCTGCGGGTCCTCAAGAGCAACGGGCTGGTCAAGTTCAGGCGGGAGGGCAAGTCGCTCATCTACTCGCTTGCCGACACACACGTGCAGCAGATACTGAGCATCGGGCTGGAACACCTGGGTGACCGCTAACGAAACAGCAGACGGAGGCAGAATAGTGAGCAATATGGAAGAAGAAAAGAAGCCGGTTCTGGACGACGAACCGAAAAAGCATACGGACATACAGAATACACAGAATATGATGGAAGAAAACGAGGCGGAAGGCTGCGGCCGCCATGACGCTGACGAACACGGACAGCACGGGCATCACCACGACGATGAGCACGAACACCACAGCCACAGGCATACACACCACGGGTACCATCACTGCCATTGTCACGATGACGATGATGACGATGATGACGACGGCGAGGGCTGCGGCTGCCATGACCACGATGACGGGCACGAACACCATCATGAACACGGACATCACCATCACGGCGGGGACGAGGACGATGATGAGGAAGAAGAAGAAGGAGGCAGCCTTGCCAGGATAATCATTGCCGCCGTGCTGTTTGTCGCGGCACTCCTTCTGGAGCATCTGGTCACGTTCGACGGGGACAGCGACCATACCCGCTACCTCCTCGTGCGGGCGCTCTGCCTTGCCCTCTACTTTGCCGCCTACATGCTCACCGGCTTCGGTGTCCTGCGGGAAGCAGTCGAAAACCTCTTTCACGGCAAGCTGTTCGGCGAGGAGTTCCTCATGGCCGTCGCCACGGTCGGAGCCATCGCACTCGGAGAATACTCGGAGGCCGTCGCCGTCATGCTGCTTTTCCAGATCGGCGAGTTCCTGGAAGACAAGGCCGTTGACCACTCCCGCAAGTCCATCGCCTCCCTCGTGGACATACGGCCGGACAAGGCGACGGTCCGGCGGGGAGACGCGATGGAGACGCTGCTTGCCGCCGAAGTCAAGATCGGGGACATCATCATCGTAAAGCCCGGCGAGCGTGTACCGCTTGACGGCCGGGTCGTCAGCGGTACGTCCTTTGCAGACACATCCGCCCTGACCGGCGAGAGCGTTCCCCGCGAAATCCTCACCGGCGACACGGTCCTGTCCGGCTACATCAACCGGGACGGCGTCATAGAAGTCGAGGTGGAAAAAGCGTTCTCCGACAGCACGGCAAGCCGCATCCTGGAACTGGTAGAGCATGCACAGGGCAAGAAAGCCCGGACGGAACGCTTCATCAAGCGCTTCGCCAGGGTCTACACGCCCGCCGTCTGCCTGCTTGCCCTCCTGCTCGCAATCGTACCGCCGCTCGTGCTGACTGCCCTCGGACAGGGCGGAACGGACAGCCTCCAGAACGGCGCGTTGTGGCGTACATGGATTTACCGCGCCCTGGAGCTGCTCGTCGTCTCCTGTCCCTGCGCGCTCGTCATATCAATTCCGCTCAGCTTCTTTGCGGGACTGGGGCTTGCTTCTTCACAGGGCATCCTGATAAAAGGTTCCAACTACATCGAGGCATTGAGCAGGACAAAGACGGTCGTGTTCGACAAGACCGGAACGCTGACCAAGGGCGTCTTTGAAGTAACGGCGGTTCACCCCGTCGATGCAGACAAAACCGGGCCGGAGGAACTGCTCGCCCTCGCCGCCCATGCCGAATACTATTCGACACATCCGATTTCCCGCTCGCTCAAGGCAAAGCACCACTGCCCCGTCTGCGACCGGCTGCTCATCAGCACGGCGGACGGCTCGGACGCGAGGGAAATCAGCGGGCGCGGCGTCAAGACCGTACTGGACGGCAGGACGGTCATAGCAGGCAACGCCGCCTTCATGCGGGACGAGCAGGTACAGGGCATGGTTCCCTGCCACGAAGACGACAGCGGAACGGTCATCCATGTCGCGGTGGACGGCAGCTATGCAGGCCACATCGTCATAAGCGACGTGCTCAAGGACGATTCCGTCAGCGCCGTCGAAAAGCTGCGCTCGCTCGGCGTCGAAAAGGTCCTCATGCTGACGGGCGATGAGGAAGAGGCCGCACGGCAGACGGCGGACAGGCTCAAGCTGGACGGCTACTTCTCCGGCCTGCTCCCGCAGGACAAGCTTGCCAGGGTCGAGGAGCTCATAGCCGGGTATGCCGGCAGGAAGTCCTCCGTCGCCTTCGTGGGCGACGGCATAAACGACGCACCGGTCCTGACAAGGAGCGACGTAGGCATCGCGATGGGCGGCATAGGCAGCGATGCGGCAATCGAAGCGGCGGATGTCGTCATCATGAACGACAGGCCGGGCAAGACCGCCGACGCAATCCGCACCAGCCGCCAGACAATGGCGAACGTGTGGCAGAACGTCTGCTTCTCGCTCGGGGTCAAGGCCCTGATAATCGTCCTCTGCTCGCTCGGCCTCGCCAACATGTGGCTCGCCGTGTTCGGGGACACCGGCGTGACCCTCCTTGCCGCGCTCAACAGCATGCGGCTCCTGCACCGGCGCAGCTAATGCGGGACTGCCGGCGGACTAGCATTTTCCGCCGGACTACACTATACTCATTTCCATATTCGTTTCTGGCAGCCGAACGGCAGGGGCTCCCCGGACACTCGTCCGGGGCAGTTCCCTGCGCCCGGACGGAACAAACACGGAGGAACACATGAACATTAGCAGATTCACGGCGGCCCTTTCCTGCGCCGCAGCACTTACGGTACTTTCAGCCTGTACAAGCATGAGCAGTACGGAAAAAACAGCAAAGGTCCCCGACAACAGCGTCGACCTCGTCAAGGACATGAAGATCGGCTGGAACCTCGGCAACACCCTCGACGCATTCGAGGACGGCATCAGGAATCAGGGCGTCTCATCCGAGACCTGCTGGGGACAGCCGCGCACGACGCCGGAGATGTTTACCGGCCTGTACCGGTCAGGCATCCGCACGGTCCGCATTCCCATTACCTGGCACAACCACATCAGCGACGGCAAGTATACGATAGACCCGGACTGGATGGCCCGGGCAAGGGAAATCGTCGGCTACGCACTGGACGCAGGCCTCTACGTCATCATCAACAGCCACCACGATACGGCTGCAATCCCCGGCGTCAGCTATGCACAGGGCTACTACCCCGCCCATGACTCACGGACCGAGTCCATCAATTTCCTAACCCGGGTCTGGGAGCAGGTAGCAGAGGCCTTCAAGGACTGCGACAATCACCTCATCTTCGAACTGATGAACGAACCCCGCCTGCGCGGCCATGAGCGGGAATGGTGGTACGATGCGAGCAACGTTGACTGCAAGAATTCGCTCAAGGAAATCTGCGACTACGAGCAGCGCTGCCTTGATGTCATCCGCAAGAGCGGGGGCAACAACGCCGGCCGCTACGTGATGGTCCCCGGCTACGTCGCTTCTCCCTGGGGTGCCATGAACGATGTATTCAAGCTCCCCCAGGACAGCGTGGCGGACCGCCTGATTGTCGCCGTCCACGCCTATGATCCCTGGGTTTTTGCAGGAGAGAACCCGGGCGTGAGCGAGTTTACCGACGAAGCCCGGCAGGGCATCACGTCGACATTCGACCAGCTGGGCGAGACCTTCGTCAAGAAAGGCATCGGCGTTGTCGTCGGGGAATGCGGCGCAACGAACAAGAACAACCTTGCCGAACGGGAAGCATGGTTCCGCCACTACTTTGAGTCGGCAAAGAAGAACGGCATAACCGCCGTCATGTGGGACAACGGTTCGTATGAAGTGGGACCGGACGGCAACGTCAGCGAACACTACGGCTACTACAACCGCACGAAGCAGACCTGGTACTTCCCGTCCCTGCTTAAGGCAGCGCTCGACGGCGTTTCTGCCGGCCAGCGCTGATTCCCCGGCCGGGGGCTGACAGACGGCAGCCCTGTTCCAGCCCCGAAACCTGCCGGTCCACGTTGACTCCCCGGGGCCGGGTTCGGTCTCCGGGGCCAGGTCATTTTAAATTTGCGCTCTCATCTTTTATGCCTTATAATGGAGGGAATGGAAGCGGGCAGCAGCCAGGCAGGAAATAGCCAGGCTGCCCTCCCCCTTCCGCCTCAACGCAGGAAAAATAAGGAGGTAAAAATATGAGCGTATCTTGCTATTCATTGGGTGCCGCCGAGGAAGTCACGGGCAGCAAGCACATCCTCGAAATAGACGGCCGCAGTTTCATGATTGACTGCGGAGCCTTTCAGGGCAAGCGCAAGCTGAGCGACCAGAAGAACCGCGAGTTCGAGTTTGCCAGCGACAAGATAGAATCCGTCATCCTTACCCATGCCCACTACGACCACTGCGGCCTCCTTCCCATCCTGACCAAGAACGGCTACCGGGGCAACATCTACGCGACCCCGGCGACCCGCGACCTTGCGAACATCGTCATGATGGACAGCGCACGGATTCAGGCCCGCGATGCCGAATACCTGCGCAAGCAGGCAAGCAAGAAGAACGAAAAGTTCGCCTGGAAACCCCTGTTTACCGAAGACGACTGCGTCAAGGCGGCAAACCAGATCGTTTCCCTCTCCTATAACCGCAAGATGTACATCGCACCGGACATCCAGCTGGAATTCTTTGATGCCGGCCACATTCTGGGCAGTTCCATGGCATACCTGACCATCACCGGCCAGCGGAAGAACCCACTGAGCGGCAGGACCTCCGGGACAAACACCCCCATGCGCCGGCTCTGGCACAGCCTTTTCCCGGCAGTCGGCAGCGGGCAGGACGTAAAGGAAAAGGACAGCGAACTCGCCCTGCGGGGGGCCCCCTCCGACGAAATCCGCATCCTCTTTACCGGCGACCTGGGACGGCCGGGCAAGGCGATTGTCCGAGACCCGGCAAAGAACTTCCCGGCCCCGGACTACATCTTCATGGAAAGCACCTACGGAAACCGCCTGCATGAAAACCAGAGCCTTGCCCTTGACGAACTTGCACAGATCGTCCACAAGGCGGTGGACCGGCGGGGCAAGATAATCATTCCCGCATTCGCAATCGAGCGTGCGCAGGAACTGGTCTACTACCTGCACCTGCTCGGCGACCAGAAGAAGATTCCCAAAATCCCGATCTACGTGGACAGCCCCATGGCGGCAAACGCGACGGGCATCTTCCAGCTGCACCCGGAATGCTACGACGAAGAAACGACGGAAGCCTTTATCCGCCACCACAAGAACCCCTTCGGCTTCTCACAGCTCACGACGATTACCGGCATAGACGAGTCAAAGGCCCTGAACAAGACGCCGGGCCCCATGATCATCATCAGTGCGGACGGCATGTGCGAAGCGGGCCGCATCCTGCACCATCTGGCCAACAACGTCTCCAACCCGAACAACATCATCCTCATCGTGGGCTACATGGCGGAAAATACGCTGGGCCGCAAGCTGCGGGACGGCGAGAAGGAAGTCAACATCCTCGGCGACACCTACCACGTCAAGGCGCAGGTAGAGACGATAAACGCCTTCTCCGCGCACGCAGACTACAAGGAGATGACCGCCTGGCTCGATGACATAGACACAAGTCGCCTGAAGAAGATTTTCCTGGTACACGGTGAAAAAGATGCGCAGACCTTCTTTAAGGATCACCTTGCCCAGAACGGCTACAAGGATGTGGAAATCGTCAGATACGGGGAGTCATACGAACTGAAGTAGGATGAACGGGTGACGGTGGGAGCCGCCGCCCGCCGTCACATGTGGCTTCCCCTCTCACAGGCAGAAGCCTCCATTTAGTCCATTCACAGTCATCGTGCCGCCCCTCACAGATTTTCCTTCAGCAAGAAATCTTTCAGGTGCACGATTCGGATTCCGCTGTCATCCGTCCCGGTCACGAGCTCGTCCAGCGTGATTACATACTTGGGGTAGTTGTTTTTTTTCTGGCAGTCCTTGGATTCATACGAAGCATAAAAAAGAGAAAGCGAATCAGGACCATCGTGTATGGAGCAATCATCGTGGCATTTGTTTTTCTTGCCGTAGCTGCCACGCTTTTGGTCACCGGACAAAGTTTCTGAATTATCCTGTGCAGGCTGAACAGGTCAATATAGCAAGCCAAACATCCAGAGGGGGATCCTGCAGCCCCTTCCGTTTTCTATATCATCAATGGCAAGATAGCTGTCCGGGATGTCCTTAATCTGTGAGAAAGTTTTGTCCTTTCCTCCTACCTCGAACAGGTATTTCCCGTCCACGAGGAAATCTCCCTTGGGCGGGTAGAGCACTTCATACCCTGCGGATTTCAGCTGGTTCAGGAAAAAAGTCTCCCGCTTCGTTCCGATGTTGATGCTCTCTGTCAGGGAATACATTATATTCGTGTTGTCACAGTAAATCTTATCCGGCCGCCCCATGTTCTTCAACGTAGATTTTTCAGATGACAGAATGTTCAGCAGATTTGCCTTGTCAAGGACATAAAGCATTTTCAGGCCTTGGTTCCTGTCGGTTTCCAGCTGACCGTACAGCTCGGACATCTTGGGTGTCTGCGGGCAACTTTGTGCCAGAATATAAAGCATTTTCCGTATCTTCTGCACTGTGGAATAATTGATTTTCTCTATGGCCGGATAGTCGCTTTCCAATATCTGGTTCGTGACCTGGGACAACCGTTGCTCATATCCTGAATATACTTCCTTATAAAACGGATAATAGCCGTGTTGCAGGTATTCCGCAAAATGTTTCAGTATATGTTTATCACTTGCTATCGCATCCGCAATCTGCTTGTGCGTTTCCAAAAGAAGCGGGAGCTGTACTGGCTCCAAATCAAGTATTCCCTCGAAGCTCAGATACTCCCTGAATGAAAGCCCGGGGAGGTTGTATATAATCTGCCTTCGCGACAAATCCCCGCTGTCAGAATCAATTTTCAGCAACGAAGAGCCGGTGTACACAATGTTCATCCTGGGATAATCATCGTACAGGTTTTTTACAATCAGCTGCCAGTCCTTCAGGTAGTGTACTTCATCAATGAACACATGCGTTCCTCCGTTCTTGTAATGGAGGTCAACCAGTTCCATAAGGGAATTCGTTTCAAACCAGAGATTGTCAAGGGAAACATACAGCGCGGCATCAGGACAATCCTTAAATGCAGATTTCATGTGCTGCAACAGCATCGTGGTCTTCCCGGCTCCCCGTGAGCCGGAAATCTGTATAAGCCTGTCCCGCCAGTCTATGTTTTTCAGCAAAAAACGCTCGGTTTTTACATCCGTTTCCCGTATCTTTCTGGCAGAGGCATCCAGCATCTTATAGTATGCGTCGTTATCCATGCAGCACCCCCTCTGATCGGCAAAATAATGTTTCCAAACACTATTTTAGCATGTGTTTTAATGTTTGTAAACACTATTTTAGGGCGATTTTAGTGTTTCCAAACATTATTCTGCCTGGCGGGGTGTGCCATCAACCGGGATTGGCTATCCTGACGAAGTGATTGTCCTCGTTCTCACTGACAATCTTTCTTCCCGTGGCCTTTTTCCAGCGGACAAATGCCACGCCGATAATCAGCGCATAGCCGATGATGCTTGACGGGAGCGGTATTTCATGCAGGAAAAGGAAGCCCCACAGGGTCGCAAACAGCACCTGCGTATAGTCAAAGACGGACAGGTTCTTTGCGGGGGTGAACTTGTACGCGCTTGTTATGGAGAATTGCCCGAGCGCGGCGGATGCCCCTGCCAGAATCAGCATGAACCACTGCCGCCCGCTCATCGGCACGAAGTTTGCCAGCATGAAGGGAAGGGTAAACAGGCATGAGAAGAGCGAGAAGCATATCACGATGACGGGAGTCTTCGCCCCTTTGCCGGCCGCCCTGCGGACAAACACATAGGCTGTGCCCGCCCCGAATCCGCCGTACAGCCCCGCGAGGGAGGGGACGAGCGCCATGTTGCTGCCCGTCGGCCGTATGATGAACAGGGCCCCGATGAACGCTATGACCGTGGCGATGATGTCCGTCCGCGAGGGTTTTTCCCGCAGCAAGGGAATGGACAGGACGATCGCGAAGAAGGGCGACAGCTTGTTTAGCATGTTCGAGTCCGCCAGCACGAGCTTGTCAATCGCATAGAAGTTTGCAATTACCGCCGTCGTCCCGAAAAAGCAGCGGAAGAATATGTCCCTGCCGTATGCCTTCGTTATGACGAATTTTTCCCGCTCCCCAAGCAGGGCACAGGCTGCCAGAACGAGCGCGACGGCATTGCGGAAAAAAGCCTTCTGCATGGTGGGAAGGTCCCCCGAGAACCGCACGAAAAAGGTCATCAGAGAAAAACCGATGCCCGCAAGGACAATGCATATAATGCCCTTCGTCTGATTGTTCTTTCTGTTCCTGCCGTCAGCTTCCATGTGCAGTCTCTTTCCCCGCATTATCCCCGGTACAGGAGGAATATCGCGGGAATTTTATTCAGGGCCGCCGCCAGTTCTGCGGGAGGAAGCTTTTTCCAGTCAGCGACTTTCTTTGTCCGCACCCACTCCTGTTCTGTCGTCAGGCCCGCCGCCACGCACAGGCGGGTGTCCCCCCGGCAGGCGGCAAGGATTGCACCCAGCATTTTCATGTTGCGGTAGGGGGCTTCGATAAAGAGCTGGGTCTGGTCCTCGCTCCATGCCCGACCCTCCAGCTTGCGGAGCTTTGCGGCACGCTCCCCGTCCTTCACGGGCAGGTAGCCGTTGAAGGCGAATGACTGTCCCGAAAAGCCGCTTGCCATGACCGCCATGATGATGGACGAAGGGCCCACGAGGGGAATCACGCGCAGGCCCTTCCGCTGCGCCAGCTCCACGACGGCAGCACCGGGATCGGCAACGGCAGGACAGCCTGCCTCGCTGATGATACCGATGCTCTCCCCGTTCTTTTCAAGCGGGTCCAGATAATGGGAAATACCGGACAGGTCCGTATGCTCGTTCAGCTCGCGGAAGGTCAGGGCGTCTATGTCTATCGCCTTGTCCACGAGCTTGAGGAAGCGGCGGGCAGAACGGACATTTTCCACGATGAAGTGCCTGAGTGAGCGTACGACATCATGGTTGTAGCCGGGAAGCACGCGGCAGACATCGCTTCCCCCGAGCGTAACGGGTATCAGGTACAGGGCAGCGTCTTTCAGTTCGCCCATTGCTTCCCCGCACACGCCTAGAAGCGGATGTCTATAACGGTGACGTCATCGGGCAGAATGGCCGTACCGATCCATTTCCTGACGGTATCTTCCACCTCGCCCTTCACCTCTGCATCGGCAGTATCGTAGAGCTTGACGAAGAAGTCCTTTGCCCGCGCATCCTCATAACGTTCTCCCAGTTCGTCCTTCATGTCGGTAAAACCGTCGGAATACATGCTCAGGTGAATGCCGGGAGACAGCTTGAAGGCATTGTAGGGGGGCTTCGCATCCTTATCCTCAAGGCTCGCCATAAGCTGGTCGTGCACCTCGCCCATTCCCATCGGAGGAAGCTTTGGATCTACGGGAACGTTGAAAATCTTGTCGTCCTGCTTCCTGATAAGGTAGGTCGTCGTATGGCCGCAGTTGAAGATGCAGAAGTTCTTCTTCTCATAGTCAACATAGCAGATGGCCGCCGTAATGAAGTTTCCCGGCGGTATGACGCGGGCAAGGTATGCGTCCAGCATCGCAATGATGCGGACGGGATTCCGGTCCTTATTGCAGGTTGCAAGCAGGGACTGGAAGAAGGTGCCGACCGTTACCGTCAGGAGCGAAGCCGCAACGTTCTTGCCGGACACGTCAAAGCAGCCCACCATGCTGCAGGTGTCAGACAGGCGGTAGGCGGCCACCATGTCGCCGCCAAGCTTATTCGCCATCTGGTTCCAGAAGGTACAGCGGTAAGGCAGGGTCGAGATGAATTCTTCGCTGGGAAAAAAGCTCTGCTGTATGGCACAGGCCTTGGCAAGGTCCTGCTCGCGGATTTCCGCCATCCGGTCAAGGAAGTCATCCAGGGAAACCATGCCGAAGAAACTCTTGCCGTTGAACACGGGGAAATAGCTTATATCGTACTTCCTGTTTATGTCAGAAACCGTCTTCAGGTTGTTTTCGATGTACTCGCGGGCATAGAGAATGACGTCGACCTTCTTGATGTAATCGGCAATGCTGCTGGACGTGATCCGCTTCCACATGCTGCCAGAAACGGAGTCGACCGTCTTGCGGTCTATGAAGCCGACCACGTGGTCGTACTCTTCCACGGGAATCGCCTGCAGGCTGGCATCGTCCCTGAAGGTCTGAATGACCGCATCCAGGGCAACCGAAGACGAAACCGGCTCGGTATAGCGGGCGATGGAACCGATCTGCTTGGGAGAGAAGTCCTCGTGCAGCATGGAGCTGAACACTTCTTCCTTGTTCTGCTCCTTTTTCGCTTCGCCCGTAAAGAGGCTTTCGTCAACCGATTCGGAATTCGCATCCGCAAGGTCCTGCGAAAAATCAGACAAATCAATCGTCTCTTCTGAATCCATACTTTTTTCCTCCCGCCCTTACGGGCACATATCCTTTAAAAAATCGGTTACTTTTGAAACTCCTTTTAACCTATTTTAAAACGCAACCGTATCCTTCATTTCCGGGCCAACCATGACCCACCACTGGCTCCTGGCATCGCACCAGTACTTCCGGAAGGTGCTGACCACCGTCTGGGCATCCAGGAAAAGCACCTGCATGTTGAGCTTTTCGGTGAACGAAATATCGTCATAGCTCAACAGGTCGTAGACCAGCTGGCCCGCAACCGCAGCCGCCGTCCGCTGGCCCGAATAGGTAGACACGATGTAGGAGTTCTTATAGCTTTCCAGTTCGTCCTGTATGTCCGAAACGACATAGCTGCCGTCCCCGGCAACGGAATCGATCATCTTGCCCCGTGCCATGTAGTCACGCGCCTCATTGACATAGCTGACGAACTTCGGGTCGGACAGCTTGAAGATGTACTCGCCGCCCGTCGGCGCCCGGGAAAGCTGCATGATTGCAGAAGGAGAGTAGCAGGCCCCGTAATGCTCGCGGACAACGTTGAACAGGATGGTCGAATACATCTTCGCCGCTATGACGGCAGGCACATAATCGGCAGAATCCGGCGTCGGTCCGGCGAAAACCCGCTGGGCATAGCCCGTCCCCTGCGCCGACGGGTGGGTCAGCACCCGGTTCTGTCCGCCGATGGCGGCAGGAGCGACCGCATGGGGCCGGTAAAGCTCCCCCTTGTCCGACACAAGCAGTCCCAGGGACTTGTTCAGCTCGCTGACCAGCTTTGCCGGGGAGATGTTGCCGGAAGCAAAGACAAAGATATTCCCGGCATTGAGGATCTTTTTGTGCAGGGCCTGCATGTTCGCAATCGTGATGTTCCCGATGGAATCGGGAGTGACGGACGTCTGCACCTCGAAGGGATGTCCCCTATACAGTTCCTTATACGCCGTATAGTCCAGCAGGGACTCCGGATCATTGAGCATGAACTGGACGTTCTGCGAGTAGCTGTTCATCTGCAGGGCATACAGCTGCTCGTTGAAGTCAGGATTCACGAAGCCGTCGGTCAGGACGGGAATCATATCGTAGAGATAGGTATCGATCGAAGAGAGCGTCAGGTAGGAACCGGCAACCTTATTTGCCGCCCCGATTGACGACTGGTTGTCAAAGCTTATCGTCTTCCTGCTGGCGTAGTCGTAGTGGACGGAACTGTCCGCCATCATCGAAAAGAGGGCATTTTCCAGTCCGGACGTTTCGGGCGTCAGCCTGTCAATACCGCCCCTGACGGCGATACTGACGGTCGCAATCCTGCTCTTCGTGTCGCGGAGGACATACACGGGAATGCCGTTTTTGAGCGTCAGCCGGTCCACATTGCGGCTGCCGGAAAGCTTATAGGAGCTTTTCTTTGCAACGGACGGAACATAGATTTCCTGCCTGCCGGAAGCAGCCGTCTCCCGTGCAATCTTTGCCGGATCGGGAGCATAGCGGCGGTCCTTCCACCAGAAGGCGTCATCGGCAGAAACAAGCTCGTAGCCCCTGGCAGCAAATGCCTGCCGGGTTTTCTGGTAGACTGCAGGGTTCACGAGGACCAGAACGATGGGATTCTTACCGCTGATATAGCGGTTCACGAAGGACTGGACGTCTGCCTGCGTCACCGAGCCCATCCTGCTGTTGTAGCTGTAGTAAAAGTCCGGCGTTGCCCTGAGCCAGGCACTCCGCACCTGGGACAGAATGCCTTCCGCCGTCTGGGTGGAAACAATGTCGGCGTCAGACAGCTTGCGCACAATGTCCTTGACCTTTGCCTGCGTAAATAACGATGGGTCCGCCGCGACGGCAGGGACAAGTTCGCCCTGCACCCGGGAAAGCAGGCGGTCAACGCGGCCGGGAAGGTTCTTTTCCGGTTCCAGCACGACGGCTCCGAACGAGAACATTCCCATCGCCCGGTTAAAGCTGCCTCCGCCCCAGACATAGCCGGAATCGGGGATGCCAAGCTCCTCATCGGCCACCAGACTCTGCACGTAGCTGCCGTCGGGGTCGTCAAGCAGCTTTTCAAGATAGTCCGAGGCGTAGATATCCTCAAGGTTAAAGTCCGTATCGGGCCCCCGGAAATAGACTTCGATTTCGGCAAGCTGTTCCGTCAGCTTGTCAAAGGGCATGACCGCAAGCCGGGGTTTCGCAAAGGGAGCAGTCGCCTGCTGGGCCTGCCGTGCGGGTGCCCTGTTGCCGTTGTTGCTCCAGCTGCCCCAGATTTTCTTTGCCAGGGCATGAACTTCCGACGGATGTATGTCGCCGCCGACAAAAAGGGCTGCATTGCAGGGAATATAATAGCGGCTCTGCATGTCGCGCAGCTGGGCAACGGTCGCATTCCTGACCACCTCCGGTGAACCGGCGGCATCAGTACGGTAGGGAGCGTCCGGGAACAGCCTGCCCCGCAGGTAATTGGACAGAATCGTCGACGGGTCGGCCTGACCGCCTTCTATCTCGGAAAGGACGACCTTTTTTTCGTTCTCAAGCTCCTTCTCGTCCAGCAGGGGGCTTCGGATGGCGGCATTCCAGAAGGCAAGCCCCCGTTCCAGCTGATCCTTCGGTATCGTAAAGAAATAGTTCACGCAGTCGGGACCGGTCGTGCCGTTCCAGCTGGTAACGCCCATGTCGTTGATTGCCTTCTGGACGGAAGCAGCATCCCGGTACAGCTCGTTCCCCTTGAACATCATGTGCTCGTAGAGGTGAAAGAGACCCGCCGTCTCCGGGGTCTGCGTTACGCCGCCCGCACGGACGGCAATCTCTATGTACACGAGGGGAACGCTGTGGTTTTCGGAGGTAAAGACCGTAAGCCCGTTTTCCAGCGTAAAGCTTTCGACGTTTTTGCCGGAAGCAGCAGGCGATTCCCTGTTCCGGCTCATCGCGGCAAGCGGTGAGGCAAGGAACAGGACAAAAGCAACTACTATAGAAAGAAGTTTTGAACACGTAACTTTATGCATATACATAGAAAAAGGATATACCTTTACGGTATAAAAGGCAAGTCTATGACGCAGACGGCAGGCGGGCCGAGCTTCCTGCGGAACTCGCCCCCAGCGTCGGAACAGCCCCGCTGCCTGCCTGCCCGCACGGGCGGAACTGCGGGACGGGGTGTGACGACTATTATTCCAGGACGTACAGCCCGTGAAGCTGATTCTTGTCCTTGTCGAAGCAGTCTTTTATAATCGAAAAATAGCTGTCGTCGTCATATTCATAGTTTCTGAACAGGGCAAATGCTATCAAATCGGCAATCTGGATGGAGCGGGACATCGCAGAATCCAAGAACAGCGGAAGCTCCGCCAGATTCCCCGCCCGCTCCTGATGGGGCTGGCATGGAGCTCCAAGTCTGCCTGTCCCGTATGCCGCACCATGATTTCATCGACTGCTTTCTGAATCCAGAAAGTCTGGGTTTCTGAGGTCGCAAACCCCGCGAGGATGCTGTACTGTACATTCGGATCTGAAGAAACCCCTGAATCGTCGGCATAGAGAAGATACATAAATACCTTTTTGAAAAAAAAGAGAGCCAAGCGAGAAACCTCGGCGCACCGCATAAAGGCAGCACTCTTGACCCTTTAGCCCCACTATATCCGCTTCCTTGCTGGAAGTCAAGGGTATTACGGTAATGCTGTTTTACCGTCCTGCGGAACTCGCCTCTGCGGGCTACACGCACGGGCGAAACTGCAGGGGCGTCTCTCCTAGACGACACGGAAACGTATAGCCTTGAAGCTACGCTGGCATTTCCCGCGGGGTGTCCCCATACGCTCGCCGAGATTGCATTCATATCATACGCATATTCAACAAATACGGACAGTTCCACAGGCTCAATGAGGCAATCAAACGCTCGCTATGGGGGCCCACGTCCGTTGGACCCCCGCTCCATACGTTCCCTTGTTCTAGCCCCCGCTCCATACGTTTCCCTTCTCCGTGCGAAGCACGGCGGACTGGCACATGCACGCGAGCCACAAGCGCCCCCGTGCGTTTCCGCGATGCGGAAACTCATTGGCTTCCGCAGGGGAAGCCGGGGAAGCCGGGCTACTCGTCGTCGGTGCCGTTGGTGTTGTCGGCGGCGGTGTAGGCCTTGTCCGCCCACGAAATGTAAATCGTGTAGTTGCCGTGGGCCTCCGTATCTTGTGGCCCACCGGACCAACCCAAATTTCCGGTCGCCAAGCTCGTGCTGGTTGCTCCAGTGGCTTTCAGGGCTGACAGGGTCTTTGTCGTGTTGCTATTGTCCTCGCAAATCATTGATAGCTCATAGCTCTTACCCGTAATCGATGAGCGGCTTGTGTAGAACTTGAAGGTACTCGCCGGGTCCGTCAGGTAGACGTAATTATGTGTGGAATTCGGCGTTAGGCCGTTCAGCCTGGAGTTAGGGCCGCCCAAATTCTCCCCATATTGACTGGATACCTGATAGCAGGTCTTCTCATCCGGATCTTCACCGTCGGCATTTACCGCCTTAATGTAGAAGGTCTGGTTTGCCTGAACCTGTCCGTCGTTATTAGAGCAGAACCACCAGTCAATCTTGGTCGCGCTCACCTTCACCGCCTTAATCGCCACCTTGATTTTCTTGTTCACCACCAGGTTCGTGCAGTAGGGATGAGAGAGCGTTATGGTTATCGTGTGCGTACCGTCCGTCAGGGGCTGGTTAGTGATGTTCCCGGTCGTTGTAGCTCCGACAAGCGGCGTTCCGCCGTCCACCGAAACCGTCATCGTCACACTGCCGTCGCTGTAGGGGTTCGTCACGGAGAACTTGGGCATCACAATCGTACTTGCCAGATAGCTGTAGCGGAGCGGGTGGTAGCCGCCGAACGAAGTCTTATTCTCGTCGGTGAGTATGCCGTCCGAGTAAGTTACGGCCGGCTTGGTCAGCTTCTTCACGACATAGTAGTACTTTGTGTCATTCAGGCTCACGCCGGTCTCCGCATTGCTCAGGGTCGCGAC
>CAMJZA010000022.1 GCA_946410085.1 uncultured Treponema sp. | reverse complement strand
GCCGCTCCGGTCATACGATAATTCAGGTTGACAAGAACGGAAATAACTCCATCATTCTGTTCGGCGGTGCAAACCGCTGCATGGACGAAGCTTTTATTGCCGAAGTAATCAGCAATTTTGAAAGCGGCGACATGATACTCCTTCAGAACGAAATCAATCTCCTTGATGTAATAGTCGACACGGCATACGCGAAAGGAATGCAGATTGTCCTGAACCCGTCGCCCTATGATACAGCGCTTGATGCATGTGATCTGGCAAAGGTTTCTTATTTCATCCTGAACGAAATTGAAGGCATGCAGATGACCGGCGAAAAAGAACCCGAAAAAATCATCCGCGCCATTCATCAGGAATATCCGAGTGCAAAAATCGTCCTGACGCTTGGTTCAGAAGGCTCTATGTATTTTGATGCCGGCAAAACGTACCGTCAGGGAATCTACAGGGTACAGCCTGTTGATACAACTGCTGCCGGTGATACATTTACGGGCTTCTTTTTCGCTTCCGTCATAAAAGGCCTTACCCCGTCAGAAAGCCTTGCCCTTGCTGCAAAAGCCTCGGCGATTGCAGTGACAAGGCACGGGGCTCTGGATTCCATCCCGACACAGGAAGAAGTAAAAGGCACTGAACTGACACAATAGTGTTTTTTCCACGGGCGGCCTGTTCCGCCGCAGTTCCAGAACATGCCGTTGTATGCTATAATGAATGAAACCGGATATCTCAATGAGAAAATATGCTGATTCAAAACGCTTCATGGATACGGATGAAAGATGCCGCTTCTACAGTCGTTCCCGTTTTCAGGAAACAATTCGAAACTTCAAAGGAAATCAGAAGTGCCGGGCTTGAAGTTACCTGTGACGGTGTGTATGAGGTTGTTCTGAACGGGAAACGCGTCGGGGAATTCATTCTGGCCCCGGGCTGGACCGAATACCGTAAACGGCTTCAGGTTCAGACCTATGACATCACCCCTTTACTTTGCGGCAGCAACACGCTTGACATAACCGTAGGAAACGGATGGTTCCGCCGGACGAATGCACCGTGGACGAAAACGAAAAACCCCGATGAATTCCTTCCGGCAATGCTCATCGCTGTCATCCACACTATGTACGAAGACGGCACGGAAGCTGTCATTCCGACTGACCGGAGCTGGCAGGTTTCTGAAAGCACAATCACCTTGAGCGGAGCAGGAAAGGCTTTATCCCTGCAGATCTTTCCGCACTCCGAAAAACGAATGGGTTTTAGATTTCGGCCAGAACATGACCGGCTATATGTCTTTCGAGATGGATGCTCATGCAGGGGAAAAACTGAGCATTTCTACCGCTGAAGTGCTTGATAAGGACGGAAACTTTTATACGGCAAATTACCGCTCGGCACGAAGCCAGCTTCATTACATCTGCCATGAAGGACATCAGTCCTATAAACCGAAGCTCACGTTTTTCGGCTTCCGCTATCTACGGATTGATGAAGCCCCCGAAGCTTTCACGGCAGAAAACATTCATGCCATCGTTTTGCATTCAGAAATGAAGAGGACCGGATGGCTCGAAAGCAGCGACACGATGCTCAATCAGCTTTTCAGCAATATCCTGTGGGGACAGAAAGGAAATTACCTTGATATTCCCACAGACTGTCCTCAGCGTGATGAACGATACGGCTGGACCGGCGACGGGCAGATTTTCTGCAGGGCAGGAACATACCAGTATGATGTCAGGCAGTTTTTCAGAAAATGGCTCAACGACATGAAGGCTGCCCAGCATGATAACGGATGGGTTCCCGAAGTTATCCCGAGTCTTACTGCCTATCAGCCGGGAGGTGCAGCCTGGTCTGATGCAGTTACAATTATTCCCTGGCAGCTTTACGAAACGTACGGCGACATCAGTTTTGTTGCGGATATGTATGACGCAATGAAAAAGTGGATTGCCTACATTCCGACTGTTTCCAAGACGCCGGATCTGTTTACCGGCTGCTGGACCTATGGGGACTGGCTTGCCCTTGATCATCCGGAAGGGTATGTCCCTCCGACAATCGAACTTTCCAAACGCGGCTACAGTAACGACGACCTTGTGTGCAGTGCCTTTTATGCAAACTCTGTACATAGGGAAATATATTTTCGGAGCAACGGTCTAAGGAGGATAACGCAAGGAGCATTACTCCTCCTTCCCATGCGGAAAACCTCAAGCCTGCCGTACACCGCGGCACGCTCTTTCTCCGAGAGCGACATGTCAGTACACCCGGCAGGAGCAGGCCGATCGTGCCCGCCCCTGCCCCTGTACCCGAAACAGTACAAGCATCCCGAAGCAGCGGCAATTTTTAAGATTTTTCTTGCATTCAATTTTTAATCAGCTTATTCTTAGATATACAGGCGCCTAAAACAAACGAAGAATGAGGATTCTATGACTAAAGAAGAACTGCACAAAATGATTGAAGCGCAGCAGGCGAACATCTGCCAGATTGAGGCGATTCGTGACGGCACGACTGTTTACAGCGACACCTGGAATAATTACAGGCGCGGGGACTGCCTTCACGTCATGTCTGTAACAAAAAGCATTATGGCTCTGCTCATCGGAATTGCCAGAGACAAGGGGCAGATAAAAAGCGTGGATGACAAGGTTCTGGAGTATTTTCCCGACTATAAAGTCAGGCGCGGCGAAAAGACGATTTACGAGGTAACCATAAAGCATCTGCTTACGATGCGGGCTCCTTACAAGTGCAAGGGCGACCCCTGGAGCAGGGTTTGTGCGAGCGAAAACTGGACCTATACTTCGCTTGATTTTCTTGGCGGGCGCAAGGGGCTTACGGATGCGTTTACGTATTCGTCGGTGTGCCTTCATATTCTGACGGGGATTCTGTACAAGGCCACGGGCATGCTGACTGTAGACTACGCCAACAAGTATCTGTTTGAACCGCTTGGCATTCCGACGCACAAGAATTTTTATGCAAAGTCTGCCCGGGAACACAGGGAGTTTACCGTCAGTAAGCTGCCAAAAGAGGCCGTCTGGTTTGCCGACCCTCAGGATCTTGGAACTCCGGGCTACGGACTTTGTATGACGGCTCAGGACATGGCAAAGATCGGGCTTTTGTGCCTGAACAAGGGAGAGCTTGACGGCCGGCAGATAGTCTCTCCTAACTGGATTCGCGAGATGACACGGCCGCGCACGGTTGAAGGCACGCATTTCCGCGGTATGGAATACGGTTACCTGTGGTGGATTATATCCCGCAAAAAGAATATCTACGCAGCCATCGGTAACAGCGGCAACGTGATTTACATAAATCCCGAAAAGCGCCTTGTAGTTGCCGTAGCCTCGTATTTTAAGCCGACAGTTTTTGACAGGGTGGATTTTATTCAGAAATATATCGAGCCATTTACGGAAGGCCTGCAGCCATGTTAAAACAGCTGGCAGCGCTTGTCCGTCAAAGGCAACCGCTTGACGCAGCATGTCATTACCATGCACGGTTTTGCCAGCAGGAACAAGTATTTTACGCAGATGGGCGTAAGCTGCCCCTTCACACGTTTCAGGCATATCGTCCTCCTCAAAATTGATGTACCGGAAATATACATCACCGGGAGCTGTCGTTTTCGTAGTATTCAGGCTCAAAATAAAACGATACAATGTAAGAATTTAAAATAGTTTTGTCATTTTTTTTACAACACCGGGCGAAACACACCGAGTGCATCGTATTGAACACACCGCGTGCACCGTGTTAAACATACCGCGTGCACCGTGTTAAACACAGCGTGTGCACTGCATTGAACACACCGCGTGCACCGTATTAAACATGCCGTGTGCACCGTGTTAAACACACCGCGAGCATCATCATCTTCCTGTGCCACTTTGACCCTTACAAAAAGGGAATTCCGTGGTATACTGTACGGCGGAAATGCGAAGAGGACGGGAGCGTGGTAGTAGGCGATGCCGCCACCGTGCACGTACTGAACTGCCGGGCGTATGCGAAAGTGAAGGACCCGAAGCTGCGGGCGTTCATGAAGTATGTCCAGACGGACGAGGCGGAGTCTGAGTTTACGAGGAGGCTGCGGGAAATGGTTGAAGCGCAGAAAAGGATTGAGGGAACGAAGAAGCTTTACTTCTCATGGAGCCTGCACGACTATGACGTGCGGAACGAGGGGCGGGAAGACAGTATGAAGCGCGGGCGCGAGGAAAAAGCCTGTGAGACTGCCAGGAACCTGCTTGATATGGGAGTACTTTCCCATGAGCAGATAGCCGGGGCAACCGGCCTTTCCCTCGCGGAAGTGGAGAAACTCGCCGCCGGGCTAGGGTGACAGGCCTGCCGCTCCGGCGGTAAGCTGTCTGCAAACGTCCGGCGGAGGAACTGCGGCCGGGCCCCCGTGCGGGGCATACGCCGTACCGTTCGCGCAGGCGTCTGCAGCGGCAGATGACAACGGTGTTCCGCAAGGCGGACGGAGCAGTTCTTGATGTTAATTTTGCCCAGTTTCACAGAGTCAGCTGCGACAAAGTCGCGGGGACTTTTGAAACTGCCTCTAAAACTTCATTTCGTTGAACGAGAACCAGTGATATCTGCTATATGTTGAGCTTGCAGATAGAACTGGTGTATTCACCGGCAAAATCCAGTGAATTTGCTGACAAAATGCACTGGATTTTCTCACAAAACGCAGTGGAAGTCCGCACTCCTATAGCACGGAATCCAAAAAATCAGCGAGTTTCTTCTGCTGGGCCTTCGTCAGACGGTTCCAGCATTTCAGTATTTCTACCTGCTCCTGCGAAATTTGCTCAGAAAAGCACTCGTCCTCAAGGAAAAACTGGGAAAGAGTGATGCCAAATGCGTTGCAGATATGTTCCAGGGAAGGAATCGAGGGAACAAGTTTCTTCCTGTACCACGACGAGATGGTTGACTGGGTTAGCTCCGACCGCTCAGCAAGCTCATACTCCGTCCAGTTCTTTTCAAGCCTCAGTTCAGTTATCTTTCTCAGTATATCCATAACACATTCTTACGACTATGCGTTATTTATACTTCAAAAAATCGTATTATTAATAACGAATATTTTTTCAAAGGAGTTTAAAATGAATTTTGATGTCAGCAGAAGATTTCAAACAAAAGCGACCGTAAAAGAAATTACCAGCTTTTTGCAATCCTCGTTTATGAAATCTGCAGGAACGGTTTCTGATAATGGAAGCTCTCTCATTGTGCAATCGATAAACCCAACGTTTGGTTCTATTAATCGAAGCGACAGGACGGCTATTGAAATAAAATCCGTTGATAGCGATATAGTTTTAGTCGCAAATGTCACATATAAACCGTCAACCTGGTTTTGGGTTTTCGTGGTAATTGGATTGTTTACCACTATAGCCTGGGTTATTCCGATTGCATTTTATTTATACCAGAAAGGCATGGTAAAGAACGGAATAGAAGAAGTATTCAACCGGACTGAGACTGAATTCCGCGGAGAAAATTCAACGAGGTCTGTCACAAACGCAGCCTCCTCTGAAGACGTATTTACTCAGCTAGAGAAGCTTGGTGCACTTAAGGAAAAAGGTCTTTTAAGTGATGAGGAGTTTGCGTCGCAAAAAGCAAAGCTGATGGGAACACTGTAAAATAGACGGAAAAAAGATTATGATATTACAAAAAGGACTTCCATAACAGGAAGTCCTTTTTGTATGACTGATACGCAACTTGAAGCTTTATAGCTTTGCCAGAGCTTCATTGATACTGACTGCAGGAATTTTTGAGTCTTTGAAATCCTTAAGGTTTTCCGTGACAATATAATCAAGGTTTGCTTTCTCTGCACATTTCATCTGCAGGCTATCCTCCAGGTCAAAAAAGCCCTCGGAAGTTAGAACCGAAAGAAAATCTTCCTTTTTCTCGGTTATAATCTGAAATGATGATACAATCAGCAATAGAAATTGCCGTCTATCTGCAACCGAAAAATATTTCCGTGAAATATAAAAAATATCTGTCAGAGAATGAGAAGAAACAAAGCCTGTTACGACACCTTCAAAAACGGCATGCATGATTTCACAGGCTTCCTTATGGAAAGAATTCGTAGGGATGAGATAATCCAGAATCACATTTGTGTCAAAAAACAAATTCATACGCTATACCTTTCATCAAGATATTCAAGGTATTCCTTTCTTGCTTCAAAATCCGCCGGAACTTTCATACTTCCCTTGAACTTTTCAAATAACGACAGCTTCTCTTCCCGAGACATTGCGGGAACTTGCTTTTTTTTATTGTTCATCGCGGTAACGACGATGGTCAGGATTCCCAGCTGTTCTTCGTAATCCAGCCGCTGCATCTCTTTCTGAACTGCTGTTGCAAAAGCATTGTAGGCTTCGTAGCTCATAAGTCTTTTACCTCCTGTCTGACAGTATAGCATGATTCGCACGTTTGTGCCAGTTTTCCCAGGCCTCAACTCCACCAGGCAGGATTCCCGGTTTGTGCAAAAGCTCAGAATCCGCGAATTGCTGGAGCGGCTATAATAGTTTTTGCCTGGTTTCAGCCTCCGATAGAAGCCGCTCAAGTCTTGCCCGCCATTCACCGCTGTTCATTCCGTTTGCTTTCATTCTCTTTCGGTTTGACATATTCAGCCTTCTGCGGTAAAATGTTTTCAAAAATAGAAACGGAAGGAATGAACAATGACAGCTGAGAACATCCCCTACAAGATTTACCTTTCGGAAGACGAAATGCCGCTCCAGTGGTACAACGTCCGTGCCGACATGAAGAACAAGCCTGCCCCCCTCCTGAACCCGGCGACGCACAAGCCCTGTACGGCCGAAGAGCTGGAGCAGGTGTTCTGCAAGGAACTGGTCAAGCAGGAACTGAACACGACGGACGCCTGGATCGACATTCCGCAGGAAATAGTCGACTTCTACAAGATGTACCGGCCCTCCCCGCTCGTCCGCGCCTACTGCCTTGAGCGCAAGCTGGGAACGCCCGCAAAAATCTACTATAAATTTGAAGGACAGAACACCTCCGGCAGCCACAAGCTGAACTCCGCCATCGCCCAGGCCTACTACGCCAAGAAGCAGGGTCTCAAGGGCGTCACGACGGAAACCGGTGCAGGACAGTGGGGAACCGCCGTTGCCATGGCCTGCGCATACCTTGAACTTGACTGCATCGTGTATCAGGTACGCTGTTCCTACGAGCAGAAACCGCAGCGGCGGGAAGTAATCCGCACCTACGGCGGACGGGCAATCCCCTCCCCGAGCATGGAAACTGAAATAGGCCGCAAGATGAACGAGGAGTTCCCCGGCTGTACCGGTTCGCTCGGCTGTGCAATCAGCGAAGCCGTCGAAACGGCGACGAAGACCCCGGGCTACCGCTACGTGCTCGGTAGCGTCCTGAACCAGGTCCTGCTGCACCAGACCGTCATCGGGCTGGAAGCAAAGACTGCCCTGAACAAATACGGAATCAAGCCCGACGTCATCATCGGCTGTGCGGGAGGAGGTTCCAATCTGGGCGGCCTGGTGTCGCCCTTCATCGGCGAGAAGCTGCGCGGAGAAGCGGACTATCAGGTTATTGCGGTTGAACCGGCAAGCTGCCCGAGCCTGACCCGGGGCGTCTTTGCCTACGACTACTGCGATACCGGCAAGGTCTGCCCCCTCCAGAAGATGTACACGCTCGGCAGCCAGTTCATGCCCAGCCCCAGCCATGCAGGCGGCCTGCGCTACCACGGCATGAGTTCCATCCTGAGCCAGCTCTACCACGACGGCTACATCGAGGCACGGAGCGTCGAGCAGACGGCCGTCTTTGAGGCAGCCGAACTCTTCTGCCGCGTTGAAGGCACCCTTCCCGCCCCGGAAAGCAGCCATGCCATCAGGGTGGCGATTGACGAGGCCCTCAAGTGCAAGGAAACCGGCGAGGAAAAGACCATCCTCTTCGGCCTGACCGGAACCGGCTACTTTGACATGATGAGCTACCAGAAGTTCAACGAGGGAACGATGAGCGACTACATTCCGACGGACGAGGACATCAGGAAGGCAACCGACCTGATTCCCCGCTTCCCCGGGAATGAGTTCTAGACAGAAGGCTGACCGGTCCGCCACGGGTTCCAGACCGCAGTAAGTCCGGCCCGCGGCGGCCTCTTACAGGATTTTTACAAGGTTCCGGCCGCAGCGCCGGAAAGCATCTCCTGCCCCCGGCGCTCAATTTCGCGGTAGACCTGCCCGTACGGGAGGTCTTGCTCCCGGGCAATCCGGGCGGCGCTCTCGTACTCGGGGTATACGCGGAGTTCCCCGTCGGGGAGGCGGACTTTCTTTGCCTGCGCTCCGCCCCATGCGGTTTGTACCGTAAACGGCTCGCGGGGCAGGACCGTCCGCTCATATTTCACCCGCCGGATACCGATCGTCGTCGTGTGGCGGAAGATGAGCGCTTCCAGCGCCGGAACCTGCGCCCCACCGCAGATGACGTTCAGCAGGGTAGCCGGCCGGTTCTTTTTCATCTGGCAGGGAATAAAGGAAACGTCCCGCGCACCCGCCTTAAACAGTTCCTCCGACACAAAGCCGAGCTGTTCGGCAGTGCAGTCGTCGATGTTCGTTTCAAGCTTTACGATGTAATCGCCGGTATCTGCGGTGGCGCCGTTGAATTCTACCGGCCGTCCCGCCCCGTCCGCAGCTGCCCCGCACGTTGACCCGCAGTTTTCCTCTATAATAAAGGCCCGCAGGATGTTCGGCCGCTCGTACGCCCGCTTTCCCGCCCCCATTCCGGTTCTCCTGATGATGAATGATTTGGGAAGTTCTGCATCGGTGCGGACGGCAGCGACAAAGGCTGCCCCGGTCGGCGTGACGAACTCGCCGCGGTCCCCGATGAACGAAAGGGGAATGCCATAGGCCGAAACGATGTTTGCAACAGCGGGAACCGGCACGGGCAGGATGCCGTGCTGGCAGCGGATGCTCCCCCGGCCTTCGGTCAGCGACGGGACGTAAACCTTTCCGACCTGCAGGCTGTCAAAGCAGACCGCCAGGGCAATCACGTCCACGATGGAATCGATGGCCCCGACTTCATGAAAGTGCACCTGCCCGACCGGAATTCCATGCGCCTTTGATTCGGCTTCCGCAAGAATCCTGAAGATTTTCCGGGCAAGCGACTTCGCCCCTTCCGTCATCTGCGTCGCATCGATGATTGCGTTTATCTCGGCAAGCCCCCGGTGCTCGTGGGCATGTCCCGGGTGCTCGTGTTCGTGCAGGTCGTCATGTCCGTGGTCGTGATGGTGTTCGTGCTGGCCGTCATGCTCATGCTCGTGATGATGTGCGTGTTCTGTCAGGCTGCCCCCGGACTCGTGTCCGAACAGGTACTCCATGTCGTGGTCATGATTCTCGTGCCCGGCGTCCAGAATCACGTTGAAGTCACAGCAGTCAACGCCCCCTTTGCTGACCCGCCGGATCTCGGTCTGAAATCCGGCTGCCGGAATCGACCGCAGGACGGCATTCAGGACTTCCGCATCTGCCCCTGCGTCAAGCAAGGCCGCAACTGCCATATCGCCGCTGATTCCCGCACTGCACTCCAGATACAGGTCCTTTTGTTTTTCTGCCATACCAGCCTCCCTCAGTCAGTTCCGGTTACCCGCCCCTGCACGGCAAGGCGGTTTATCTGGGTCGCAAGATAGCCCGCCCCGTAGCCGTTGTCTATGTTCACTACGCTGATTCCATTCGCGCAGGAGTTCAGCATTGTCAGGAGGGCGGAAAGCCCTCCCAGGTTCGCCCCGTAGCCGACCGAGGTCGGCAGGGCTATGACGGGAACGGACACAAGGCCGCCGATGACGCTCGCAAGTGCCCCTTCCATACCGGCGGCGGCAACGACGACATTCGCCTGTTCCAGTTCGTCCAGCCTGGAAAGCAGGCGGTGAATGCCGCTCACCCCGACATCGAACAGGCGGGTCACCCGGGAGCCGAAGAATTCGGCCGTCTGCGCCGCCTCCTCTGCAACCGGAATGTCTGCCGTACCCGCCGTACAGACTGCAACGTTCCCGTCAAGTGGCCTGTCCGCCCTGCCCCCGAGCCTGATGAGGCGGGAACGGGGGTCATACTGCGCCTGCGGGAAGTCCTTCTGAATGAGGGCGGCCTGTTTCCCGTCTGCACGAGTTCCCAGGACCTCCCCGTTCTGCTCATACAGGCGGGTAAAAATCTCCCGCAGGAAGGCATCTTCCTTTCCCTGGCAGAAGACGACCTCCGGAAAGCCCGTGCGCCTGCGCCGGTCCGTGTCGAGCCTGGCAAAGCCCAGGTCAAGATAGCCGTCCTTACAGTCCGGTAACGCCATCAGTCAGCCTCCTTTCCCAGCGTTTCATTCATCGCCCCCGTCCGGTAGCCCTGCAGGTCCATCGTAACGTAGGTAAAGCCCAGATCCCGGAATGTCTGCACGAGGAAATTCCGGTCCGCAAAGAGCCGGGCAAGCTCTGCGGAAGGAACCTCTATCCGGGCAAGGCTACCCCCGTGCATGCGGACGCGGAACTGGGAAAAGCCCCGGTCCAGAAGCAGCTGCTCCGCCTGCTCCACCATGGAAAGCCGTTCCTTCGTGAGGGGCTCCCCGTAGGGAATGCGGCTTGCAAGGCAGGCAAAGCTCGGCTTGTTCCAGCCGGGAAGCCCCAGCTCCCTTGACAGCTCCCGAATTTCTGCCTTGTACAGGCCGGCCTCCCGCAGGGGACTCCGCACGCCCAGTTCGGCAATGGCCTTCAGTCCCGGCCGGTAGTCAGCCGTATCGTCCATGTTGCTTCCCTCGCAGACGCAGGAAAGGCCCCTGTCCCCGGCAAGACCAATAATCCGGGTGAACAGGGCCTTCTTGCAGTGGTAGCAGCGGTCGGCCGGGTTCCGCACAAGGCCGGGAAGCGCAAGGACGTCGACCGCAAGCTCAAGCTGGCGGATGCCGTTCCGGGTACAGAAGTCCCGAGCCTCCTCCTGTTCCCGCCGGGGAACAAAGCAGGAGATGACCGTAACGGCAACGGCCTTTTCGCCGAGGACGTCATGCGCGACGCGCAGGAGAAAGGAAGAGTCCACCCCGCCGGAAAAGGCAATTGCGGCAGAGCCCAGTGCAGAAAGCGATGATTTCAGGATTGCAAGCTTTTCATGGCTGTCGGCCATGCGGTCCTCCTTCAAGCAGGATTCAAAAGCGGCGGGGTCTCCCGGAAACACCAGTACCCGGCGGTGTTCCCCTCTCCCGGCAAGACGCCCGTCAGCCCCGGCGGCGCAGCAAAAGGCCCGGCAGAGTGCCTTCCCCCGATAAAATGCCTGTCAGCCCCGGCGGAGCAGCGAAAGGCCCGGGGCAGGGCGCAGCGGACAAAAAAAGCCTCCCCTCCACACGATTTCATGCGGCAGGGGAGGCTCCCGTATTATACTGCGGCACGGCCTATTCGGAGAGGGTAAGGGCAGGTGCAACCCCGCCGCTTACATCGCTCACGTGGCCGAAGTTGTATGCAAAACCCGTTGCAGTGACGGCAAGTGCATAGCAGTCGTTCTGGCTGTAGTAGGGAGAGCGGAGCCAGTACCAGCCGGTATCGCGGTCGGCCTTGCGGTAGGCTCCGACTGCAAGCGCATAGTCCGTAGGATAGCGGATCCGCTCGTCATCGTCTTCCCGGCAGCCCTTGAAGCCCCATTCCTCGCTCGTTATTTCTGCCTCGGACAGGAGGAAAATCATGTCATCGGTTGACTCGCTCGCATAGCTGTTCGTACCGGTTCCGTTCCAGCTCTTGCGGGCGTCGGACGTACTTTCGGCACTGTTGTCAACCTCAGACAGGGCAATCTTGCGCTGCTGCTTCTTGGTAAACACCTGATTCAAGAAATCATCGTTCAGGAATTCGCGGATTTCGGACGTTTCGTAATTATTGAGGGCTTCCGCATAGCGGCGGGCCGTCAGGATATCGTTCGAAACGATGATCTTGCTTCCGACCATGCGGGTCCACTTGACCGGTTCAACCTTAAAATAGTAGGTCTTACCCTTGAGTATGGGGGTTCCGTCACTAAAATTGTAACGGCCGCGCGGAGCAGCCACGACCTTCTGGTACCAGCTGCCGTCGCTGCCAAGATAGTATGTCTCACCGCCGGTATCAAAGGTCTCATCCTCGTCAATCGTGACGTCAGACTCTTTGAGCGACTGGGGATAGGTCCCGAATGAATATTCGCCGGAAGAAACTTCCCGAAGGGTTCCCAGTTCCTCCAGGCTTTCAGCCTCCACGGAACCGCTGACTTCCGGTTCATCCGAAAAATCGTATGCACAGACCTGAGAAAAAACAAGCGAAAGCCCGAGGCCCAGCATCACAAAAAACTTCGTCAAATATGATGTTCTTGCCATAATACCTCCATTATACCTTTAAAAGATAATTTTGCAACGAAATTTCACATTTTACCAGCTCACGATTTTACGGTTTCACCGCTTTTCTTGTCGCGCTCATCGATTTTCCAGCGGCCCCCCGAGCGGGAGAAGCGACTGGCATTGACCTCAAGGACGCGTCCGTCCTCACCGGTAATCTGCACCATTCCGGTAATCACATTGACGGAGCTGACGCGGAAAGAGGTTTCATCGTAGAAGAAGCGCGTTCCTTCCGGCGGCATGGTATGCTTTGCGTCCTCGTAGACCTTGCTCTCATAGCTCAGGCAACAGAGGAGGCGGCCGCACTGCCCCGAAATCTTGGCGGAATTCAGGCTCAGGTTCTGCTCCTTCGCCATCTTGATGCTGACGGACGGCAGTTTCTCGCTGATGCAGTGGCAGCAGAAGGGACGGCCGCAGATGCCGAGGCCGCCGGTTATGCGGCTTTCGTCCCGCACGCCTATCTGCCGGAGCTCGATGCGCATCTTGAACACACCGACCAGATCCTTGACCAGTTCGCGGAAGTCGACGCGGTTGTCGCTCGAAAAGAAGAAAAGGACCTTCGGCTCGCCGACAAGAAAGTGGACGGCAATCAGCTTCATCGCTAGGCCGTGCTTCTTGACCTTCTCGCGGAAGACTTTGCCCGCATCCACTTCCTGAGCTGCCAGCTCGCAGGCATGATCAAGATCCTTTTGGCTCGCAAGGCGGATAACCTCGACAAGATCAGAGGGCCTGATGCCGACCGGGTGCTCGCTCGTCCCCAGGTTGCGGGCAAGGTCACTGCCGTAGCGGGTGGGAAGAAGGACACAGTCCCCCGGCTTTAACGAAAGCTTCTTCGGTGCAGTCGCGTAGACGGCTTCACTGGAATAGTCCAGCTTGAGCCGGTAGAGGGGATGGGGGAAAACGTAATTGCCGCTGTCCCCGCCATCGTAGCTTTCTCCGTCAGAGTCTTCCAGTTCCCGGAGCTCTGCCTCATCGTCATCAGTCTCCGTTTCAAATATATCAGACATACGCCTTTCCTTTTTTCCAGTTTCAAACTTACCGTTTCGGACGCTTCGGATCCAGGGCCCTGCAGCACAAGCCCGCAGCGGATATCCTGCCGCCCGGCCTTCGTCACTGCCGAACTCAGGATAACCCGGCCGAAAACAATCCTGCTGCCCGGCCTTTGTTCCCGCTGAACTCAGGACAGTTCCCGCCGCGCCCGGGACAGCCCTAGGTTGCCATAAGATCCACGAGGAGACCCGAAATCTCCTCAATCCGCGAGAGCATCCCGAGGGTGTCCCGGTGGGAGGAGATGAGCCAGCGGGCCATCTCGTCGAGCTTCTGGTTTACTACCTGAATCTGTACGTAATCGTTCAGCTTCAGGTGCCGCTTGGGGTTGGACCGGTAGTGCTTCTTCTGGACGCGCTTGAAGTTGTACTTGACGATGTAGCGCATGAACTGCGTCACCTTCTTGCGGTAGTCGGCAAAGTTCTCCGGCGTCTGCCTGCTCTTAAGCCGGTCCGCGGCAATGTCCGCCGCATCCTTCAGGAAGATCACCGCATCCGCGCTGTCCATCCCGACGATTTCCTTGGGCAGCCCCGCTTCTTCCAGTTCCTTTTCTTCGTGTGACCGCTGCAGGGCACTCACGAAGCTGTTCCGGGGAGTTTTCTTAACCTCTTCCTTCTTCTTCGCCCTGAGCTGTTCCTGCGCTCCCTGGAGACCAGCGAAGTACAGGCCCGTCGCGTTGTTTACGCTGCTGCTTACGCTGTCCATGTCCATGAAAAGCGCTGCCCCCTATGCCCGGAAAGCTTTCGCACTAATCGCCTTTGCGTTCTGCCAGCGCTCCGAAGCCTCGCTGTATGCGGCATCGTCCTTGAGCGAGATGCAGTGTCCGTCGAATACGACGTCTTCATCTGCCCGGAAGCTGTGGGTCTGCACATCGCCGAGCACCACCGAGCGGGGAGTCAGGTGCACGCCTTCCGGTGCCCAGATGTCCCCGAGCACAATGCCGGAAACCGTGATTGACCGGGCGGTAATGTTGCCCCGGACCCGCGCCTTTTCGCCGATGATGACTGCTCCGCTGCATTCCAGATTGCCGTCTATGTCGCCGTCAACCCGCATGAAACCGGAAATGCGGACATTGCCCCGGATTGAGGAACCTGCGTTCAGGAGATTATTGATTGAAGCGTCTTCCGGGCTGAAAATTGACATTGGCTATTTAATGTTGATGTACTTCGCCGGATCAACGACGGTCGTACCGATGTGAACCTCATAGTGCAGGTGGGCACCGGTCGTGATGCCCGTATTACCGATTGTTCCGATGACCTGCCCCTGGGTAACGTCATCGCCCCTGCGGACGCGGATGGTATTCAGGTGAGCATAGCGGGTGTAGATGCCGTATTTGTGCTTGATGATGACGGAAAGACCGAAGGTTGCATCGTTGCCGACGGAAACGACCTGACCGTTCGCAGTCGCAACGACAGGATCACCTGTCCGCCAGGTACTGAAATCCGTTCCCTTATGAATATACCACTGTTTTGTAATCGGATGAATCTGCTGGCCGAATGCCATTGAAATATGGCCGATGCCGTTCTTGACGGGCCAGATGTTCGGAATGTCGGTAAAGAGGGAGCTCTGGTTTTCGAGCATCTTTCCGATTTCTTCGACGGGCTGAACGGCACTGTCAAGGTAGGCTGTCAGCTGCCGCACGTCCTGCGTTTCCTGCAGGGATCCGGCCGCAAGGCCCTGGCTGCTGAACAGGGAGGAAAGGTCGCCGTTACCGTTGACGCCTTCCATGCTGTTTCCGCCGTCACTGATACCCAAAAGGGACAGGGTTGTCGAAAGCGAAGCCTGAAAGCGGCGGGCACTCTTGAGCAGGTTGTCGTTCTCGTCACGGAGCTCATCGAGCGATGCAAGCGTCTCTTTGTTTTCCGCACGGAGACGGCGGTTTTCAATCTCACTGCCGATGGCCCGCTTATTGAAATAGACGAAGGAACCGGTGATGCCTCCGAGGAGGACAAGGCCGAGGACCATTGCGAATACGTTTGTCTGAATGCTGAAGGCCCGTCCGTTTGAATGGGGAACGAGCATGACCGTGATTTTTTCGTCGAACAGGTGGAACACCTTTGCCAGTCCACGGCCGATAAGGGAGAAAAAGCCTGCAAGCCCGTCACCAATCCGCGAGACAAAGTTTTTCTCAAAATTTTTATATCTTCTCGTGCGGGCCACGGGGAATTCTCCTTTTTCACATTACCTTTTACAGGTAGTCTAGCATCTATTCTAACAGGTTACCGTCAAATAATCAAGGGCGCTGCTTGAATTTCATTTGACAGGGAAAGCCTGCTATGATAAAATATCGGATATAAGGGATTGATATTTTATCTGGAAGCATAATTTTTCTTCTGTTTCCTGATAAAATGGAATTGATAGCCTCAGCGAGCGTAGGGAATCTTGAAAACTGCCCCGTACGGGAGCAGATCGGGAGCCCTACTTTATTTTTATTCAGATAGGCAGCTTCAAAACCTTCCTGCGGTGTATGCCGCAGCGGACTATTGAAGCTGGTCGACAGCAACCTGCGGTGACCGGAACAGGGTTCCCGCAAGCCGGAAACCGGCAGGCGGTACGAACCGCCGTACTGCCGTGTACCGGTTCTGCAGTACAGAGGAAAACGATGCATTTTTTTGATACTCACGCCCATATCGGGCTACTTTTTGACGACCCCATCAAGCAGTACCGGGCCATAAAGGAAGCGGAACTTGCCGGAGTTACCCGGATTGTCTCAATCAACAACAGCCTCCATGACTTCAAGAAGGAATACGTCCTGCTCAAGACAAAGAAGGGCGTCTTCCATGCCGTCGGTGTCAGCCCGGCGGAAGTCGTTGCGCCGGGAGACGACTGGCGCAATATAATAGAAGAAAGCGTAAAGCTGCCCAAGGTCGTTGCCATCGGCGAGACGGGGCTGGACTACGAGAAGCAGTACGGCGACAAGCGGAGCCAGATAGAGCTGTTCATATCCCAGCTGGAAATGGCGCAGAGCCTTGACAAGCCCGTCATCATCCATAACCGGGGAGCCGGCAAGGATATCTATGAAATCCTCCGTGACCGCATTCCCCCCAAGGGAGCCGTATTCCACTGCTACAGCGAGAACGCAGCCTATGCCGCCCAGTGTCTGGATGCGGGACTGGACGTATACTTCTCCTTCGCAGGCAACCTGACTTACCGGAATGCCCAGAACCTGCACGAGACGGTGCTGAACATCCCCATTGACCGGATTCTGATTGAAACGGAAAGCCCCTTCATGGTTCCCGCCAAGTACCGGGGCAAGCGGACGATGCCGTCATTCCTGCCGGCAACGGCGGAATTCCTTGCCCAGATGGTCCAGATGGATCTGGAAGCGCTGAGTGCACAGCTCTGGACGAACTCCTGCAGGATTTTCGGCCTGAGCGAAAGCGAAGAAGGCTGACATGCCGCCGGGAGGGACGGGAGGCAGCAGTTCGGGCGGACTCTCCGGTCCGGGAGGGAGACCCGGCGGAACTTTTGGAGGTCCGGGCGGAGGATCCGGAGTGCCCGGCGGCAGGATGGGGCGGGCTTTCCTGACGGAAGAGGAGAAGGCAAACCGCCCTAAGGTGACCGGTGCGCTCATCAGGCGCATCCTGTCCTACCTGCGCCCCTACTGGAAGCAGATGCTGCTCGTCTTCACCGCAATTGCCGTATCATCGGTGTTCAGCCTGACACCTTCCGTCCTGACCGGCCGGATCATCGACGAAGGCCTGATCGGCCGGAACTTCCGTGCCCTCGTTACCCTGATCCTGCTCTCGCTCGCCGTTACGCTCGGAGCGAACCTGATCGGGGTGCTTGAAAGCTACCTGAACAGCTGGATAGCCCAGCACATCACCTACGATCTCCGAAACACGATGTACGCCCACCTGCAGCAGATGCCGCAATCCTTCTTTACAAGTCACAAGCAGGGTGACATCATTACCCGCATGACGAGCGACATCTCCGGCGTACAGCAGGTGGTCAGCGGTACGCTTGCGAGCATCCTGTCCAATACCATTACCCTCATCGTCGCCCTGCTGGCAATGTACCAGAAGAACTGGATGCTCGCCACACTCGGCGTGCTGATTATTCCCCTCTTCATCATCCCGACGAGGAGCGCAGGGAAAACCCGCTGGTCGCTCACCCGGGAAGCGCAGGAATGCAGCGACGAGATAAACGGCATCCTAAATGAGACCCTTTCCGTCAGCGGGCAGCTGCTGGTCAAGCTTTTCGGCAAGGAGCAGGACGAATACTCGCGCTACGAAGCGGTCAACAGACGCATGGTCAGGCTGAACATCCGCGAAGGCATGGCGGGACGCTGGTTCCGCGTCGCCCTCTCCACATTTGCAAGCATCGGCCCCATGCTGCTCTACCTGGCAGGCGGCATCCTGATTATGCGCGGCGATCCGACGCTCACGGTCGGCGACATCACCGTCTTCGTTGCCCTGCTCGGCAAGATGTACGGACCGGTAAACCAGCTGTTAAACATCCAGGTGGACTGGATACGGAGCATGGCGATGTTCACCCGCATCTTTGAATACCTGGACATGCCGGTGGAAATTCAGAACGCCCCGGACGCGATTACGCCCGATGCGCCGGGCACGGTCATGCCGAATGCAGCGGCAGAGGTAGATGGAGCGGATGCAGCGACTGGACCCGATGCGGCTGGGGCGGGTGCGACCGGCGCCAAAGGCCGGATCGTCTTTGACCACGTGTACTTTTCCTACAGCCCGGAGCGGCAGATCCTCAAGGACGTATCCTTCACGCTCGAACCGGGGAAAAGCATTGCCATCGTCGGACCTTCCGGCTCGGGCAAGAGCACGATGGTACACCTGATTCCCCGACTCTATGACGTAACCGCAGGCAGCGTGAGCTTTGACGGAATCGATGTGCGCAGGCTGGACTTGGGCTACCTGAGGCGGAACATCGGCATCGTGAGCCAGGAAACCTACCTCTTTAACGGAACGATACGCGACAATCTCCTGTATGCAAAGGAAGACGCAAGCGAGGCACAGCTGGAGGAAGCCTGCCGGACGGCAAACATCTGGGACTTCATCTGCTCACAGGAACAGGGGCTTGACAGCTTCGTCGGCAACCGGGGACTCAAGCTCTCCGGCGGCGAGAAGCAGCGGATTTCCATAGCCCGCGTCCTGCTCAAGGATCCTGCCCTGCTGATATTCGACGAAGCGACCAGCGCACTCGACTCCATTTCCGAACGCAAGATACAGGATGCAATCGATCCGCTCATAGACGCACGTACGAGCATCCTCATTGCACACCGGCTTTCCACCATCCTCGCCGCCGATGAGATCCTCGTCGTGCAGGACGGCATGATCGTGGAACGGGGGACGCACGAAGAACTGCTCGGTGCAGGCAGCGGCTCAAAGGGCGTCTATGCGCAGCTGTACGAGACGCAATTCAGGATCGGAAAGCAACAGTCATAATGGAAGCCTGTTTCAAATGCGAACGCCTTTTGAGACAGACCCAATGGTTCTGCACGCAGCCTGCCTCCTAACAGGGCAGAAGAAAAACACAAACCGGAAAATCACAAAACAGCTTGACAGGAAATAAAAAGAATGATACAAGTTAATTGTACACAATCTAATTTATCAAAACAGAGATTTTTGAGACAGGAGGAAATCTGATGAGCATGTACGATTTTACATTCAAGGCAAGGACAGGAGAGGAACTTTCAATGGCAGCTTATAGGGGAAAGGTTCTGCTTATCGTAAACACGGCGACAGGCTGCGGCTTTACGCCTCAATACGAGGATCTGCAGAAGATTTACGAGGCAGACCATGACAAGGGCCTTGAGATTCTCGACTTCCCCTGCAACCAGTTCGGCAACCAGGCACCCGGCGACAACGAGGAAATCCATACATTCTGCAAGGGCAGGTTCGGCATCAGCTTTCCCCAGTTCGCCAAAGTCGAGGTGAACGGCGAGAACGCCCTCCCCCTCTTCAAGTACCTTACCTCAAATACGACATTCGAGGGCTTCGGCACCAGCAAGGCCGGACTGGCGATGTCCGCCTTCCTCAAGATACAGGACTGGAACTACAAGAAGAGCGGAGATATCAAGTGGAACTTCACGAAATTCCTGATTGACCGTGAAGGAAACATCCTGAAGCGCTTTGAACCGACGGTGGATATGGAAACGGTAAAGGCTGAAATCGAGAAGGTTCTCTAAAAGACCGGAAGGAGGGAACGTCATGCCGAAGAACTATGACCCGCTGCTGCTTGAAAATCAGCTCTGTTTTCCCCTCTACGCCTGCTCAAAGGAGATTGTGCGCCGTTATAAGCCCTTTCTGGACGAGCTTGACCTCACCTACACTCAGTACATCACGATGATGGTGATGTGGGAGCAGGAGGAACTGACCGTCAAGGAACTGGGCGAACGGCTCTTCCTCGACTCAGGCACCCTCACCCCCGTGCTGAAAAAGCTTGAATCCAAGGGCTACGTCAGCCGGGAACGGGCAAAGGAGGACGAGCGGAACCTTGACGTGCAGATAACCGAAGCTGGCCGGGCACTTAAGGAGAAGGCAGCGGGTATTCCAGGAAAGATGGCAGCATGTTTCACGCTTTCGCAGGAAGATGCCATGACGCTCAAAAGGATTTTGGAAACGCTGATGGGACAGTTCGGGGAGTGAGGGAAATCGTGTATTCAGTAAGGATGAAATAAGAAGTGCCGGGCGGGGAGTCTAACCGGCACGCAGCAAACCAGGCGGACAGAAACAAAAAGCCCCCGGGATGCCGTGAAGTGCAGTGCACGTCATGACAGCCCGGGGGCTTTGCTATATAAAAGAGGCTCCGCGCATGCCGGGAAGGGGAGCCGGAAGACCGTTGAGGCCGGCTGCGTCAGCGCTTCTGCCTGCCGTCCTTTTCCTCCAGATACTTCTTCCGTGATGCCTTCAGGTCCGGGAGGAAGAGCCAGTTCCTGTCATAGACGTAGATCGCATAGTCCCTGAAGCCCAGAGCCCTGACCTCATCCTCGGCGGACAGGAAGTCGAAGGCGGCGATGACGACGAACGTGGAGGCCGGGTCGCATTCCCTGAGCCGGTCGAGTTCCCCGGGCTTCCCTTCATCCCCGCAGGGGATGAACGCCGCGGGCCTGTATGCGGCCCCCGGGAAGCGCTTTGTATATTCACCGAACAGCTCCGCATCGCCGAAGACCACCAGGGCTTTGTTACCGTCCGGTACGGACGTGAACAGGCGGGTGAAGCGCTCCTTGTATGCCGTGTAGGGGACGTCAGGCCGGTAGAAGGCATGCAGGCCCTCCCTCCGGTCCGCGGGCCGCAGGCAGTCAGGTCCGTAAAAGCCCTCAAGGACGTCCTTCAGGCCCTTCGGGGCGGAGAAGTCCATCCCCTCATACGGTACGGTAACGACCTCCTTAAATGAGGCGGCATCCATATAGACTGCGGCCCCGGCCTTCCCGTAATGCGTGTAGATGCACAGCCTGCCGCCCCTGCCGTCATGCGAGCGGAACGCATCGTCGAGCTCCTCAAGCAGCTTCCGGCGGGAAAAGGGCTTTCCCGCATACTTATAGGCCTTCCAGACCGGAAGCGGCATGTCCCTGAAGCGTGCGAAGAAGCCGTAGCTCTTTGCGAACAGGAGGCGCTGCAGCGTCCGTATCCGCCTGAGCTTCCTGCGCTCCCGCAGCTCCGACCCGAAGCAGCGGTCAACGGGGAAGATGTCGATGCAGATGCCCTCATTGCAGTCCACGTACCAGTTCTGCGGGACTATCGCCGTCGTCTCCGAGTTGCGCAGCTTCATGTAGCCGCCGTAGAAGCAGTCATCGCTGTAATTGTCTTGCAGGAAGTAGGGGGCCCTGAACGAAGGTGCGAGGCGCACGAGGGCATCGTAGTCATCCCGCATGAGCGCAACGTCGATGTCGTCGTCCCCGTCTATCCTCCCGCCGTCCCTGACGGCCCCCAGGAGCGAGCCGTACGTCAGGAAGAGCCTGAGCCCGTTCCCGTCGCAGACCCGCTTCAGCTCCCGCAGCAGGTCCACCTGCACCGCCTTCACCTTCCTGAACCAGTCCCTCGTACTCAGGCCGGCCGGGCTGCCGCCGTCCTGCAGCAGCCCGTATTTTCTGAGGCGGGCCTCCTTCAGGGCGGCAAGCTCGGAGAGTACGAGGTCCGCCCCTGGATGCGTCCCGCAGTACTCCCGGACATACGGGTCATTCGTGTTGATCAGTGCCATGAGGTGCGTCCCGTTACCTGATGCTCTTCAGCAGCTCTTCGTACGTGACCTGCCGGACCCCGCCGCCTTCAACCCGGTAGATCACGTCGCAGTTCCGTACAGTCGTAATGCGGTGGGCTATGATGACCATGGTTTTGTGCCCGAGCAGGCGCTCAATCGAATCCATAACGGCCTGCTCAGTCTCGCTGTCCAGCGCACTCGTCGCCTCGTCGAGGACGAGGATGTCGGGGTTGTTGTACAGGGCGCGGGCAATGCCGATCCGCTGCCGCTGGCCGCCCGAGAACCGCACGCCCCGCTCGCCGACCATCGTATCAAGCCCTTCCGGCAGGGTACGCACGTAGTCTGCAAGCTGGGCCCGCTCCAGCGCTTCCCACACCTTCCGGTCAACCTCAGGGCCGACCTCAAGACCGAAGGCGACGTTGTTCCGTATGGTGTCGTCGGAAAGGAAGATCGACTGGGGGATATAGCCGAGCTTCGCCGACCACTCGGCCGCATGGAGTGCAATGTCCTTCCCGTCACACAGAATCCTGCCGCCGGCAGGCTCCAGGATTCCAAGCAGCACGTCCGCCAGCGTGCTCTTGCCCGCCCCCGACGCCCCCACAAGCCCGACCGCCTGCCCCTTCTTCACGGTCAGGCTGATGTCCGACAGGACCTCAGCCTCCGTATTTGGATAAGTATAGTGCACGTCCTCCAGCCTGATTTCCGACTCAAAGGTCAGTCCGCCTTCCTTCCTGCCGGCATCCTGATCCTGCCGGACTTCCGCCGTATGGCCTTCGGTGAGCCTGATGTCATTGTAAACCGTGCTGAGGAAGGGGTAGGAGAAGATCATCGTGTTCAGGCTCTGGTTCAGGCGGCTCACGCGCGGGAAGACCCTGAACAGGGACATGGCAAAGACGGCCATCTTCGGCATGAAGACGTTCACGTCCGTCCCCTGGAAGACCCTGACGACGATGACGGAGAGGACTGCCGCCGTGCAGAAGCACTCCAGCACGATGTGGGGGATCTGGTTCAGGAACATGAAGCGCTGGCCCATCCTGTTTGCGGCGGCGCAGTTCTCCTCGAAGTTGCGGATGAAGTACTCCTCGCGGCGGAGGATTTTTATTTCCTTTATTCCGCCGAATGCCTGCTGCAGCCACTGCGTCGTACGGCCGGAGACCTCCTGTGTCTTCTTCCCGTAGTGCGCCGCCCGCTTCTTATTCCACCGGACGAAGACGGCGACGAACAGGAACATGACGATGAAGCAGGTGAGGGAGAGCGTAAAGTCCATGAAGAAGAGGACGGAGCCGAAGGAGAGTATGATGAGGCCGTCCGAGAAGAAGTAGAGGCACTGGAGTACCATGTTAAAGAAGGTACTCACGTCGCCTCCGACGCCCCGCATCAGGACGGAGGAGTTGTTCTTCAGGAAGAAGGTATAGCTTTCGCCCATGTAGCCCCGCATCAGGCGGACGCTGATTTCCCGCTGCGTGTTGCACACGAAGCCGTAGCGGAAGTAGCCTGCGGTTGCGTTGAAGGCGTTCTTCACCAGGTACAGGAGGATGATTCCCAGGGCGACGAGGGCGAAGAAGGCCTCGTTGCTCCTGCAGCCCGACACCTGATAGAGGAAGCGGAGAACCGCATTACTCTGTATCATCCCGGGGTTCAGGATCAGGGCAATGAAGGGGTAGACCGAGACGACACCTGCAAGCTCGAAGGCTACCTCCATGAAGGATATCAGGATCATGAATACGAGGCGTCGCTTCTGCCTGCGGTCGAATATGTACAGGGATTTCCTGCAGATTTCTGAGAATGTGTTGAACGATTTCATGGTAACGGGAAAAGCTCCTTTCAGATACGGCTACAGTGTGTACTTGACCCCGGGGGTCTTTATCCAGTGGGTCGGCTTCCGCACGTTTCCCGGCGGGAACTGCATGAAATTACGGTAGCCGTGCACTTCAAGGTACTCTGCGTAATGTTCCGGAACCATGACGGCATATCCTGAGACGTCAAGGCAGGTTCCGTTTCCGAACAGAGACCTGTCTATTCTCATGTTCAGGTTACACAGGGGGGAATTCACCTCATATACCCTGCCGGAGCTGCCGGCCCTCATCCGGTATTTACGGCAAGTCCGCTCATAGAGCCGGAAAATCAGCGGCAGGGGAAGCAGCCTGCCCAGAAGGGACAGGGAGCGTACGGCTGCCTTTACGAAGGCGCTGCAGCCTTCATAGTCAGAGGGGGCAATCCGTACCCTGTGTCCCATTGCCAGTCCGTACAGGGTTTTGATCCTGAAAACCTGGGCAGCATGCTTCCGTTCATCTCCGTCTGCCTCATCCAGGATGTATATGTCCATGACCATCCTGTCCTTCAGCTCCGGCCGCAGGCGGCCTCCGCTCTTCCTGAGGGCACTGGTCGGGATGCTTTCCTTTACGTACACCAGCCGGGTCATGAAGTCGTGGAATACGTTCCTGCCGATTCCGTCATAGGACACGAGGCGGAAATCCCCGCTCCCCCATTCTGACTGCGCAGCGGATTTGAGCTTCTCGAAGTCTTCCCTGAACATGGCGACGTCAGCGTCGTCATCCCAGGGAATGAGCGCATGGTGCCGAACGGCCCCGATGAGGCTTCCTCCCTGCAGGAAGTATTTCAGGCCGTACTTCCTGCACACCCGGTCGAATTCACGGAGGCACAGCAGCAGCATCCGGTGGGATTCTTTCACATACGCTTTTTCTTCTCCGAGCAGTACTGCGTATTCGTCACAGAGGGCGAATTCCCCGGCGGCGTACAGGGTCCTGAAGTCTATGCCGCCGAGCTGTACAAGCTGTTCCTTCATTTCCGTACAGTTTTTGGCGCATATTACGACGAACGGCTTCTTTTCTGCATGCTCCAGGAGCCTGTCCGGGCTGAAAATCCTGACTCCTCCCTTTTCCGTCCCGTGCTTCCGTACATCACTGTCCACGGCATAGCGGGGCGGAAACCTGTCCCCGCATATTTTCATATAGGCATCAAAATACCTGCCGGTTCCGAAAAGCACGATGTCCCTGTCCTTGGACGCGGAGTCCAGTGCCGCTTCCAGGGCCCTGCCGTGCAGGTCAAGAGTCAGTCCTGGAAGCAGACTGAGCTCTGCTCCGCGTTTCTCAAGGAATGCCTTGTCCTGCAGATAGGGCAGCCCGTACTCCGAACCGCAGAAGCAGACATCATAGTGCAGCTGCCCGAAGCTTTCCTGCCTGCCGAAGTTGTCCCAGCCGACTTCAACAACTTCGTCGACACTGCGGAGCTGGAGCAGGACCTTTTTTCTTGTTTCAAAAGGGTACTCGGGAGGCCGGTCCAGAAGCCTCAGCATCAGGTCGTCGGAAATGCAGCCGGCTATAAGCCGGCTGCACCGGCTCCTGCACGCTGCAAGCAGCTGAATAGTTTCCATGCCGGGCGGTCCGTCAAAGAACCCGCAGACATATCCGGTCTTGTATGTCCCGTCACTCATCCTGCTGCCTCCCTGTCTGTTTCCTTATCATTGTCGAACTGATTCTTTTTGTGTACGGGAAGAACACGAGGTCGGACCCGTGCTCCCGCAGCCAGATCCTTGCTCCCTGCAGAGCCTTTTCATGGTCGTCGCCGCAGAACTGCACGTCGAATCGGTACAGCTCCCATGCACGTTCGGGTGAATCGTTATGAAAATCAACGAGTACGGCCTCATCCACGTAGCGTATTGCACGTATGATATCCATACGGTCATCCTGATTTATGACGGGCCTCCTTGACTTGTACAGCTCCGTTAGGTCGTCGGAGTCAACGCCCACAATGAGTCGGTCACAGTGTTCCCTGCAGCGGCGGAGGATGGCGAGGTGCCCCGCATGAAAAAGGTCGAACACCCCGCAGATGTAGCCGGTATTGTAGTGTCCTATTGCACTCAAGTCATCTGCCATCACCGCACTCCAGAAGCTTCATCCTGTTCCGCGCCGTCTGTCCGGGAGAAGGGGCGCCGTCAAAGAAAACAATATAGGGGTTTTCGGATTCGCCGAGTTCTGCTTCCAGCCTGCCGAACAGTTCTTCCGTGGCAGCCGTAATCCCATAATGCTCAAGCATCCGTTTCCTCGGTATGACGTCCTCCGCATCAGGCTGCTGCCCGTAAAGCAGATGGATACTCCTCCACAGGACATATCTGGCGGGGTAATCATCCTTCACGACTTCCTGATCGAAAAAAAGCAGGCCGTCGTCCGTCCAGAAGCTGTTTATCGTTACCATTTCGGCGTAGGCTTTCTTTAAAATCGGTCCTACGTCAAGTCCCCCTGTGCCGAAGGCACACCGGTCAGACAGTACGGATGACTGCAGGATGTTCTCCCAGATCCTGTCGAAAATGCTGAATATTCTCTCTGCAGCCCCTTTCCTGTCACCTGATTTTACCAGTTTCCGCAGAACCATCTGTACCGTATCTGCCTCAACGAAATCCATGAAAAGGGAGTTCCCCTCCCGCCTCATCGGCAGGACCTCAACACCTGTCTTGGCAAGTTCGTCTGAAATGGCCTGCAGGTATGCGGCATACCCCGCTGACTCGGGGAACATGCCCTTCTTCTGCACAATTCCGTCGGAGCGTATTATCGTGGCAAAGGCTTTTTCCCGCACCCGGTAGGGGCTGAGCGTACATGACCTGACGCCGGACAACGCAGATGCAGAACCAGAAGCCTCCACAATAAAGTGGTTGGAGACGAACGGGTAGACCCTGTTCCTTACGCAGTCTATGAAAAGCTGTTCCTCCCCGGCGACTGCGTAGGAAGAACCTTCATGGTACGTGACGGTAAGCCGCTCGGTTATGTTTGCTTCCGGCAGTCCTTCATCGGAATAGACGGCCCTCGGAGCAATATAGTCAGGGAAGGGATAGAAAAAACGCCGGAACGGAAAGCCGGACCTGACGAGCAGATCATCAAGATCTGCCCTGCTGTAGCCCCTGCCGCTCTGCCTGCCCGGATAGCCTGCGATGCTGTCGAACGGAATGCCGGAGTGAGACTCCTTCCTCCCGGCAAGGTACTGGATGCCGTACTGGTTTTCCGTTTCCAGAAGGAGTACTCCGCCGGGCCTGAGCAGGCTTTTCAGATGTACAAGTACCTCTGCAGGATCAGGGACCGTTTCCAGGGTCCTGAAGAACACTATGTAGTCAAACATCCGCCCGAATCCGATATCCCGGTAATCCGCGGCATATACCGTCAGGTTCCCTCGTCCCGCATAACGGTCACAGATGAGCCGTGCCCTGAAAAGGGAATCCTCGGTGACGGTAACGGAAGCACAGGCATCGCACAGCGCACCCGTCATTGCCCCGTATTCAGCATTTATCTCCAGTACATCGGAACCAGTCCTGAACGGGTACCACCTCAAAATGGCGGACCGGTAGTCGCTGAAATTATATCTGATGAAATATCTTCCGTCGCCCTTTATCGCCTCGGAATAGTCTTCACCGGAGGAATTCCTGTATATATAGCGGGCAATGTCCTTTTCCTGACCGGTCAGGGAGGTGGCTTCACACTTTCCATAGAAACGGATGTCCAGTTTTGCCATGGCTATTTCGTCACGTCCTCTATGGAAATGATTTTTCTGAATCCGGACTGCTTCAGGGACTCAGAGATTGCCGTGAACTCAAGGAAGGGCGTGACGACTATGCCGTCGACACTGTCAGCCGTTTCCCTTGAGACTTCCCGGAATACGGGAATGCCGAGGAATGAGTCCGCCCGGGGGGATGAGTCAAGCCAGAACAGGATCTGCACATCCGAATTTCGAAGTTCGCTGTACAGAATACTGCCGTGTTTCCCGGCCCCGTAGACCGCAATTTTTGACAGTCCCCGGAACCGGAGCCTCTCGCTGACATGTCCGCCTGCAGTCTTGAATTCAAGCCAGTTCCTTGCAAACACATAGAAGCGCTGCCTGCGTTCTGCAAGCTTCCCGTCAGAAGGCACCAGCTCAACCGTACGGGCAAAATCGTCTTTCCCGAACAGCACTTCAATGCAGTCCGAAGCGGAAAGCCCGGCGTTCCCGGCGAAATCCATGTAGCTGTCTTTCGACGGTATCCTTTTCTGGAAGGTCCGGATGCAGAACAGTGCCGCCGGCTGGAGGAGGGATTTTTCCTTCAGCCAGCCGTAGTTGTCATCCCAGAATCGCTTTTCTTCCTGAAGCCGGTCTTTCCGGGCATCACTCCTCAGGCTTGACAGGACGGCATCAATCGGAACGGTCCGAAGCTTTTCAAGTTCTTCCGCGGAAAACGCTTCCAGGGCAAAGAATGCGTTCCGCTTCATGACGGCTGCGGACATGAAGGACAGGGCATAGAAGACGGGGAACTGGGGGGTATCCGGAAGCTCCTGTACGCAGACCGTCTCATCGCTCGTGCAGATCCGCCGGAGGCACGAATGAATGACAAGATCTGGACAGCCTTCCTTTTCCAGTGCTGCCGCAACAGTTTTCAGCTTATCTTCGTTCCAGATATCCCCGGCCTTCAGGAAGGCAAGGTAGTCACCGGTTGAATTCCTGGCACCGCTTTCGAACCTCATACGGCCGGAAACCTGTCCAGTCCCGGAAGAATCAACGGAAATGTATTTCCCGCTTTCCTGGAGCAAATCTTTTACGAAATCATGGTTCCCGGTACCGGATGAGGTGTCGGCGATTATGACCTCGTCCGCTTGTCTCGACTGCGAGCAGACGGAAAGCAGCGACTGCCGCAGCTCATATTTCTGACTGTCAGAGACGAGCAGTATCGCTGAGATTGTTGGCATAGTATGCCCCCTTGATTGTACCGGTAGTTTGTCGATGGAGCCGTGCATTCGGTTCAGCACTGTATTCGGCTGAAAAAGTCCGTATACAGCTCTACTTTAGTAAACCCCTTATCAGTAAGTGCGGTCCTGACTTCGTCCCAGAGCTTCCGGCCGACAGCTACGACAACGCGGGCATTCATGATATCAATATCCTGAATGCCCATGACGGGAACGCCGACAAGAGAAGAAGGATTGCGGGTCGTATCGGCGACCAGGCAGGCTGCAGGTTCCATGCAGAGGCTCCGCATCTGCCGCAGTACTGACCGGCCGATTTTCCCTGCACCGTAGATATACAAATCTTCTTCTGTAAAGCGCAGGCTTTTTATGCATATCCCCAGGCGAAGTCTCTGGCTGCCAAGCTCAAGGGAACTAGGCGTAAAAGGATTCAGCATGACGAGCCTGAGCAGGAGGACGGAGGATTCGCATCTGAAATCGAACGTTATCGTTTTTCCAAAGACAGGTCTAAGCGCCAGAAAGGCTCCGTTAATATATATGAGGACAGCCTTGCAGCCTGACCATACGTCAGACAGGACTATCTCGGCATGAATTGTATTTCCTTCCTTATGACCGCCAATTCGGAAAAGGAGTTCGGCGCTGTCGTCCACTGTCCAGGAACCTGCCTTACCGGTATCATAAAATCCTGAAAGCATATACGGGGTTGCGTTGAATCCCTCCGTACAGAAAGAAACGGTATCACCGATTTTGTAAACATACGGTTTATGGAAAAAATTCGGAGTCACGCTCAGTGTTTCCCAGTATCTCATGATGTCAGGGAAATATGTTCTCCAGTTGTGCAGCCCGAAAGAAAGATCCTCATAATGGAGATTGTCGTGTAACAGGCCTTCCCAACTGAATCTGTTTGCAAGACCCACGGGGGCAAGTGTGAAACCGACCTTGTTCTCCTGCCCGAAGTAGGAGAAGAAAGCATCCTCATTTGCTCCCCACAGTGTTTTTGCCAGGAATTTGCTTTTAAGCAGGGCGACTGTCTTGCTGATGTTTCTGAGCGAAAGTCCCCCGTTCCCTACCTCGCAGATCAGGTCCTTTTTTTTGAAAAAACTCAATAGGAAATTAAAATTCTGAAGCCATTTTCTGTACAGGAAGAAATTGATGTTATTTAATGCAATTTTATCCTTCCATGGAGCTCCCCAGTAATCATAGTCGTTTCCGTCCAGAAGCTCATCCAGATATGCCTTGTCCCGTAGAATGAGGGCATCCGGCTGCACGATGAGGATGTACTTGTAATTTCGGAACCTCCTGTAGAAGCTCAAACTCAGCATCAGGCGGTTATAGCCGTATAGGTTCTTGAAGTACCGGTCGGGAAAGCGCAGGATTCCTATGGAAGGGAATGAGGCATAGGCTGATATATCAAGCTTCTTTGGTGCAACAAAGAATACGGGGATACCAGGCATCTTTTCCACGGTGGTTTTTATGGAGAAAAGCTCGTCATCCAGAGGATTTGCTTTGTAAATGGGAATTACGACGCAGAAATGGAGGCTGTGCATATATCAAGGTGACAAGAAAATAATGCATTCGGTAAAAGACGGCAATGGTACACGGTTGTCCTTATTCCTTGCTGCAACAGACCAGCCTTCTCCTGGCACTATCGAACACGACCATGTTATATTTCGGGACTCCTGCTGACGCAAGGTCAAACGCTATATCCAAGAAATACTGTTGAGCCGTTATTATATAGAAGGAATTGGGGAAAAGCCGTATACATTCATCATACGGAACCACATTGAACCCGCTCATGACGGATCCTGCTTTAGCCGCATCACAGACGGCATTGATTTTTACACCGCCTAAGGAAAGAAGACAGTCTGCGAGCTTCGTACCTGCTACTCCCGCTCCACAAATGACAATTCCACCGTTTTTTGAGAACTCCAGTACTTTTGAAATGGAATTTCTCTGAAGAAACGGTTCGTGAGTCTCGTGAGTTTGGTGATACTGAGGCAATGGTGAAAACCATACGGATTTGGATGATTTCCGCAGTTCCCATTCTCCACCGGCAACCGTCTGAAGGAGCTGAACGAACTCATCGTCGTGAGCGGAAAGGGTCATGCAGGACAATCTTTGGAGCTGGCCGTCGATTATGTTCTGCCTGTACGATTTGTTCTTAAGGAGCTCCTCTATAACACGGCATATTGCCGCCGGTTCTTTTGTGTTGACCAGAACTCCTGCGTTCCCCATGGTATCGGGGACGGCACTCGCATTGTATGCGACTACAGGGAGTTTCCACTGGAAGGCTTCAAGCAGAGGAATACAGAACCCCTCATGCTCGCTCATGCACAGAAAGATATCGGCAGCCTCGTAATATGCATTGCGCTCGGAATCACTAATGTGTCCCGTAAAAAGAACATTCTTTATACTGTTTTCACAGATGTATGAATCAAGGGCATTCTTGTAACTTGAAAGGCCTATGCTACCGACTAACAGCAGCCTTGATTTTTCGTTGAAGTTTAGATTGTAGAACCAGAATATCTTTATCAGGTCTTCTATCTTTTTGTTCGGTGCGATCCTTCCCGTGAAGAGTATGTTCACATTTCCGTCTTTCAAACTGCTGGCTTTTTCTTCATCATACAAACCGCCAGACCGGGATAATTCATGCAGAGGAAATATGCTGATGTCATCAGGTTTCCAGCCGGCATCGACAAGGGTCTGCTTTGAAAACTGTGACAGGGCTATGGCATGCTGGTATTTCCCAACAGAAAAGCGTATGTCTTCATATCCTGATGTACAAGACATATAGGCAGCATAGTCCCATTCCCTGAGTAAGGCAGGACTCGTGACATTATGGAACACAAGGATTTTCCGGCAGGGAATGCTTTCTGCTATTACATTTATCGCGCTGCCGATGGCAAAATGAAACAGCACTATGTCATCGGCCCTGAAGCTCATTCCCAAAATATCATTTGAGACAGATACCGTTTCATCGGTAATCCGCGGATCACATCTCGTGGTCAAAATTGAATTAGGAATACTATGCGAATTCAGCACCCGTTTGATAAAGAAAACCGTATTACCTACACCGTCTCCGTAATTAAGCAATTCAACAATCTGAATTACATGCATATAAAATACCTCGCCTACTTATATAAAAGAGGGAAACCATAACCTTCCCTTCCGCTATGGGCTTACTGCATTGATTCGATTCGTTTTCTTGCATTGTCATAAAAAAGAATCCGTTCGAAGGGTATGCTGCAGTCCAGAAGACCCCTTAAAATCTTCAAGTACCCTTTCTGAACTGTTATCAAGTACATTGCATCGGAGGAGACCCTGTCTATGCACATCTCCTGGGGATATACGGGGATTGGAACATTTTTGTGCATATATGTTCCCTCTTTATACCCGTTGTCGCATATCGCTACGATTTTTTTTGCAATATCTGACGGAAGGTTCCTCAAAAGGAACTGACCTGTTTTCCCAATGCCGTACAGTACAATGCCCCCGCAGTTCACAAGCTTGTCAAAACCAACGAATTCAAGCTTCGGTGGGAGAATGGGGGAGGGGGGAGGAATGGGAAGCCATGTAGCCATATCCTTACTGTATTTCCATTCATTCATGCTGTAAACTTTCTTAAGGCAGTTTAAGAACTCTTCTTTATGGGAACTCAAGGTCATCACCTTCAGCCGCTCCAGCTGCCCCTGCACGATACAGTTTCGGTAGTTTTTATCATTGATAAGCCTTTCAATCTCCCTGCTGACAGTCTCAGGATCCTTTGTGTCCACAAGAACCCCCGCATTTCCCATGGTATCGGGAACAGCAGCTGCCCTATATGCGATTACAGGTATTTTCCGTTGGAAAGCCTCCAGAAGAGGTATGCAGAAGCCCTCATGTTCGCTCATGCACAGGAAAACATCTGCAGCGGCATAATATGCATTCCGCTCTGCATCGGTAATGTGCCCCGTGAATATGACGTTTACTATCTCATTGCTTCGTATATACTCTTCAAGTGCTTCCCGATACGAAGGAAACTGCGACGATCCGATCAGGATGAGGCGCGATTTTACGTTTCTTGTTTTCTGATAGTATTCGAATATCCTTATGATATCTTCGAATTTTTTATTAGGACTTATCCTGCCAGTGAAGAGGATGTTTGTCCATTCTCTGGATCCCATTTTTGATATAATGGAATCATCGACAGATGTCGTACTATTCATGACTTCGTGTAGAGGTAGCGTATCTATGTCCCCATTCTTCCACCCGCCTGCAACGAGCGTTCTTCTGCTGAAATCAGACAGGACAATTGCCCGCAAGTATCTGCTTGCAGTATATTTTATGTCATCGTGACCGATCAGACAGTTCTGATATACCGATGCATCAACATCTCGGAAAAAGTCCGGAACCGTCACGTTATGAAAAACCAGGATTTTCTTACGGTCAAGGTTTTCCATGTCTCTGTTCAGACCGAGCCCACCAAGAAAATGGTACAGGACAATGTCATTTTCATCTATTGCATTTTCTGTAACGGATTTCATTACGAGGATTTCCTCATCCCAGTCGATGCGTTCATCCTTATAGCTCGTCATGATTCGGTGCGGTATGCCTGCAGAATCAAGGACATGATTTATGAACAGAGCCGTATTGGTGACACCATCCCCATAAATGAGATGGTTCAGGACCTGGATTATTCTCAAAGTATATTTTCTCCGGTATCGATTATCACTGTTTTACAGGAGATTCCCTGTCTTTTAGAGGAAGAAACTTATTGCTAGGGAAAACCGCCAGCCGTAGCTGGCGGTTTTCCCTAGCAATAAATGCATCCAGCGCGGAAAAAAAGTAGGAGTCGTCTGCGTCCCCCATGACGATGTACTGGTAGGATGCAGCTTCGATGCCGCCGCGAAGGGCGCTCCCGTAGCCTTTCTTCTGTATGCTTATGACTTTCGCTCCCAGAGATTGTGCTATGCTGACCGAACTGTCACTGCTCCCGTTGTCGGCAACGATGACTTCTCCGTCGATTCCCAGTCTGTGTATTGAATCAAATGCCTTTTTCATGTGATGCAAGCTCCTGAAATGATGATGATATTCCCTTTAATCCAAATTTTCAGCAAGGCATTTCTGTATGAATGCCTTCCGTTCATTCATTACTTTCATCTGTTTCTCAGTAATCCATGCAGATACCCAGTGATGGATGCCGTAGGTCCTGTCGTAGGGTGCGAGAAGTCCCGTCATATAGCTGTAGGGACTTAGTACAAGCGGAGGATAGAATGCGAAACCTTCAATATTCTGATACTGTGCATTTAAAACCAGTCCTCTTTTTACAAAGGGGGTAGTGTATATCAAGAGAATATCTGCCTGATTCCAGATCCTATCGTCAGCCTTTTTATAGGGAATCGAATTATATGCTTCACATATTTCCTGTATAATCGGATTATATGCTTCCGCACCAAATCCAGAACCGGGATCAACGCCTCGGGCACTTTCAAAACAGAAAAAGCCGGTGTCATATAGAAGGTCGTCAAGCGGTTTTACCAGTTCTACATCCGTGTCAAGATAGATTCCGCCGTACCGGTACACTACGTCACAGCGGCCAAAATCAGAAGCATGTGCCCAGTCTTTATTCTGCAGGGCATCCTGTACGAACTGATTATTAGTCTTATAGTTATTCAGATCCCATTTCCTGAATTCATAGCCGGGACAGAATTTGTGCCAGCTGTCAAGACATTTCTGTACTTTTTCGGGATAGGGATCACCACTGAACCAGAAATAGTGGATAATCTTCGGAATCTTTGGAACAGTTCCCTTTGTAATGGTAAAAGGTACGTTCGAGGCGGCTATCCGGTCTGCATCCCACTGCATTATAGCCATATGAACAGGAAGATAATAGTCAATCATTTTCAGGCAATCATCAGACTCTATTTTTTCGAGCAGGGGAACATATGAAATCGGTGTTATCAGAAGTACACTGGCAGGGCCTACATTGTGCGTGAGATAATCCCAGTCATAAACTGGGATTGTCTTCCCATGTGCTTTTATATATGTTCCCTGCTTCCCGATATCATTGTCTATGCAGCAGAATACATCCCAATCATATTTTTCAAGAAATGACAGGGCTCTCTTTCCTGCTCCGATGAAAAAAATTTTCCTAATCCGAGAAACTGTATCGAAATCTGTAAATGAACAAATCTTAAGCATGATTTTGTCTTTTCACTAAACCAGTTAATTTTATGCAGAGAAAACACAAGCCATAATTAAAATGATAAAACATTTTCATATCCAAGTTTTTTTACGTTTTCCTGTATTTCTTGCTCAAGTTTTGTTCCTACTGCCACAATGACGACGCATTTTTCTTTCGGATAATCTATAGAACCTATCTCTTTTATCGGGAAACCGTATAAAGTTTCTTGACATCCGTTTTTCGAAGTAACAACTATATCGAAATTTTCTATATCATTTTTCAAAAGCTCAGGGAGCACCTTTTTTGCCTTTTTCCCGGCTCCGTAGACAATGATATACTTAAAACATTTTAAATAATCCACTTCACCTTGACTAAAGGAACCACCGAATTTACGGCTTGCCATTGCACGAAGGAAAAAAAACAGATCCCGTTTCGAAGAATCGAACAGATTAGAATCATCCGGTAATTTTTCTAATCCAAACGATGACATCATAGACATTGCGTGCTGACACAGAATTACTATGTAATCAAAAAAAGCCTTTCTTTCTTCAGGGAAGAAAGTATTTTCAGTTCTAAAAAAAATATTCTTGATTTCGTCTATGCTGATTAGATAACTATAGATATGCTTAAAATCCTTTTTTTGCATTATAATGCTGTTACACCGACGACAATAGTGATAAAGCAAGTCTGGTATGCAAACAATTTTCTTAGCATACATCATGGTAGAAAAATTAAAAAGCAAATCTTCATAATAAATTTCCTCATAAAATCGAAGTCCGAATTGTAAAAGAAAAGCACTTCGCCATAATTTGAACTGTACACAGCTAAATATACCTGCTGGACTATTCTGCAGAACTGTAAAAAGTTCCCTCCCGTTCCAAACCTTATCACATATCTGTTGTGTAAAACTCACATATGTACGTTGCCTTCCATCCTGCAGTAGTTTGGCTCCGAACATGACAAAATCAGCAGCATTCTCCTCTGCTGCATGGCATGCCTTCTCAAGGCACTCAGGAACTATGGTATCATCTGAATCAAGAAAATAAATATATGTTCCTTTTGCAGCATCCAACCCGACATTGCGCGTATAGGACAAACCCTTGTTCTGCCCATTCCTTAAGACATGAATGCGACTGTCTTTATGGGCATATTCGCTAAGAATTTTATAGGAAGAATCGGAGCTCGCATCGTCAATACATATAACCTCGAAATCTTGAAGTGTCTGTGAGAGCACACTGTCCAGACAAAAGCAAAGGTATGCTTCGACATTATATACTGGCACAATAACGCTAATCAGAGGTCTCATGCACCTTTCCCCTCTCCCAATGCAATGTACCGGGTAAAGCCGAGCCGTTCTAATTCAGTTTTCATGCTTCGTATTGCGGTTTCTGACTTAACCGCGATAACGACAAGAGCGGTATCCTTCATTGAAACAAGATCCGCTATCTCAACGACCTTGTTACCCATAACATACGCATCACCATCACCCTTGGTAACGGCGACACGGAATCGGTTTATCCCTTCTTTCCCCAGGAGGCATATCAGCTCCCAGCATCCCCGGCCCGCACCGTAGACAATCAGATTCTCTGCGGACCGCATGGCATTCAGTTCATTCTCCGACAGTTCCCAGAGATGTTTTTTCCCATCAATCGGAACACCGTGACCAAATTCCATCCGCTTGCAGTCAAATGCATAATCATCAGTAACATCGTGCAGGGTATGTATGGGAAAATCCATTTCTTCCGGCATAAGGGAAAGCTTTGAAAGTACGCTTCCTTCCGAAGGTGAGTCTTTACAATGGGTAGCAGTATCTCCCCATCCGATGCACTGAACCATATTCTTTTTGGGGTGCAAATGCAAACCTTTGTGTACAAATGAGAGGAACATGAACTGATAGTCCCACGTGGAAGGCCCCCTTTTCTCATACATCATGTCAAAAATATTGTACCAAAAATCAACATAATCCTTTCGGATGAGCAATTCTCTCAGTTGGGGACTTTTTTTAAAACGCGGATAGTCTTTCATATCATAGTCATACATATCCCAGACTCGTTTCCATGTTGCCCATCCCCAGGGATTATGGAATCGACTGAAGAAGTAATCCCCGCTACTATCATTCTCATGTCCGAACCCCAGGCCGGATATGGACAATACCCGTTTGTCATTCCTATAACATTCAAGCATCTCCTGACAGAACCTGTAAAAACTCATCGACGGGACGCAGTCATCTTCGATGAGTATGGCTTCTTCAACCTGCGAGAACACCCATGAAATCCCGGCCGCAATGCATGGTCCGCATCCTAAGTTTACATCTGAATACCTGCGATACACCTCACAGTCCCAGTCAATGTTTGTAACTATCTCTCGGCACTCAGCGCAGAGTCTCCCTTCATCAGGATGGTCATCACGCGGACCGTCCGCAATGACAAACAGTTTCTTTGGCCTTGCTTTTCGTATGCTCTCAAAGCTGCGCCGTACGCAGTCCGGCCGGTTGAATATTATATATGCAACCGGTGTATAAAGTTCAAAACTTTCGGTAGTCATTTTAATCCTTTCAGAATTCATATTTAAACAGGAAACTTTTCCATTAATAGTTTCACATCCGTAAAGTATTCGGCAAAACGGCGGATCCATTCTTCCCCTCGATTCCACCACTGTAATTTCTGGAGGTATCTTTTCTCATTTTCAGTAAACCTATTTCTGATGAATCTTGCAGGGACACCACCAACAATTTCGTATGCTTTTACATCTTTAACTACAACCGCACCTGCAGCAATGATAGCGCCGTCACCGATTGTAACGCCTTCCATGATTTTAGCACCTTCACCTATCCAGACATCATTTCCGATTTCAAATCGCACCTTTCCCCTCCCGGAGATATATCTGAATTCCTCAAATTTCTGCTCACTAGTATAGTGAAAATCAACTACAGGATTCACAGCCGAATAAAACGAGGGATGGATTGATACCATATTACGAGCAGGATGCTGGCCAGAAATGAATACCACGTTTTTAGCTATTGCACAGTATCTACCAATAACTGCATCCGTAATTGTACAGTTTCCGGCAAAATAAGTTGCATAACCAATTTTTGCATTGGACATAATGGTATCTGGTCCTAAATAATTATGCCCTTCAAATTCGCTTTCTGTATCAACATAAGATCCATCCATGCACCTGATCATCTTTTCAGAAAGTGGATAATCTATCAGGAGTTTTTCAAGACCCTCTCGCGCTAAAAGTTCCTTTATTACTGTTTTATATTGAGCAGAAGTGCTGATAAATATGACAATATTTTCACAATCCTTTTTTAAATCGATTAATGAAAGCAATGGTTTTGCATATACAGGCTCTGACCGATTGGTATCCGCAAATCCATATACATTTTCCGAACCTAACTTGTCCAGCCATTTCTTTCCAATTTTACCGGCTCCATAGAGTATCAGTTTCTTTTTCATCAGCTTTTCACACCTCGTTCTATGCCAGCCTATTGGTAAAAAAGCTGGTAAATATTTCCTGCTGTATGTTTTCGCCATGAAATGACGCTAGCCGGCATCAGCCTGTTCCAGCAGTTCGTCAAGGCCGCATATCAGACCTTTATAATCTGCATCAAGCAATGCAGACCGTATTGCACCCATGTCATAAAAGGGAACAACGATTACCGCCTCAACGGATTCATTCAGGCCGCTTGGTTTAATGACGGGATAACCTTCGTAGTCTACGGAAGAAGGACTGCTTTCCACTATGCAGCGTATGTTTTTATGTGACAGACCCAACTCTTCTATGAGCAGCTTTGATACCCCCCCCTCCCATATACGGCAAAATATGTCAGGCCGGTAAATTTTCCGGTGCGGAAAAGATTTTTCCCGTGCTGCTGTATGCGGACCCATTTTAAAAGCATGTCCCGGTAAATTTTGGTTTTATCAGCTCCCGTCAAGGGTGTATCGAATTCGTAATACTGTGCTGCCATGGGAAGCGTGTCTATCAGAGTCTCCAGTTCCGCCGTGGCAAGCGTTTTTCCGGCAGTGTTCCTGTACAATTCCTGCAGCTGAGCGTTTTCGGACAGGAGCAGCGTAAAATATCCTTTGCCGCTGACACCTGCTCCATGCCGTGTACTGTCCAGTGCTATGGGATATACCGAAGGCAGTACTTTTGCACATTCATACTGAACGATGTCCTGTTCACTGTGCGCCGGATAAAAATAATAGACGGGAACGGTGCTGTCCTGCAGCAGGGGGACAATATCATAATACCGGGTGCGTGATTCGTCGGATGCATATTTTTTCACGAAAAAGTAGTCCTCTGTTACACTGCCGCATTTCCAGAGGTTCCACTGACCGCTCCAGTTCAGCACAAAATCTGCATGCAGCTTGTACCCCAGCAGACTTGCAATGTATCCGCCTGCACTGTTCCCGGTTACAACGGTCCTGAAGCCTTTGCATATCCCGGATAAAAAGTCTGCGAGTTTATCGATGGAATCTATCCTGCCATTGATTCCCCCGGCATACCAGCATTTATGCAGGTCCCGTATAAAAATAATCCGTTCAACATAGTCCAGTATATGGGAAGCGGTCGAACTCCACTCGTATCGGTCTCGGCTGATAATGGTCTGCCTGAAGCATCCGTCTGTGTCAGGAAACCAGATTCCGTTGCCAGAACAGAAGATGATGCATTTTCTGTTTGTTACCATTCCGTTGATAACCTTGAAATTATCACCGGAAAAGGCGCTGTGCAGGAGGGTGTTGTCATCTTTGATATGAAAAGTTTGCATAGTTCATTCTTGCCTTGCAAATCAGGATAACGCGGCAGCAATTTTATTTTCGGACCGAGAAAAAAATAACAGCCTCATGGATTCTAAGGCAAATACAAGTAAAATGACCAGTATGGGAACCAGAAGGAAATAAACTTCATTGCAAGCTTTAATTGGCTGCCAATTGTAAATACGAGTAATAATTCCTCTGGCAGTACCCTCAAAAAGATATGTCGCAAAAACAGCTTTTGCCAGTCTGTTTATAATTTTACTTCTAAACTCTAATTCCCGAAATGCAAGAAACGTAAAGAATGAACCGAAAAAGATGAATACTGAATTATCATGACACAGTCTTGCCGAGATACCGCAATCTTTTCTAAAAGACATTAACAACGTTATTGCAAATAGACTTCCGATGATTAATGTGGCAAGGCAAGATGATTTTAAAATTGTCATTCTGATTTTGTATATTTTAATATATCGCCCGACGATATAAACCAAAAACATATTAACAATCCCTTTCCCTGCATCACCGAGAATTTCTGTTCGCAGTATAGTCGGCGACAGGACAAAAAACAGAAATAAAACGAAAATCAATCGGTTGAAATCAGCCTTATCTAGTGATATCAGAGTTCTGTTTATGATATCGGAAATTAAAAACATAATAATGTAAACGGTCGCATACCAATATCTATTTCTAAAAATTGCAAGGAAATCTTCTGTTATTTCCTTTATTGATATGCCCCCCCCCATTATATATTTACACACAGTGCTTGTTAAGCAATAAAAAATGATGATGGCAAGTAACCTGATTAATTTGCCGACAGAAAAAGTAACACCGAAATATCCGCTGATAAACATAAACAGTGATACGCCCATATTAAATACCGAACAGATCATACAGCCGTATACTCTTCCAATTCCTGTTGCATTTCCAACGTATGGTCCGAACATATGCATGGATATGATACCATAAATGCAGATTATTCTTAGCAGTTCAAATGATGAATTCCTTTCCAATGCGGCATGTTTCTGTGTATCGTCTTTTCCGCTCACCAGTAGCACCCTCCCTCGACAGACTTGAAATTCTTCGGCTTCAAATCATCGGATGGCCTGACCCAGTACTCGTTATAGTGGTCTGGTCCAAACCATTCATCCCAGCGTCTTCCCTTTATTCCGAAAAGGAGCTGCAGCTGTCCCCCGACGTGAACCGCCTGTTTTTTTAGCTCTGACTTTATGAATGCTCCCAGCGGCATTCCGTATCCGCCGCCTGCGATAAGCGCACAGTCAAAGTCGATTCTGCCTATGTCATCCTCCATTTTGTGGAGGGCATCCAGCCAGGTAGCATATACATCGCTGCCGCCCAAAGACTGGACGGTGGCGTATGTCTTCAGATTCCACTCCGGCAGTACGGCATCGGCATTTTTCCAAAGCAGCGTACGCCTCCTGTATTGGCTTTCAATCAGCGGGGCAAACGGATGGACGATCAGAACTTTTTTTCCCGCAAGCGCAGTGAACCAGCTTTCTTCTCCCGGGCAGGGAGGAAGCATGCTGTTCAGTACCAGGCGTACACCGGGTGACAGCAATTCCTGCAGCTCTTCACCGAACGGATTCCATGCACCGCACACATAGAAATCAATTTCTGCTGCTGCTCTCTCTACGACAGGAAAATAGGCTTTTAAAAACGATGCATTGACGGAAGGAAATATACCGCTGGCATTCTGAAGGTTGTACAGGCTTCCTTCATTCAGGCATCCGTTCATGTACTGCATCTGAGCAGTATTCTCAGTTGATCCCCAGCGGGAGATTAAGAAAGGGGTTCCGTTCTTTACCATGTTACGGATTTCCGCATTGGCAACATCATCAGAAAGTATTGTATTCTTTCCGGCTTTTCCCCAGAGTCTCTTCTGGTAGAACTTTTTGCTTCTTTCTTCGATGTTTTCGCTGATGAACCGGTAGATATTGTCTTCATCAATCCCTATTGCACGGCATTCACGCCTGATCTCTTCTGCCGTCTCATCTTTTGCAACGGCAATAATGGCAGAAAAATCTTCGGCGCTTCCACTGACAATGTCCTTCAGCCTGTCAGTACCGACATATTCGGCATCGAGAGGCTGGAGGTACACTCCCCGGTATCTGTTTTCAAACGAAACACGTTCTGCAAGTTTCTCCGGGTCATTCCAGCTTCTGTCGCATATCAGAACATGCTGAGGGCAGCTATTCAGATGCAGATAGCATGCAGCGGAATTCCCGTATCCTCCGCCTCCCCAGAGTATCAGATACCGGGTCTTTATTGTTTCTCCTGCATTACAGTATTTGTCAATTTCAATCATTAGGACCGCCTTTTTCTACCAAAATGGCAGTGACAGATTTCAAGAAATCCCTCAGCCGTATGACATTGAGATCCGTACCGCCCAGTTTTTTCGCCGTTTCAGCAATGTCAGCATCCTGCCTTTTAACGGCGATGAAAACTGTACCGGAATAGCCTTTGAGACAGTCGGGGGACCTGACGGGGATACCGCAGCAGTCAGTCCCCGATTTCTTCAAATCAGAGTCTATGAAGAACGGAATCTGTATGTTATACAAGGCAAGGACATCCTTTACAACCCTGCCCCATACACCGGTTCCCCAGATGACGGCAGCCGTAATGCCGGGCATGGATGCATTCAGTACGGTCTTCAGGATATTGGGATTTTTGGTAAGAAAAACTTTGAATCCTTCTGGACTTGCAAGCCCTGCGGTCATGTCGTCGACAAGTTCATCTTCAGGATAGCAGCTGAGCCTTACGGTTTCAAAAGGCCTCCCGTAAATGAATGATGCTGACCTCGGATAGCCGCTGATATGCATGTAGTTGTTTGCCAGGACAAAGATTTTTTCCGCAGAAGCTATCATCATGAAATCGAGGAAGGTCTTCTCATATTTCTCATAGTTGTATCCGTCCTGAATGTTGTCGATATGAGTGACGGTACCGGGAATGACATAGGCACAGGGCTTCCCGCGCCAGTATTGCAGGAACGTTGTACTGTCAGAGTTTACGAGAAGCCTGCACCCGGGATTGTCCTTCAGCAGTTCCCCGACTTTTCCGTCTATTTCAGCCAGTACCCGTTGTTTTCCACTTTCAGTAAATATCTTCTTACGGCAGCAGGTTTCATTGAAATCGCCGAACATATTAAGGAAACGGCAGGAAATGCTGATGTACTTCTGACCGATGATGCCCTTCTGCTCGGCAATGGATTTTGCCAGCCGTTCAGACGGCCTGAACAGCTCGTTGAACAGAATTCCGTATTCTTTTCCCGAAACAAAAGCAGCATTGGTAAACACGTGGGTCTGGATCTTTATCCGGCGCAGTTTCCGCTCAAGGTATGCCTTCTGTTTTCTGTGCATGAAGGGGCTGTCAGACGTATTGTCCAGCGCTACGATCCGTATGCTTTTTACGTCATAGCTTATCTGTCCGGGTTCTATGCGCCAGTCATATCCGGCAGGAATAAAATAGTCAAGAAGCGGGAAAGGATCAATGAAATGAATCCTGAACGGCAGTCCGTATTTCCTGCAGACTGAATAGGTGCACAGCATGCCCTTGAGCCGGTCGGCAAGGCCGCCGCCGCCATAGCCGCCGTTTTTATCGTGCATGCAGATGACGCATTTCTGCGGCCCGGATGCTGCCTCCCTGTTTTTCAGGGAATAGGCTCTTTCAACAGCGTTCCTGATGCTTTTTCCGTTCTTTTTTGCCCTAATGTACCAAAGATAAAAGCTACTGTTTTTAAATTTCATCATGTCTGCTTTTATTACGGGGTTCCCATACCATAATACAGTTTCTGAGTATTGTTTTTTCAGAGTTTTTGTCGTACACCACTGAAAGTACCGGCTGGACGGAATCTGAAAGAATGCAAGTTTGATTATTGATGCTACAGCTTAAAACTTGATGTACCGGCAGGATATCCCGATTTATTAAAGAAGTATCATCGTGAACACGGGTGCATACAAGAATTCAAGCAGGAATTATGACGTGAATTATGTCACATTCCCTGAACACTATTGCCTTAGGCCACAGTTGCTTCAGGACAGCATGCAGCTCCAAGTAATCCGGATACACCTCCGTTCCCCCATGTTTGAACAGTCTGGCATCATCTATCAGTATTATTACGTCAGACGGATAAAAGTCACGTATGATTTTTACTTCCTCAAGAATTGGGGTATCTTTTTTCCCTTTTCCTGTTATTCCCTGCGACCAGTGCCCGTCAAGAAAAAAGATCGTTTGGTTACGGATATTATCCGGTATGTCTGAAATCATACGGGGAAGAAGGTCTGAGGAATCTCCAAGGTATAAATGAACGTTGCTGCAGTCTTTGAATTTTTCTACAACATCTTCATACAGTTCTTTTTTCACTTCGACCGATGACATCCAGTCAACCTTGTCTTTAAAGGCCGTCACCGTTGCTCCGAGGTAAGTACCAGTCTCGACGAGTACCTTTTTGCCGAACTGACTGATAAATTCATTTATTATGCATTCCTTGTCTTTATGCGTCGGAAGTCTTTCCGTTATGTTTATACCGAGGAGATTTATGTAGCTGTTGAACAGCGTATAGTTCATTGCCGGTAAGCCTGCCTTGCTGAAACCGGCAACGTATGTCGCAAAACCGTCATCATGGAGCTGCTTATATATGGCGGTATCACTATTGCAGGTTATTATTATTCTTTCGGCTTCCGGATTAAAGACCTCTTTGAATTCTGCATATGATAGAACCGGTATTTCGTTTTCACCTTTTTTTTTACTTGACTGCTTGCTGGAATCATTGTCAATAAAGGCAATAATATCTGATTTACCATTCTTTTCTATAAAGAGCTTTCCATATTTTCCAGCTCCGAATAAATAAAATTTCATCTAAATCCTCCGGCATTTTTTTATTGTCAAAAAACCATAATTGAATATAACTCTCTTAAAAAACTGAATGAATCAACCGACCTGAATAATCTTGTATAGGAAGTGACCTGCAATAATTTCTTTCACTTCTTAATGTCTCAAGTGAATTATCTGCTATACCTAATTTATCGTATTCTTCTTCAACAATGAAAATCAAGTTACAATGTGTTACTTCGACAAGCTTGTAATGTTTTTTCTTTGCCAATTGTACAATTGCCTTAGGGGAGGCACCGATTCCTGGAATTTCCTCTTGCAGAGGAACCATTACAACACTGTTCGATACAGTTGGATTGTACTCTATGACTACAACTCGAGGACGATATTCGGACAATGAATCCCATACCCAATAATCATATCCGTCAATATCTATAGAAAGAACATCCAATTCATCTGATACATTGTTTTCTTTCAGTATTGTATCCAAAGATTTGTATTTCTTTCCTAAACCTACATATTCATTTATGAATAATACATCTTCCTGATTTTTATAATTTTCTTTTCCTTCTTCAAACTTTTTCTTATCACCCTCAATATAAATCCTTTTCAATTGATTCTTAGTTGAAATATACCGGATGTTGCTTAGATATATTCCATCCCATGCTCCAAACTCTACGGCAAGCTTACCTTTGAATCCGATTTTTCCGAACAGCCATTCCAGGATTCCGTCTTCACCGTTTTGACTGTTTACATTCCAAAACGAGTCTTTATTTTCCGAGGGCGGATACTCAACAATTGCCAGATCCCTGCATTCTTTTTTTATAACTTCATCCTTAAACAAATACCCACTGAGCCCCTTTTTCTCTAGTGTCATAGCAATTTCAGAAGCAACTCGTGTTGAACGAGTAGTAATTACTATTTCACCCTTTTCTAAATATTCTTCTGGCAACTCGTTTAGCGAAAAGATAGGCAAATCATCAACTTTTCCACTTTTGTTGGAATCAATGAAGCATAGAACGTTCTCTTTTCCTAATAAATCCTTAAAGAATACCCCCTCACGTCCTGCTCCAAATAACATGTACTGATTTTTCATATTTTCCTCCAGTAGTTTTCCGTTTATTTAAATCGTGTTCCACTTAAATCGTGTTCCACTTCCATACGGCATGATTCCGCAAGCCTTAACATGTTTTACCGTTGTACATGAACACTTGACTCCGCACTGCCTAACCGTTCCTGATATCACAGGCTATGCATCCTGGCTTGCTGCCATCTCGTCGTAACAGACCGCCGCGGCATCGATGAAATCCTGCAGCGTCACCCAGTGCAGGTCCGGGTTGTTCATGTCGGAAAGCCGCTGCGCAATATCGGCATCATGATCCTTAACGGCAAGGAACACGGTCCCCGCATAGTTCCTCACCGCTTCAGGTGATTTCACGGGAATTCCGTTAAAAAGACCGTTCTGCTTTGACTTGCTGATGTCAATAAAAAATGGGATTTCGATTCCATGCTTCAAGAGGATACCGGCAATTCTTCCGCCCCAGACTCCTGTACCCCAGACGGCGCAGTCTTCTCCGGTTCGTAAACCAAACTTAGAGAGAATCTGTCCGGTATCATCGGGAGAACTGTTACAGACTGCCCGGGCCTTCGCATATGCAAGGTTCTCTTCATGCAGTCTGGAAATCTTCCGTTCTTTGCCGGGATATTTGTTCAGATACCGCTGCATTATTGCCTTGGCTTCTTCGGCAAGCTTGACCGATAACCGTGATGATTTCCCTGTTGCGCTGTAGTTAACCAGAATATCATCCGTCATGAAGACGGTCACGCCGTTGTGGTACATGCGCAGCAGCAGCTCATAGTCGGCACACAGCTCATACTGCGTGTCGTATAGTCCGAACCGTTCATACGCATTCCGTGTAATGAAGACTGACTGATGGCAGGCGCTTATGCCCCGCCATAACTCATCAAAGCTGCTGTTCCCGCGGATGTGCCCCCTGCCTTTTTCGTCTATGACCCATGCCTCTCCCACGATGATATCGGCACCGGTACGTTTATACGCATCAGCGACAACCTTAATTGCATCAGGCTTATACCAGTCATCAGCATTCAGAATCCCGATGATGTCGCCCGTTGCCTTTCGTATTCCCTTGTTCATCGCATCATAGATGCCGCCGTCCGGCTCGCTCACAAAATATGCGAACCTGTCCCGGTATTTGTCTATGACATCAAGCGTGCCGTCCGTTGATCCTCCGTCAATGATGATGTATTCGATGTTCCCGTATGACTGTGACAGGACGCTCTGTATCGTCCGCTCTATGGTTGCCGCCGCATTAAAGACGACCGTTATTATACTTACGAGGGGTTCTTTTCTGTCCATATTTTTTGAGAATTGATAGTGTTCGCCGGAATGAGGAGAGACTGCGTGTCAGCCGTCCAATACGGCATGAAGATTCGGCGATAGGGTTTACCTGCGCGATGGAAAAATGAGCCTGTAAAGTTCAGGCTGTTTTTCCGCAGGCAGCTCTTCTCAAAGGAGAATGCAGACTATTCGTCATACCGTCAGATTTCACCGGAATACCGGGTACCGGGGCTGCCGGGATTCAGCGTCTGTCCGGTATCCCGGCATCAGCCTTCCCATTCACCGTACGGAACCCTGCAGTATTTGCTCTCAAGGTATTTTTTCTGAACGTTGTCGT
>CAMJZA010000021.1 GCA_946410085.1 uncultured Treponema sp. | reverse complement strand
ATTTGGGGATATAGCTCAGTTGGTAGAGCGTGTGGTTCGCAATCATAAGGTCGTCGGTTCGATCCCGATTATCTCCACTGTGACAGGTCCAACCCTGCACACCTCCTTCTAGGCAGTATATCTGACGCTTGCGCATGCAACGGTTTGGTATACTGCCTTTTTCTTTTCCCCGCATTGTGCTACACTTGCCGCATGAATCTTCTTTCCATAAAAGACCTCGCCAGAATCGGGCGGGAAAAGCCGCTCTTCACCGGCGTCACCTTCGGACTCGATGAGGGTGACAAGGCGGCCTTAATCGGCCGGAACGGAACGGGCAAGTCCACCCTGCTGAACACGATTGCCGGAGTCCTGCCCCCCGATGCCGGCACGGTAACGATAAACCGGGAAGCAGGTGTTTCCTTCCTGCCCCAGCTCATAGACTTCAAGGCAGACGACAGCATTGCATCGCATATATTCCGCTCGCACTCCCCCAAACTGGACACGATACGCCGCTACGAGGCTGCCTGCACCGCCCTTGAGCAGGGCATGACGGCACAGGTGCAGGCCGAATACGAGCAGGTCAGCGCCCAGATGGACAGCCAGAACCTCTGGAACTACGAGGCTCAGGTCAAGAGCATCCTCAGCGTACTCGGCATCGGCGATCTCTCGCGGAAGATGGGGGAACTTTCCGGCGGCATGGTCAAGAAAGTCGCCCTTGCGCAGGTCCTTGTCGAGGACACGAAACTGCTCCTGCTTGACGAGCCGACGAACCACCTGGACGTAACGACAATCGCCTGGCTGCAGGACTACCTCGCAAAGACTGACCGCGCCGTCCTCATGGTAACCCACGACCGCTACTTCCTCGATGCGGTGTGCAACAACATCTACGAACTGGCACGGAACAAGGTCAAGCTCTACGTGGGCAACTATTCAACCTATCTGGAAAAAAAGGCGACAGAGGCCGAGATAGAGGCAAACACGGAGCGGCGGATTGAGTCCGTCCTGCGGGTAGAGCGGGACTGGCTCATGCGCGGCCCCTGCGCCCGGGGAACCAAGCCCAAGGCCCGCAAGCAGCACGACGAGGCCCTCATAAACCGGGAAAAATTCCAGAGCGACAGGGGATTTACCTTTGAGGTCGCGGGGCGCAGGCTGGGCGGCAAGATTCTGGAACTGCACGGCATTACGAAACGCTTCCTGAAAGGCAACAGGACCTCCGCCACCGGCGGCAGCCCCGTCATACAGGACTTCAGCTACAGCTTCAACAAGGGTGAGAAAATCGGCGTGTTCGGCGACAACGGCACGGGCAAGTCCACCCTGCTCAACATCATCGCAGGCAGGCTGCAGCCGGATGCCGGTTCCGTCGTCGTCGGGCAGAACACCTCGATCGCCTACTACGAGCAGAACCCGACCTTCCCCGACACATCGCTGACCGTCCTGGAATACGTCAAGGAAGCCGCCGAGGTCATGCAGATGAACGACGGCACGACGCTGTCCGCCGCCCTCTTTCTGGAACAGTTCGGCTTTGAAGGCAAAATCCAGCATTCGCCGGTCAGTACGCTTTCCGGGGGCGAGCGCAAGCGGCTCTATCTGGTCCGCATGCTGCTTTCCAACCCGAACTTCCTCATTCTGGACGAACCGACCAACGACTTTGACATCTTCACGATGAACATCCTCGAAAGCTTCCTCATGGGCTTCAAGGGCTGCCTCCTCATCGTCAGCCACGACCGCTACTTCATGGACAAGGTGGCCGACACCCTCTTCATCATGGAAGACTCCGGCGCCGTCTCCGGCTACGTGGGCAAGTGCTCCGAGTACCTGCAGTACCGGAAGATGCTGGAAGCAGAGAAAGCGGAGCAGGAGCGCGAGGCAAAGGCAAAAAAAAGCGCGGACTCGGCCGCCCCTGTCACTGCCGCAGACCCGGACAGCAGCGCCCCGTCCGCCGGCCCCGGCAGGAAGCGCAAGATGAGCTTCAAGGAGCAGAAGGAGTTCGAGCAGCTTGAGGCGCGGATTGCGGAACTGGAAGCGGCAATGCCCGGGCTTGAGGCGGCGATGCAGGGGACGGACTACGGCGCAGTCGCCAAGGCAAGCGAGGCATACGGCACGCTGCAGGCCGAGCTTGAGAAAGCCTATGCCCGCTGGGACGAGCTTTCCGAGCTTGTCTAAAGCATTGAAACTCCTATATAATAAAGGAACACAACACACAGCAAAAGCGAAGGAGCAAGACCTTACATGCAGTACGGATACTTTGACGACGAAAACAAGGAATATGTCATAACAAGGCCCGATACGCCCCAGTCATGGAGCAACTACCTGGGTTCCACCGAATACGGTGCGGTCATCACGAACAATGCGGGAGGCTACGGCTTCTACAAGTCCGGAGCAAAGGGCCGCTTCATGCGACTGCGGTTCAACGCAATCCCGATGGACCAGCCGGGCCGCTACTTCTACATCCGGGACAGGGAAAGCGGCGACTACTGGTCGGCCTCCTGGCAGCCGGTCGGCAAGAAGCTGGACTCCTACAAGAGCGAGTGCCGGCACGGTACGGCCTACACGAAAATCACGAGCGAGTACGACGGCATCCAGTCCGAGACGACCTACTACGTCCCGCTCGGACAGCTCTTCGAATACTGGCGGCTCAAGCTGACCAACAAAGGGAGCAAGCCGCGTAAGCTCTCCGCGTTCAGCTACTGCGAGTTCACGAACCAGTGGTCCACGGAGCAGGACCAGGTGAACCTGCAGTACTCCCTCTTCATCACGCAGGGCAGCTTCAGGGACAACATGCTGCGCGTGTCCATCCACGAGAACCTGACCAAGCAGGAACAGAAGAAGCAGGCGGGCAAGAACGACAAGGACATGCCCATTTCCGGCGACATCGGATCGCTCGTGTGGATGGCACTCGCCGGGGCTGACGCGAAGGGCTGGGATACCGACCGGGCGGCCTTCATCGGCACCTACGGCAGCTACAAGGAGCCGTCCGCCGTCGTGAACGGAAAGTGCACGGACTCCAACGCCTACGGAGACTCCGGCTGCGGCTCCCTCCAGGCGGACATAGAGCTTGCCCCCGGAGAATCAAAAGAGGTCATGATCCTGCTCGGAATAGGCGAGGCGGAGACGCTGGGCCGCAGGACCCTGGCCGAATTCGGCAGCACGGCCCGCGCGGACGAGGAGCTTGCCAAACTCAAGGCGAACTGGCATTCAAAGCTGGACAGCTTCATCGCCGACACCCCCGATGCTGACATCAACCACACGGTCAACATGTGGGGCCTCTACAACTGCCTCATCACCTTTGCATGGAGCCGGGCGGCCTCGCTCGTCTACAACGGGGAGCGCGACGGACTGGGATTCCGCGACTCCGTGCAGGACATCCTGGGCGTGTCGGCGGCAATTCCCCAGGTCGCGGAGGAGCGGCTCATCCGAATGCTGTCCGGCCAGGTCGCCTGCGGCGGGGCCATCCCCGTCATCAGAACCGACCACAATCCCGGCCACGAGAAAGCCCCCAAGGAAGAGGAGTACCGCTCGGACGACTGTCTCTGGTTCTTCAACGCCGTGCCCGCATTCATCGCGGAGACCGGGAACTTCGACCTCTACAACAAGGTCGTTCCCTACGCGGACAAGGGCGAGGCGACCGTCTACGGACACCTCAAGCAGGCGCTCCTGTTCAACCTGACCCACATGGGTGCGGACGACCTTCCCTGCGGACTGCTCGCTGACTGGAACGACTGCCTCAAGCTGGGCTACCACGGCGAGAGCCTTTTCGTCGCCTTCCAGCTCAGGCTAGGACTGACGACCTATGCCGACATCTCCGAACGGCTCGGCAAAGCGGACGAGAAGAAGTGGGCCCTGGCAGAGCGTGACAAGCTGGATGCCGCGATACAGAAGAAGTGCTGGGACGGCAAGTGGTGGATCTGGGCGATTGCCGAGGACGGCACGGTCTACGGGACCAAGAGCTTCGAGGAAGGTCAGGTCTACTTCAACACCCAGGTCTGGTCCGTCCTGTCGCAGGCCGCGACACCCGAGCAGGCCAGGGAGTGCATGCAGACCGTCAAGGAGAAGCTTGCCACGCCATACGGGCTCATGCTTTCCGCCCCGCCCTTCGTCTACACGAGCATCGACGTCATGCGGGCGGTCGTCTTTAACCCCGGCATCAAGGAGAACGCGGGTATCTTCAACCACACGCAGGGCTGGGGCGTCATTGCCGAGACCATGCTGGGCAACGGGGACCGCGCCTACGAGTACTGCAAGGCAGCCCTTCCCGCCTCCTACAACGACAAGGCTGAGGTCCGCCAGAGCGAGCCATACGTGCAGGCGCAGACGACCTACTCCACCTACAGCCCCCGCGCGGGCAACGCGCGCACCTCGTGGCTTTCCGGCGCGGCGACCTGGTCCTACTACAGCCTGACCCAGTACATCCTGGGCATCCGCCCCCAGTACGAGGGCATGATGATAGACCCCTGCATTCCCAAAGCCTGGGACGGCTTTAGGGTGACCCGCCGCTTCCGGGGAAAGACCATCCGCATAGAGGTGAAGAACCCAGGACACATCTGCAAGGGAATATCGTCACTGACGCTGAACGGCAGGAAGCTGGACGGAAACGTGATTCCCGCTGACGCGCTCAAGGACAGCAACGAGGTCGTTGCCGTCATGGGTGACGTGAAGCGCGACAATCTCTACGGCGAGCGGCTGTAGCACAGCGAAACGAAAATGCCCTGCGGCAGCCTGTCTGCAGGAAATTCGACAGGCTGCTGTCAGAGCAAAAAACACTGTTGCACACTGACCACGGCACCGTTCTGCACTGACCAAGGAACTGTTGCACACTGACCACGGCACTGTGTCAGCGCGCGTGTGACAGCGTGCCAGCAGAAGCACGACACACTGTCAGCAGAAATATGACATGCTGTCAGCAGAAATATGACATGCTGTCAGCATCAATTCGGCACACTGTCATCACAAGTTCAAAAGCCTGTCGTCAGAAGTTCAGCACACTGTCAGCAGGAAGTTCAACAGCCTGTCAGCGGGAGTTCCGTCAGCGAGCCTAAATCGTACGCAATGATGTTCACGGCACCAAAACAGAAAATTTTCGCCGTTTTGGCGACAAACTCCCGCCCCCGATGCTGTATACTATGGGCAAGCACAAGGGAAAGACGGTTCCCTTGAGGTGCAAACTCATCTGGAGGTAAAACTATGGTGGCAAAGCTTCGTGATGCGGTATACGGTGTTGCGGTGGGGGACGCGCTCGGCTCGCCGGTGCAGTTCCAGGACAGGGGAACCTATCCGCAGGTGAAGGAGATGATGTACTGCGACTGCTTCGGCAAGGAGGCGGGGACGTGGACGGACGACACGAGCATGACGCTCGCGCTGTGCGACAGCATACGGGAAAAAGGCCGGGTGGACGTTGAGGACATCATGGACAAGTTCTCCTCGTGGCTCTCTGCGGGCAGGTACACGCAGGACGGCAGGGCGTTTGACATCGGCAACACCTGCTATGCGGCCGTAAAACGGGGAAAGGGGCTGGACGACTTCTACTCCAACGGCAACGGCTCGCTCATGCGGATTGTCCCCCTTGCGTTCGTGGAATCCGCCGATGACGGCGTGATAGACGCTGTGTCATCGCTTACGCACGCCCACGCCATCTCCTGCGAGGCATGCCGCATTTACATACACATCGCGCGGGACTTGCTCGCAGGGAAGCCTGTCAAAGATGCGGTAAACGGCAACGTACGGGAGGTGTCCAAAACCTTCGCCCCGCTCGCTTCCATAGGAAGCAGGACGAGGGACAGCATCCGCTCGTCGGGCTTCGTCGTGGACACGCTGGAAGCCGCGCTCTGGTGCCTGCTTACGACGGACTCCTTCCGGGCTGCGGTCGAAGCCGCCGTGAACCTCGGCGAGGACACGGATACCGTGGGCGCGGTGACCGGCGGACTTGCGGGAATCCTGTACGGCTACGATGCCATCCCCGCGTCGTGGATTTCCGCTCTCAGGAAGAAAGAGATGCTGGAAGCCTGCCTGTTCTAGCGGGCTTCCAAGGCATCTCTTTTCGCGCAGGCTGTTCCCCCCGCCCTAATAGGCCACGTCGCCGATGAAGAAGGTCTGCTTGACCGAATCCAGCTGCAGGGTCAGGACCTCACGCTTCTGGTCAGCACGGCCGAAGTTCGTGTAGACCTCCGCCTGCACGGTGACCGGCTGCAGGAGCTTCTGCTGGTGGTTGCCGAAGTAGTTTGCCTCTATCTTGAGCTTGCCGCCCGGCGCGACCTTGATGCAGAATTCCTCCGGCCCGTAGCCCTGCGTGAAGTCGCGTGACATGCGGCCTCCGTTCGCGGTCAGCTTGTTGCCGTAGAAGCACTTCTCCCCGTCCTTGTCGGTCACCCACAGGTCAACGTCGCAGTTGTCGATGTTCCAGGTCAGCACGACGCGCACGTCCATGTCAAAGTTCTGCAAAAGCCTCTTGTCCATGGCGGACGTGTCCAGCTTGTCCTTGGACAGGGCAAGGATCGCGTTCATGTCGTTCAGGGCAATCTGCTGCACCTCGTCAAAGCGGGAGTCCCACTTCCTGCAGGCGACGCTGTAGAGCGTGTCAACTGCCTTCTGGTCAAAGCCCGCATAGTGATAGGCCATGCCCAGGTCACGGTAGAACTGTGGTATCTCGCCCCGCATCCTGACGAGCTTTTCGAACACGGGTACGGCAAGGGCGTACATCTTCCGCTCCACGAGCTTGTTGCCCAGCGCACGGAGGATGTCGGAATTCTCCAGTTCCAGCTCCGCAAGGTTGGACAGTATGCGGATGCTCTCGGCCTCAAGCCCTTCCTCCGCGAAATAGTCGGACACCTCCATATAGAACGCAGGAGATGCGGCATACTGCGCCTTGAGCTCCAGGTATTTGGCATACATTCCGCCCAGCGGGGTCCGCTTGAGCACGGAAAGGTACTCGGCATTCGGGCTCCATGCCTGGAGCTGCACCGCCGAGTTTGCGGCCGCAGCCTGTCCGGGGGCAGGTGCGGGGGATGCCGCCATCGGCGCAGCCTCTGCCTGCGCGATACGGGCAGAGGCCCTGCCGTTCGACCGGCGCATGCCGGAGGACCCGGTCATCGCGGATGACTCGGCCATGGCGGGGGCGGCTTCCATTACCTCTGCCTCCATCATCACGGCCGAGTCCATATACACCTCGGCCTCATCCATCATCTCGTAGCTGTTGCCCGCTGCCGCGTCGCCATCCATCGGAAGCGGACGAATGGGAGAGCCGGGGCCTTTCTTGGGACTGGATTTCTTGCGGCGGAATTCCTCGACGCTCGTGTTCCACCACTTGCGGAATTCCTCGAACCTCGTGAATACACTCTGGGGTATATCCTTGCCGGACTCCCCGGTGACAGGCTTTACGGTCGTGTTCTGACGGGCGACCAGGCGGTCGTATTCCGCCCTGAGCTCCTCCGGCGGGACTATGCCGTAACGGACGTAATCCTGCACGCTGTCAAGCACGATGAGTGATGTCCCCTCCGTGACGACATTATATTTCTTTGCCGTCTCAAGAATCTCGTCCTTGTTGGCCTCGTAGTCGGTCCCGAGCGCGGCGATTTTCTTGGCGGCCCACTGGTAGGCGACGTTGCCGGACGCAAGCCCGTCTACCGCGCTGACCGAGACGGTGATTGTCTTCTCCACCTCGTTTCCGTGTCCGAACTGGAGCGTGATGTCCGCGCTCTTGCGGCGGAGCTTGCCGGAAAGGGAGAAGTCGCCGCTTACGATGCTTCCGTCCACGGGGTATACGTTGCTGACCGCAGCCGCGTCATAGGTGGCGCGGATAAGGCGGAGCGGGTCGCCCGTCAGCATCGCAAGGGCCTGCTCCCTGTCCCTGGTACAGAGGTTTATGTACTGGCCTCCGTTCAGGCGGGCGGTCTTATCCAGCCAGCCGTGGTCCGCGCTCGCACAGGAATTAATCGTATATACCCTGGGCTGCACGGGCCGCCTGGCCGCCATCTTTTCGGAAGCGAGCGAGTCGTCCCAATTGCCAAGGCCGTCGGTCATGACGATGACCTCGTCGGCGGGGAAGAGGGAAGCGAAGTCGTAGCCCAGGTTCGTCGCTCCGTCAAAACCGAGGGGCTTGACGAAAGCCTGTATGTCCGCGACGATTTTGTCCGCGCTGCCACTAAACTGCCTCGCCTCGTGCAGCTCGTTGCAGAAGGGAACGAGCGTGACCGTGGGGCTGTCCAGCTTGGAAAGATACGCGGCAAGCAGCTCAAACTCCCGGAGTGTGTCGCGCCTTTTCATGCTGTCCGAGATGTCATAGTAGATGACAAGGTTTTTGGGCAGGCTCTTGGCGACGGTCTCCGCCGGGAAAGGCTGCCAGTAATAGAAGAAGGTGTCCTTGCCTATGTCCTGGGTAAAGACCTTGCCCTTGCCGCTGTCCAGCTGCGCCGGAATGGCGAACTGGATCGGCCTGGTCAGCGTGAAGTCCTTCCGTGAGATGCTCGCGCTGTATCCTGACCGCATCTGATCAAACTGCACCGGGCCCAGACCAAAGTCGTCGCCGGAAGGAGCGGAGGGGGAAGCGGGGTCCAGGACCGTTATCTTGAAGTCAAAGGAATCCAGCTTGCCCTGCGGCAGGGCAGAGAATGAGTATACCCGACCGGTGGAAGCGGATTGATGAAGTTCGCTCTGATAGGTCAGCTGGATGCGGCGGCTGCCGTTGGCGGGAAGGGGGTACACCCGCGTCTTGAAGTTGTTGCCTGCCGTCATCTCAACAAGGCCGGGATCAATGCCCTGACGGACGACGGCCTCAAAGACCTGACGGCCCTTGTCCTTCTCCACTACGACGCCCTGCCGCATCTTGCCGTTTATGTCGAGCGCATAGCCGGTGACGGCCTCACCCTCACCCAGAGGGAATTCGAATTCCCCCTCAAGGATGCGGTCAGTCTCGTTGACGAAGGTCATGTCGAGCGTCGTCGTCGCGATGTTGCCCATCACTTCCACCTCTGCGGCAAGGCTGGTCATGCGGACAGGGCTGGCCTTGTTCGGATCGGAACCGGAGACCTTCATCGATATGGACGGAGCCGCAGGAACTGCGGTCTGGGCGGAAAGCTGCCCGGCCGCGAACATGGACGGAACAAAAAACGAAAAAAGCAGAGCGAACTTATTCATAACAAACCTCGCCTATAGAACAAGGCGCGACGTGTATAATTACAACGGATATGATTACATAAGAAGATTCTTATTTTCCAAAGCGACAAGCCCCTGTGGACCTCCTGCCACACCGCAATGCAGGTTGAACCAAGTGCCTGCTTGCTTGAGGGAACCTCGAAAAACCTCATTTTTTCGAGGTAACTTTGAAAATGCGATGTCGTAAGTCGCGCTATTATAGCGACTTACGACTCGTCGGCAAACCTCTAAAAACCGCCAAAGGCGAGTTTTTAGAGGTGTCCTTGACTATCTTTCAAAAAAATGCAAGCATGACGGACATGGCAGCTGAAATTGTGTTGCAGCCGGTAACAAGCGAAGATATACAAACCCTGTGGAAAATGCAGGTCGAAGCCTTTTCGGAACTCCTGCAGAAATATCAGGACTATGAGATAAGCCCCGGAGCCGAAAGCATGGACAAGGTTATGGCAAGATACCAGCAGCCATGGACGCATTACTATTTTATCATGGCAGGCGGACAAAAAGTCGGTGCCATCCGCGTCGTTGTTAGAGACGGTGAAAGCAAAAAGCGTATTTCCCCGATTTGGATTATGAAAGAGTTTCGCGGCAGGGGATATGCCCAGGCGGCAATTCATGCCGTTGAGCAAATTTTTGGCCCTGACGACTGGAACCTGGACACAATCCTGCAGGAAAAAGGAAACTGCCGGCTGTATGAAAAGCTCGGCTATCATCGGACAGGTAGCATTAAAAAAATAAACGAACGAATGGACATTGTGTTCTATGAAAAGAATTCAAAGGAATCGGGACGGTGATGAAAAGCGTATGGCATTGACGGACACATTCGTTTCGCGCGGGAAGAAGATTCTCGGCGACAGGCTTGAGGGAATCTACCTGCACGGTTCCTCGGTGATGGGCTGCTTCAATCCCCGAAAGAGCGACATAGACCTGCTCGTCGTGGTGAAGGACGCCGTCCCGGATGCCAGCAAGACCGCATTCATGGATATGGTCGTGGAACTGAACGGCAAGGCACCCGCAAAGGGAATCGAGATGGACATGGTACGGAAGGACGTGTGCAGGCCTTTCGTATACCCCACCCCATTCGAACTCCACTTTTCCATCAAGCACCTGGACTGGTACCGGACGAACTCCTCAGACTACATCCAGAAGATGAACGGCGAGAACAAGGACCTTGCGGCGTATTTTGAGGTAATCCGGCGGCAGGGCAAATGCCTCTGCGGAAGCCCGATAGAGCAAGTGTTCGGAGAAGTCAGCAGGGAAGCATACCTTGACAGCATTCTCTGTGACGTTGCGGATGCGGAGGAGGACATACAGACGAACACGGCCTACATCGTCCTGAACCTGCTGCGCGTCATGGCATTCATAAAAGAAGATGCCGTCCTCTCAAAGAAGGAGGGCGGCGAGTGGGGGATTGCCAAGCTGCCGGAAGCCTACCGTCCCCTTGTGCGGCTCGCACTGGACGAATATGTCTCCGACCAAAAGCCAGATTACACAGGAGAGCCACTGCAGGACTACGCCCGCTTCATGCTCGGGCAGATCCGCGGATCAGTCGCTTGACAATCCAGACTGCCCCTCCCGCAAGCGACAGGGTCACGCAGACAACGATGACCCAAAACAGATCCGGCACGAAGGATTTCACGACCCACAGGGGGGTATCAAAGAGGAGCTTCGTGAACACAAGGAGGAAAATCGGCCAGACGGTATAGCCCAGCAGCATGAGCACGGGCTTCCGCTTCCTTGCAAAGGCCCTGACCAGGAGGAACAGCGACAGCAGGATCATGCAAAGGTACAGGACATCCAGGGCAAGATGGATTAGGACATACGCCGCATGGTTCACCTTTTTGGGTTTCTCGCCGTTCAGGATGGAGAGGCTGTCCCAGAAGGCATTGTCCATCAGGGCGTTCATGCCGAACTCATCGTTCCCGTTCACCATGAAGCAGACCGCCAGGCCCCGCTCGGGCAGGATGAACATGTAGGTGATGTAGTTCTCGACCTGTCCGCCGTGGAATACCACCTTCATCCCGTCCCATTCCATATAGTTCCAGCCCATGCCGTAATACGCATCGTATTTCGTGCCGATCGGCACATTGTCATACCACATCGCATCCACGCTTTCCCTGCTGATAATCTGCCCGCCCTGCTCCGTACGGCCTCCGTTCAGATACATCCTGAGGTATTTCGCATGGTCCGCCGGAGTAATGGCGAGGAAGCCGGCAGGCTCATGGAACCATGACTTTTCCGTCGGATAGTCGGCATCCCCACGGACAAAAAAGCCGAAGCAGTTCCTGTTGCCACGGAGGAGCTTTCCGCTGTCTTTTGCCTTGCCTGCGTCCGCCATGGAGTCGTTCATGGCCAGGGGCAGGAAGACATGCTCCCGGACATACGCCTCATAGGACATTCCTGACACCGCCTCGACAATCTTCCCGAGCAGGTCGTAGTTGACGTTCGCATATTCATAGGAGCCGTATGACTTCGTGAGCCTTGCATTGTGCAGCTTCATGTGGGTGTCAAAGCCGCTCGTCTGGTTCAGGAGGGAACGGACGCTGACCTTTTTTGCAAAGGCGTAATCGGGCAGGTAGGCCGAAATATCCCCGTCGAGATTCACGAGGCCCTTTTCCGCAAGCTGCATGATGCAGAGCGCCGTATAGGACTTGCTCATGGAGCCGATGAAAAACTGCTGGTCCATGCCCCTGCACTGCCCGACGCATTTCGAGAACAGGGTCTTTTCCGGGTCGCAGATGAAGAAGGCCATTCCGGGAATATGATAGGCCCGTACAATCTCGGCAAGGTAGCTGTCAAACTGCGGAACACAATCCTGCACAGACACCGGTGCCTTCTGGGCAAAACAAAAGACATGCAAGGCGAGCAGCAGGAGTAAAAACAATTTATACCGCATAGCTGGCTTCAGTATATCACGCAGGCAGCCGCTATTTCAAATGGTCCCGTATGCATGATGTAAACTGGCTAGATTCCCCAAAAATTGCCCAATTTTTCACCGAATTTGCTTGATAACTGGCTAATTATGCATGATACTAGCCATATACGAGCAGGAGGTGCGACATGTGCAGGGCGACGATTTATGATGCCAGGAATAACTTTTCTTCCTATGTTAAGATAGCCGAGGGTGGGGAACCGGTCGAGCTGACGAGGCACGACAAGCCTGTTGCGGTCATCATCAGCTGGGAGGATTACGCGAGCCGGAAGCCGAAGGAGAGCTTCTTTGAGAAGCTCAGGAAGTTGAAGGAAGAGTACGCGGATGTCCTTGCGGATCCGACCTTTGACGGTCTTCCCCTTCCGGAAAGGGAAGTTCCGAACGAGGAATATAACAGAAAAATCGCTAACCTATGGGCGGAATGATATGTTGAAGGCGATTTATTTGCTTGACACGAATATTGTCTCTGAGCTTTCAAAGCCGAAGCCGAACAAAGCTCTGGTAGACAGGGTTCTGGAAAACGAAAGCCTGTGCGCGATATGCTCGACGGTATGGCAGGAAGCCGTTCAAGGCTATGAAAGACTGCCGGAAGGAAGAAGGAAGCAGTACATCGGAAATTGCATTCAGGCCATAAGGGCGAATTATGAGATAATCCCCTATGACAGCTTCGCATCCCAAATCTGCGGAGAAATCCGTGCCAAATGTATGAAGGCCGGACGCACGCCACTGGTGGAAGACTCCCAGATTGCCGCGACAGCCATCGCGAACAACATGATTCTCATTACCCACAACACCGCCGACTACCAGGCATTGCAGGAAAACAGCATGCTCAAGGTCGAGGACTGGTGGGGCTAGGGGTGTGCCGGAAGGGGCCGGGCAGAACTTGCCGGGCGAGAATATGACCGGCCGTGCGGGAACGGGCTACAGCCGCTCCTCTATCCATCTTGCCACGCCGTCGTTTTCGTTGCTGGCGCAGATTTCGCTGGCGGCCTGCTTGACTTCGGCTATCGCGTTCTGCATTGCGATGCCCCTGCCGCACAGCTTGAGCATGCCGATGTCGTTGAAGTCGTCCCCGAATGCGGCTATCTTTTCAGTCGGGATATTCAGGCAGGTACACAGGGCCTCTATAGCTTTTTCCTTTGTCGCTCCCTTCTTGCTCAGCTTGTACCAAGGTATGTCGGAGAACGGAAGGTAGTCTACGTTCTCAATCCCGATGGCCGAGGCTATCTTCTCGACTTTCTCCCGGTCAAGCGTCTGTATGCATATCTTCATGCCCGTCTCTGAAAAATCCGAGAAGTCATTGAAGGTCCAAAACTTGTCGCCCAGCTCGTCCTTTGAATTTGAATACAGGCTGACCTCATTGTCAACGGAAATCACCGCATTGCCGCCCAGCACGTCAAATGTCGCCTCTATAAGGGTCCGTACTTCACTGACAGAGAACTCGCAGGAATATATCTTTTTGCCCCGGTGCAGTACCATTCCTCCGCCGTTCGTTATGAAAATGTCAGGTGAGATTCCGTCCAGGAATTTCACGGCGTTCACCATGGCGCGGGATGTGGATATACCGAAGAGGAAGCCCTTCCTCTGGGCTTTTGCGATTACCTGCTTGGTGTATGTCGAAATAGTCTTGTCATCATGGAACAAGGTTCCGTCCAGATCCGAAAGTATCAAAGAAATTTCTGCCATAGCTCACAATCCTTCTATCCAGCTGAAGAATTTGTCAAGGGTCGCGTTTTCTTCCCTTGTTTCAAGGAACATCCCCGCAGTATACCAGGAATGTGTGTTCCTTTTCCCCGTAACCGGATACAGCTCGCAGCGATTCCCGAGTGAGTCGGCCTTTTCTGCCATATGTACTGCGCAGGAGTAATCGATAAGCCCGTCATGCTCGCTTTGAATCAGCAGCATGGGAATCCCGCTCTTTTCCATAAGGGTGCACGGCTCGCCCTGTGTCCTTTCGTAGCCCTCCGCAAAGAGCTGCTTCAGGAGCGTCCGCAGGGCCCAGCCTTGATTTTCCAGAAAGCAGTAGGGCCCGCCGATTCCGATGTAGCCGATCACATTCGAAAGGTCAACTCCGTACTTTGCCTGAACGCTCTGGCCGTAGCACAGTATGGAAGACAGGTGGGCACCTGCAGAAGAGCCGGAGACGACGATCCGGGGGCTGGCAATTCCTTTGCCGCGCAGGAAATCGAGGGCTGCCTTGTAGCCTTCGCAGACATCCTCTATCTGGACGGGGTATTTGTTTTTCGGCGAAAGCCGGTAACCGAGTGAGATAAAGGGGTATCCTGCCCCTGCGATGCGCTGGCCGACAAAATCAAAGAACTTGGGCGAACCCGCGTTCCAGCCACCGCCGTGAACCCAGAGGACCGTCTTCCCGTTTATGGTCGTTCCGGCTCCAGCCGCCTCATCAGGCTCATAGTACAGGATGTACTGGTCCTTGTCCTGCCCGAAGGACAGGTATTCCGGGACAAGCCTCTTCTTTGCCCGGAACATCTTCGCGTACAGGCCAAAATAGCTCAGGCTTTCTCTCGTCAAATCATTCATATCCGATGGTTTCCATTATAAGCCGGTAGGCGGCAACGACTTCCCTTGTCTTGTCGTTCGCGACCTTCTCCATGACATCCTTGCCCGCATAGCGGTCAGGATGATAGGAGAGCAGTTTCTCCTTGTATGCCTTTTTTACGGCATCCTTGTCCGTCGTGTTTTCCAGTCCGAGCAGGGCGAAGGCTTTCTCAAGCTCGGGGGTAATCCGCCGGTAGATGACGCGGCGGTAGCTGCTCCTGCCCCCGGAGCTGCCGGAATCCCCGGACGTCCGGTAAGCCCCGTCATTCCGGCTCGTCTTAAAGTAGCGCCGCTCGGCCTCAGCCTCGGCCCGGTAAAAAGTCCGGGCAAAGTCCCCGTCGTCTTTGCGCTCACCGGGCTGGCATTCAGAGAACTGACTCCCCGCATCGTTGCCGTCGGGCTGGCCTTCAGAGGACTGAGCGCCACCGGCTTGCCCACCCGCCTCCCTTCCAGCCCCGGAAGCGTCCGCCCCGCCGGAAACGGTCTCCTGCCCCGCCCCGGGAGATGCTTCATCCTGCTCCGCCTCTTCCCGCTCTATATGGATGAACTTGACGTGCCCGGCCGCAAGCGTCTCGTTCAGCAGGTCGCCGAGCTTCTCGTACATTCCCGCCATCAGCTGTCCTCCGCGTCCTCACTCCCCCACTCCGCAAGCTTGCGCTGCAGGGTCTTGCGGCCGATCCCGAGGATTTCAGCCGTCCGGCTCTTGTTCCCCCTGTTTGCGGCTAGGTTCGCCTCAATCACCAGGCGGTCCGCTTCGTCCAGAGTCACGCCGAGGGGAACGCTCACGCTGTCATCGCCGGCGCCCGTCCCCGCCGCAGCAGAGACAGACGGCGGCAGGTCCTGCAGCGTAATCTCATCGCCCGAACACATGACGACCGCGCTCTCCATGCAGTTGCGCAGCTCACGGATGTTCCCCGGCCAGGCATAGCGGAACATCGCCGCCTTCGCCTTACTGTTCAGGCCCTTTATATGCCTGCCGTTTTCCCGGTTGAACTCATCGAGGAAACTCGCCATCAGGAGGGGAATGTCATCCCTCCGTTCACGCAGCGGCGGCACCGGTATGTGCACGACATTCAGGCGGTAGTAGAGGTCCTCGCGGAAGCGGCCCGCCTTCACTTCCTCTTCCAGATTGCGGTTCGTCGCGGCAACAATGCGCACGTCCACTTCTATCGTCTGCTCGCCGCCGACCCGCTCGAATTTCTTTTCCTGCAGGACCCGGAGAATCTTTATCTGCACGCTCGGATTAATCTCGCCGATCTCATCAAGGAAAATCGTTCCCCCGTGGGCAAGCTCAAAGCGTCCCTTCTGCATCTTTTCCGCCCCGGTAAAAGCCCCCTTCTCGTGCCCGAAGAGTTCGCTCTCAAGCAGTGTCTCGCTCAGGGCCGCACAGTGCACCTTGATGAAGCTCTTGTCTTTCCGCGGCGAAAGGTTGTGGACGGCGTTTGCAACCAGTTCCTTGCCCACGCCGCTCTCACCGGTAATCAGCACGCTTGCCCGGCTCGGAGCAACCCGGCGGATCAGCTCCTGCACTTTCTGCATCGCGGCCGATGTGCCGATCATCTCCTTGAGGGACGAAGAGTCGGCAAGTTCCTGCTTGAGCTGCTCGTGCTGCACCTTCATCTCGCGGCTTTCCAGCGCCCGCTTGACGATCATGCCCAGCTGATCCAGATTGAGCGGCTTGGTCAGAAAGTCGTATGCCCCGTGCCGCATCGCATCAACGGCGCTGTCAATGGAACCGTGGCCGGTCAGAATGATGACCGGAATGCCGGGGGTTTCGGCAGTCACCTTGGCAAGAACCTGCTCGCCGGAAATGCCGGGCATGCGCAGGTCGGTTATGACGAGGTCGATGTCCCCCTTCTCTAGCAGCTTAAGGCCGTCCGCCCCGTTGGAGGCAGTCTTGACGTTGTAGTCCTCCATCTCGAAGTTGGCAGCAAGCCCTTCACGGATATTCTTTTCATCGTCGATAATCAGCAGGGTAAATTTCATGTCCTTCTAAAATATACCATAAAAGCCATAAAAAAGGAAAGTAAGCCGGAGCATTACGCTTAGCAACGACAAGTTTATTACCTAAAACAGTATATTTAATAACCAAAAGACAAGTTTTTCAGAAAGAAACTAATGTAGATAATTGACACTATGGAAGAAAAGGCAGATGCAGACGACATTCCCCAGCTGTTCGGCAGAAACGTGCAGAAATACCGGAAAGAACTGGGTCTTACCCAGGAGCAGCTTTCGGAAAAGCTCAAGATATCACAGAAGCACCTGTCCATCGTGGAAACGGGCACGCAGTTCGCCTCCGCCAGCCTCATCGGCAGAATCGCCAGGGAACTGAACGTCTCACCCGCCATGCTCTTCGGCGGCAGCAGAAACGACATCAACTACGACGAGGTGAACTCCATCGTAGCGATGATGCAGACCATTATTCAGAACAATATGGCGGGCCTGGAGTCCCGGCTGGACAGGATTGAACAACTGCTCCAGGACAGGTAGTCCCTGCCATCGGGGCAGAGACCAGACACAAGAATCCTCTGCTACTGCGAGACCACATCCTTTGCCGTAAACATGACAGAACAGATCTTGGAATTACTCAGGATGTTGTCATTGATTCCATCAAGAATCTCAATCTTTATCTCTTCCTCACGCTCAGACCGCAGTTCATCAAAGGTTTTCGAAGAGAAATACCGGCGCAGATAGTCGATAATTTCAATCCGCCGTGCCGTAATCTCGGAAGAAGCCTGCTTATCATCTTTCTTATAGCCAAGTGCAATCTGGACAGAAACACTTGAAGAAATCGGATCAGACGTCTGCGTCCTAATCTGATCAAGAGATGTATACCAGTCCAGCCCTTTACGCTGAGGCAAGTACTCTGCATGGATTGGAAGCGATATTTTGGGAGCATATGCATGCACAGCTGCTGGAAGGGCTTCTGCACCTTTTTCAAGCTCCATTTCGTGACGGATTTCACACAGACTACAGATATTCCCCTTCCCTGCGGACATAGCTTCATCTACCGTTCCGGTCGTCAGAGTCTCCGAGCGGTCAAGGCCGCCACAGTCTTCATACAAATGAAATCCCGCTCCATATTTCGTCCAGTACACGCCGGTTCCAGCGGCAGCTTCGACTATCGCTTCCAAATTCTGTGAAGGAATCCTCAAAACTTGGCCCGGCTGTATGAGGCGGCTTGCCTTGATGTTATTCACACTGACAAAGGTATCATAAGTCACGCCAAAGCGTTCGGCAATATTGCTTATCATATCTCCTTCCTGGATTTCATAATCGAAAAAAGAAAGCTTTGCCGATGGTAATAGTTTACTTGTGACTTTTTGCGAGAATGGAGAATCTTTCACAGCATCAGTTGTTTTCTTAAAGATCTCAGTCTTGCTGTTGTAACTGCCTATCTGTTTTATATTGACAGAAGAGAAAAAAGACTGAAGCTTTCCAGTCGAAATCAAATCATATATACTAGGATGTCTGATATTTGAAGAAAGTGGGAATATAAAATCTTGCAAAGCTCCTATTACATTCTTAGGTTCATCGTAAATCATACCGCTCAAGGTTTTAGACAGAATACCTAAAGACATTTCTCCCTTTGGAAGGTTCTGCAGCAGGAAAAGAACAAAGGCATCTTTTTTTTCAAGTTTATCTTTTTCCGCAATCCTATCTATAGCATTTGTCACAGACATATAAAAATCATAGGATTTCTTGCTATCCTGTAATCCTACTTTACCAGCCGCCTCATATTCAGAATTAGTTGTAAATCCTGCCTCTGTAGCCTTATAGAACACAGATGCCTGGGTAAAACCAACCTTCTTTGATTTTTCCCATTCGTCTTTTGTTTTAAATCCAGAGCTTGTGTATTCAAGGTATTCCTTATACTCCGCATACGAAGAATAGCCTCGGTTTTTTGCGTTATAGTAATCCGAGGAAGTTGCAAATCCTTTCTTGGACGCATCCTGGAAATCTTCTACGGCATGGTAACCACTTCTTGAGTACCTATAATAGAAATCAGCTTCATCTATGCCAAGCTTTTTGGCAGCATAGAAGTCTTTTCCATCTTTAAATCCCGAAGCCTGCCCTTTTTTGTATTCATCCACGGTTTTATAGGAATCAATCGAAAAAGAAAAGTATGTACCATTGACAGCAGTAAACAGCGTAGTCACATATACCGTTTCTCCATAGTAGTTACGCCCCATTTCCTTTCTCTGAGTCACTCTATACACAATCGGAACCTGGTATCCATCTATCACAGCCTCAAAGTCTTCTACACTGCTTACACTAATAAGCGGAACATTAGTCACGGAAGCAACATCGACATACCGCACCGCAAATACCGGTGCGGAAATCATGGCCAGTATGAAGATAGCCAGCAAACACCTTCGTATAATTCTCCTCTGCATTTCCTTATCCCCCTTTGGTTCATTTTTCGCCGGAATTCCCTCGACGAAAAATTGTGATTACAATCAATTACGGCTTCCCTGCCGAGTCCCTACTCTTTTTCCTTGTAATCATCCGCAAAGTCAAGCACGCATTCACAGCCGTATGCCTTATGCGTGCCTGCAAATCCGACTCCTGTATGAGTAAAGTCCCTGCTCATGATATTCTTCCGGTGGCCGCGGCTCTTCACACCGTCGTCTATCAGAAGCGTGACCACTATCTCCCTCGCAGTTTTGGAGCCGTAAGAAATGTTCTCGCCAGCTGTCCTCTTGTATGAGCCGTACCGCTTCATCCTTGTAAACGGGTCGCTTCCGTCCGTGCCCGTGTGTCCTATCTGATTAGTCTGGCACTGGCTGTCCGCATGGTCCTTGGCCGCCCGAGTCAGGCCTTTTGACGGCGACAGGGCCGCAAGTGAGCTATGGCCTTTCATGAACTTTATGCATTCGTTCACAACATCGGCCCCTTCATTTGTCTGGTAATAGCCATCGTACAGCTTGCCCTTGAACTTCTTTACCCGTGGCTCAAGATACAGCTCGGCATATTTTTTGGGGTTCGAACGGGCCATGTTCATCTCAAGGACGATGTCCTTTTCTATCTCGTCCATAAACTCGGCATCCCGTGCCGTATCAAGTACGGACAAATCCCAGATGCTTTCATCAACGGTCTCCCGCTTGTACTTTGAATTCGTCTTTGAGGATTTCGTGGATTTGTCCTCGTTCTTGGAATCCTTCTTGAGAGACTCCTTGAATGAGCCGAACTTGTCTTTGATTGAACCGGCAGACATCGGAATAGCAACAGCAGACAGCACTGCCAGAACACAGGCACAACGGAACAGCGTGTTTTTCTTCATTCTCATTTTCCCTCCGTGGAAGCAGAAAATATATCAGTATTATAACCTATTGAATGTAAAAATCAAGCTTTTTAGTAGTTACAATACCGCAGGATACGATGTGCACGCTTTCGTCCAATCCCCTAGAACAGGGCCTTGACCAGATCCTTTATCCGCCGGACGCTCTTTGCCCCCTCGGCCTTCTCCGGTGCGAACACGGTGGAAAATCCCAGTTCCCGGGCCGCCTTGACCCGGTCCTTGAGCTTGGTGACGGGGCGGATTTCCCCGGCAAGCGACAGCTCGCCGACGATGGCCGTGCTTTCCTTTAAGGGCAGGTCGCTCCGTGCCGAATACAGGGCCGCTGCAAGCGCCGCATCGATTGCACTGTCAACCAGACGGATGCCGCCGGCAACGTTGATGTAGATGTCCTGATCGGAAAACTTCACGCCCAGCTGCTTTTCCAGCACGGCGGCAACCCGGCTCACCCGCGCCCCGTCCACCCGGTCCGAATAGACCCGGCTCATCGCCCCCTTGGCAGGAACGGTGAGCGCCTGAATTTCCACGATGAAAATCCGCGTTCCCTCGAACACGGGCACGCAGGAGACCCCGGCGGGCAGCCCGCCCTCCCGCTTGGTGATGAACAGCGATGAAGGATCGGGGACGGGCTTGAGGCCGAGCGAGTCCATCTTGAAAATCCCCAGCTCGTTGACCGAACCGAAGCGGTTCTTGAGCGCATGCAGAAAGCGCAGGTCGTCGTTGTGGTTGCGCTCAAAGGAAATCACCGTGTCCACCATGTGCTCAAGGCTCTTGGGGCCCGCGATGTCCCCCTCCTTGGTCACGTGGGCGGTCATGAAGAGGACGGCATCCCGCTCCTTGACCCAGCTGATGAGTTCGTTGGAACAGTACTTGAGCTGGCTCACCGTCCCCGGCACAATGCCCGCCTGCACGGAATAGACGGTCTGAATCGAATCGATGATCGTGACGGTCGGGTTCAGCGAGTCGAGCGCGTCCAGGATGTCCTCAAGGCGCAGGGTAGGTAGGATTTCCACCCGGCCCACGTCGAGCGACAGGCGGACGGCCCGCCCTTTTATCTGAGAGGCGGACTCCTCGCCCGACACATAGAGGATGCGGAAACCCGGGTTTACCTTCTGTATCGCCGCCGCGCACTGGAGCAGGAGGGTGGACTTGCCGATTCCCGGCTCACCGCCGATGAGGATGGCGCTCCGCTTGGTCGCCCCGCCGCCGAGCACCCGGTCAAACTCCGCATCGCCGGTCGCAATCCGGCCCTCGTCGACAATCTCTATGCGGGAGAGGGGGACGGGCTTGACCTTCGCCACCGTCCCGTCAGCGGAAAGGCGGGGGCCTGCCGCCATGGGGTCGTTGATGCACTCCTGCATGGAGTTCCACTCGCCGCACTGGGGGCAGCGGCCAAGCCATGCAGGCTGCGTGTAGCCGCATGACGAGCACTTGTATACGATCGAACCTTTCTTTTTCATCTGGAGTCTCCCTTGCGATGAGCGGGGTTACGGCAGCGCCCGGTCTATGATGCCGCCGCCCGCGATGACGCCGTCCCGGTAGAACACGACGGACTGGCCGGGTGCGACCGCCCGCTGGCGTTCGGCAAAAACGACGGAACAGGAGCCGTCGGCACGTGCCGTCACGCGGGCCCTGACAGGGACAGAGGCAAGGCGGATTTTCACGTCAGCCTCGAACGAACAACAGGGATTATACGAGCCGGGCCAGACCATATCGGTTGCCTCAAGGCCGGAACAGAAAAGGTCGCTGTCCTTTCCCAGCACAACGGTATTGGTCTCTTTGCGGATGGCGGCGACGTAGAGGGCTTCCTTTGCGCTGATGCCGAGCCCCCGCCGCTGCCCCACCGTGTAATGTTCTATCCCCTTGTGCCGGCCCAGGATTTTACCGTCCAAATCGGTGAAATTGCCCGGCCGGGAAGGCTCGTCGGAAAAGAGCGCGTCAAAGTATTCCGGCGGAATAAAGTCCTGGCTTTCCGCCCGGGAGGCAGCCTTGAGCCCCCGCTCGCGTGCCATTGCAAAGACCGCTTGCTTGGTCAGCGTTCCCAGCGGGAAACGCACGGTTTCAAGCACGGCGGACGGAATGCGGTACAAAAAGTATGCCTGATCCTTGCCGCGGTCACCGGAGACGGCAATCTGGGCGGGCCGGGCATGCCCTTCGGGAGCAGCGGAAGCCTCCGGCCCGAACGACGCTGCCAGATCCTCCCTGCCGCGGACAACCCGGGCATAATGGCCGGTACAGAAATAGTCGTAGTCTAAGCCGACCGCCTGCAGCCCTGAAAGCAGGGCGCCGAACTTGATGAAGCGGTTGCAGCGGATACAGGGGTTGGGGGTCCGGCCCGCACGGTACTCATCCTTAAAATACTGGAGCACCTCGCGCCGGTAGGCTTCCCTGACATCGATGACATGGTAGGCAATGCCCTGCTCCGCACAGAAGGCGCGGCATTCGTCTATATCCTGCTTCTCGCCCGGCCCGTAACAGCTGTCGTGCAGGTGGGCAAGGGCGGCCTGTTCGTCTATTCCCGGCAGGTCTCCGTCCGTCCACAGGGACATCGTCACCCCCGTAACACTGCAGCCCCGCTCCTTGAGCAGCAGTGCGGTCAGCGTGGAGTCAACCCCGCCGGACATCCCGACGGCGACCCGGCTCCCGGCCGGCGGCAGGTCAAGCGCTTCGTATTCCATGGGGAAAGTATAGCCGCAATTCCCTTTCTGTGCTAGCCCTTGCGGAGATACTGACCTGCTCAGCACTGAACACCCGCCGTGCAACGTATTGAACACCCGCTGTGCACCGTATTGAACACTCCCTGTGCAACGTATTGAACACTCCCTGTGCACCGCAGTAAACACACCGACTGCACCGCAGTAAACACTGCCTGCCGCCTGCTTCCGACCCTGCCGGCCCCGCAGTTCGACCGGTAACGCACCCCGGTTCCGCCTATAGGCAAAAGTGCCGTTCTGTGCTAGTATGGAACATCAATACAGAGGAGGCATACGCATGGAAACGCTTGAGCAGAAGCTCAAAACAAACGAATATCCCGGCCGGGGAATCGTCCTGGGAAAATCCGAGGACGGCAGGCATGCCGTCGCAGTCTACTTCATCATGGGCCGGAGCGAAAACAGCAGGAACCGGGTATTTATAGAAGATAACGGGGGCCTGCGGACGCAGGCGTTCGATCCTTCCAAGCTTGAAGACCCCAGCCTGATCATCTATTCGCCGGTCAGGGTGCTGACGGAAATCGGAAAAACCATAACCATCGTGACGAACGGTGACCAGACGGACACCATCTACGAGGGACTCAGCAACGGGACCAGCTTTTCCCGCTCGCTGGAAAGCCGGACCTTTGAGCCGGATGCCCCGAACTATACGCCCCGCATCTCGGGCATTCAGAAAATCCAGAGCGGTACCTACAGCTTCAGCCTTTCCATCTTGAAAAGCGACCCTGTAACGGCAGAAGCCGCGGTAACGGCAGCGCCGGGAAATGCCGCCGTTCCGGCAGGGAGCCAGCCGGGAACGCTCCGCTACACCTTTGACTACGCCCGCCCCGTCGCCGGAACGGGCCGCTACATCCATACCTACCGGGGCAACGGAAATCCCCTGCCGAGCTTTGAGGGCGAGCCGGAGCCGGTCATCCTGCGGGGAGACCTTGAGACGCTGGCAGCTTCCGTCTGGGAAAGCCTGAACGGGGAAAACAGGATTTCCCTCTACGTGCGGTTCACGAACATCGAAGACGGCAGCGTGCGGACAAAGGTCATCAACAAGCACGCATAATACGGGCCGACCGCCGCTGAAAGCCGGAAAAATCCATTTGAATTTCCATTTGCGTATAGGGGAATTATGATTTACAATAGGATTATGAGAAAAGATACAAAAAAGGTATATATATTCATAATCGCAGTCTTTCTGACCATTGTGCCGGCTTTCAGCAGGTCAACCGTGAATATGGCTGCGAACAGCCTCAATGCGAAGGATTTTTTTCTTGAAAAGCAGCGCTTCGATGCCGCCCTTTCGGCATCCATAGACTTTTATCCGCTGGACAGCTGGTATTTCTCGCTCCTGCTTTCCAAGCACCCCGACCTCATGCTGGAGAACACCTACAATCCGGGACTGCGGGACCTCTACGGTTCGGCAGAAAGCGCCTACCTCTGGTACATGGACGTTGCGGACGGCAAGTATACCGAATATGCCTCATTCATCCCCTACGCCGATTATATCATTGCCAAATGCCTCAGGACTGGCTGCGGCGTCATCAAGAACTACGCGCAGTCGCGGGAATTCGCAGAAAAGGCCTACAAGGCGGGCTTTGCCGGGGGCAACCTGCTGATTGCCGAAGAAATAACGGACTGCTGGGCCGACAAGGAAACCGCAAAGCTGTCCGTCAAGAAGCTCTACGATACCGCCGCAGCGGAAGAATTCCCCGAAAGCTTCATCTCGCTGGCAAAAAACTCGGACGGTGCAAGCCGCAAGAAGTACCTGGACAAGGCAATGGCCTTTAATTCTTCCGAAGCCTATTACATGGCGGCACAGGATATTCTGACCATGGGTCGGGGCAGCGTAACCGATGATATTGCGGCGGAACTGCTGGAGACGGCTTCGGTTTTGCTGGAAGAAGCAGAAAAGCTCTATCATCCGAAAAGCGCAATGCTCCTCGGAGACTTCTATGCAGGAATCATCCCCGCCCAGACCGAATACTCGACGCAGCTGTGCCTCAAGCAGTCAAATCCCTTCCATAATCAGGAAAAGGCCGAAGAATACTACATGAATGCCGCAATGGACGGGGAAGCCCGGGGCTTTGCGGCCCTCGCTGCCATTTACCGGGAGGGCTACTTCGGCAAGACAGACAAGAACATGGCATCTTTCTACTATTATAAGTACCGCGATGCCCTCTATGACGAAAAACTTGCCGCCCAGGAAAAGATGGAGCGGATGCGGGCATACTACGAAGACGAAGGGCACCCCGCCGATGAAACGGTCTGCACGGAGCTGGGCCAGTATTATGCAAATGCAGAAACCGAGAACGAAGACAAGAAGGACGGGCTCGCCTGGCTCAACGACGGGGCCAAGAAGGGCAGTTCCTACAGCATGTTCCTGCTCGGAAACCATTACAAGGGCAAGGCAGGCAGCCTGAATTTCTTTAAGCAGGCAATAAACAGTGCAAACAAGTATCCCCTCAACGAAGCAAAGCGGATCAATGCCGTCTCCGAAGTGGACAACATCTATGCGCAGGTCCTGCAGGGTGCCCGCTTCAAGAATGACGTCAGCTACTGGCTCAGTTCGATGGATGACCGGAGCACCGTCGAAAAGCGGGAAGTCGAAAAGAACACCGAGCAGCTCAAGGTTGCCACCAAGGCCGAGGCCCTCAAGTGGTTCAAGCAACGGGCCGACCAGGGCGGCAAGTTTGAAAAGACCTGGTACGCCTGGCTTTTGCTCGAGGATAACGAGGCAACGTCACGGTACGGCATGAAGGCAGCGTCCGTCAGGCCGGATCAGGATGTAAAGGCTGCCTGGAACTATGTACAGGGTGCCCTCAAGGAAGACCCCGAGTACGCTCCCGCCATCGTCTGCCAGGGCCGCTGCCAGCAGAACGGTTTCGGCACCAAAAAGAAGGTAAAGGACGCACGGGCAAGCTTTGAAAAGGCAGCGGACCTGAATTACGGAGAAGCCTGGGGCTGGCTTGCCGCAACCGCACGGGACGAAGCCGAACAGAAGGAATTCATCACGAACGGCTGTTCGGTTGAAGACGAATACAGCTACTTCCTTTCATTTTCTTCCCTCGTGTGGCTCCCCGGCCAGACGGACATAAAGGAATCGCTGATTGCCGCCGTCAAGTACGGCTACATCGAGTCCTATCAGGCCCTGATCAAGCAGCGGATCAACGATGTTTCCGTCACCTTTGACGGTGACTACAGCAATCTGGACGATGCCTACCGCCTTGCCGTGTTTGCGGAAACCGCAGGCATTGCGGCGGTCAAGGACCAGCGGATCTACATTGAGAAATACTACAGCGACAAGATGACCCTTTCTGCCTATGCCGTCAACGAAGCAATCAACAAGGCAAAGAAGAAGGCAGAGAAGAAGGGGGCTTCCGACTCAGAAAATGCAGATGCCCTGTTTGCGCTTGCAGATGCCTACGAAGATGCAGGTTCCCTCGTAAACGGTTCGGACGAGCTTGCCGCAAAGTATTACCTGCAGGCAGCAAACCTGAACAAAATAGAGGCAATGGAAAAGATTGCCTCCTGCTACTACTATGGCAAGGGTGTTCCGAAGAACTACAAGCATGCATTCCGCTGGTACAATATGGCGGCCCAGAACGGCAGCGAAAACGTCTACGCAATAATCGGCACGATGCTCATAGAAGGCGAAGGATGCGAACGGGACATTGAAAACGGCCTCAGGTTCTACCGGAAGGAAAGCAGCCTGCGGCCCACGTCGCTTATCGTACGGATCCTGAACTGCTTTGACGGCATGCCGGAATCCTACAGCAGGAACAAGGAATAGAACAGGAACTGCTATGCATCATAATATGATTTTGTCGGCCTCAGGCTGGCGCAAGGTGTTCGCCGAAAGCGGTAAGGAAGAAGACTTTACGCGGTCCATCGGAAAAGCGAATACGCTCATTTCTGTCCTGATCGGGGAAAGCTTTGCCGAATACCTGCTGGAAGAAGGCAAGGCTGAAAAACCGGTCGTCATCGTAGGGCAGGATACCCGGCCGACGGGAAATGAGATTGCAGCTGCCGTCATGAAGGCCCTCGTCTATTCCGGCATAAGCGTCCACTATCTCGGCGTCACGGCTGCACCGGAAATCATGGCGTACGCAAAGAACGCAGACGCATTCATCTACATCTCCGCAAGCCACAACCCGGTGGGCCACAACGGCATCAAATTCGGCATGTCGGACGGCGGCGTGCTCCCGGCCGAAAAAAGCAGGAAGCTCATCAAGACCTTTGAAAAGAAATGTTCGATTTTCGAGAACGAAGCCCACGCTTGGGAAATCCTCTCCTGCGTCAACGACTCGACAATCGCGCCCCTTTATACCGAGACAAAACGCTACAAGGAAGAAGCACTCACCGCCTACAGCAGTTTCATCAGGGAAATCATCACGGGCAGCAGCAATCCGGGCGAGCAGGAGTTCGTATTCTCCCGCATACGGAATTCAGTGCAGGACCGCCCCATGACCGTCGTCGTCGACATGAACGGTTCGGCACGCACGCTTTCCATTGACAAGGCCCTGATTGAGTCCCTCGGCATCCGCTTCGCCGCATTCAACGATGTTCCCGGCCACATTGCCCACGCAATCATCCCGGAACCGGAAAACCTTGAGCAGTGCGCATTCAAGATGAAGCTGATGCAGCGGGACGGCGATGCGAGCGCCATCCTGGGCTACATGCCGGACTGTGACGGCGACCGGGGCAACATCGTGTTCTGGGACGAAAAGGAACGGGAAGGCCTGGAAGACAACCCTGCCCGCCCCATTCCTGCGCAGGAGGTTTTTGCCCTCTGCGTCATGGCGGAAAGCACCTTCAGCATCTGGCGGTCGGAAAACTTCGGCCGCAGGGGCCTGCTCCACAAAATCCTCGCGATGAACGAACCGAAGGCGGTCGCAGTGAACGGCCCCACCTCCATGCGGATCGATGAAATCTGCAGCAGGCTCGGCATAGACCTGTTCCGCGCGGAAGTAGGAGAAGCAAACGTCGTCCAGCTTGCCCAGAAAAAGCGGGACGAAGGCTACACGGTCAGGATTCTCGGTGAAGGCAGCAACGGCGGCAACATCACCCATCCCTCACGGGTACGCGACCCCCTCGCGACCCTGTTCGCCATAATAAAACTGCTGGTCCTGCGGGACACGAAGGATGCGGACGGAAGCCTGCGCAAGGGGCTCTTCCATATCTGGTGTACGCGGTCCGGGCAGGAATACCGCTACCATGACGACTTTACCCTTTCCGACGTGCTCGACAGCCTGCCGGTCTACACGACGACGGGCGTGAGCGAAGAGCGGGCCATCCTCAAGGTTCAGACCGCAGACAAGGGCCTGCTCAAGGAGCGCTTCAAGGAAGTGTTTGAGGCGGAATGGGCCGCAAAGAAGGACGAGATAGAGGCCATCTACGGCTTTTCGTCCTATGAGGCGGACACCACCAACGGTACGGAAGAAAAGAAAAACGTTTCCGACTGGAACAACGGCACGGGCGGCCTGAAAATCCGCTTTCTGGATGCACGGGGGGATACGAAAGCCTTCATCTGGATGCGGCCGAGCGGTACGGAACCGGTATTCCGCGTCATGTGCGACGTGCAGGGCGATGAGCCTTCCGCCGAAAGAAGCCTCCTGCGCTGGGAAGTCAGCATGATCCGCAGGGCCGACGAAGCGGGAGCGGACGAATAAACATGAAGGACGGAGACCTCGTCCTGATCACCGACATGCAGAACGTCTACACCAGGGGACAGCCCTGGGCCTGCCTGGACACGGAAGGAGCGGCCCGGAGGATTCTGCACGTCTGCGGAGCTGCCGGACAAAGCGGCAAGGACATAGGGATTGCCTCGACCATCTTCCTGCCCCCCCTCCAGCCGTCGGGAACCTGGTGCGACTACAACAGGCAGTATGCGGACATCAATGCAGACGCCTGGATGAACGAACTGATCCCGGAACTGCAGCCGCTCGTCAAGGCACACCCCCTGTACAGCAAGAGCGTCTACTCTTCAATGCAGATCCCGGAACTGCGGGCTATGGCACTCGCCGCAAAGCGGGTCGTCCTGACGGGGGTCGTCGCAGAATGCTGCGTGCTGTTCACCGCCATTGACCTGATAGACATGGGCTGTAAGCTTGTCTACCTGACCGATGCCTGTTCAGGATTCACGAAGGAGAAAGAAGCCGCAACGGAACTCGTCCTGCAGGGCCTCTCTCCCCTGCACTGCCTTTTGATGACCGCAGAAGCATACGAGGCGGAGCCGGTATGAGAATCCGCCGCTTTGGGACAGGCTTTTTCCTGCTGCTTGCCCTCTCCCTTGCCAGTTCCGCATTTCTTGCGTCCGCAGCGTTTTATTCCAGCGTCCGCACTGAAGATTACGAGCGCCTGGGCCTGCCGGTGCTGAACGTAAACACCTACGGCAGGAAAATCAACTCCAGGGAAAACTATCTGGATGCCGTCTACACGCTCGACGGCAACGGCATGCACTGGGGAGGCGGCTGCAAGATCCGGGGCCGGGGAAATTCCACCTGGAAGACCGTCGACACGAGCAAGAAGCCCTACCTGCTCAAGCTGGACGAAGCAGAAGCCCTGCTCGGCATGGGGTCAGCCCGGCGCTGGGTACTCAAGGCGAGCGCAACGGACAAGAGCTTCCTGCGCGATGAATACGCCTTTTTTCTTGCCCGCCGCATCTGGAACCGCTTTGCCTGGACGCCGCAGCAGCGCTTCGTGACCCTGCTCGTGAACGGCAAGTACGCCGGCCTGTACGGCCTGCAGGAAAAGATTGAAGTCGGTCCGGAGCGGGTGGACATGGAAGCGGCGGACGGCAGCATCCTCTTTAAGATTGACGAGCACCGGAACGAGCAGTTCAGCTTTACCAGCAGACACGGGGTGCTGTTCAACATCGTCGATACCGACGGCGTCAGCTACAGCTGGGATGAGTTTTTTGCGATACAGGACTTTGTGAACGAGCGGGAACGCTGGCTCTACGGCGAACAGGACAGACTGGCGGAAGCGGCGTCATGGGGGAACGCGACAGCAGAAGGGGAAACGGCTGCCCCGGGACAGGGGGAAACGGCAGAACGGAAAGAAGCGGCGGCCCCGGCGGAAACGATGGGACAGGGGACCGGGAAGGACTGGACGAGTTACTTTGACCTGGACTCCTTCGTGGACTGGTATCTTGTCAATGAGTTTACCAAAAACCACGATTCCCGCTTCCAGGCATCCTGCTTCATCAGCTACGACGGGAAGCAGGACAAGTTCTTCATGGGACCGGTCTGGGATTTTGACCTGTCTTCTGGCAACACTGACGCAGCCGGCTGCAGCAGGAGCGACGGCTACATAACGGCACAGGCCTTCTGGTACGAGCGGCTCCTGCAGGACGAGCTGTTCATGACAGCCCTCAGAGACCGCTGGGCTGCCACAAAGGATGAACTGGCAGCTTCCATCGATGCCATACAGGGCTGGGCCGATGAACTGGAAGACGCTGCCGTCCTGAACGACCGGGTCTGGAAGTCTTTCGGACACCGGCAGTGGCCGAATCCTTCCGGCTGGCGGAAGCGGAAGCGCTATCAGGACGAAATAGATTACATGACCGCTTACCTGCGGGCACGGCTTGCCTGGCTGGAAAGCCAGTGGGGATAAAAAAAGGCATGAAACCGGCGTCTCCAAGCCAGTTTCATGCCGCGACTGTTTTCAAGGCGTCTAGCAGTCAAAAAGCCATTCGTGAAACGAACATCCCTGGAATGGAGCGGTCTCCATCCGCTCCATTCCAAAACTCCTTTTTCTGGCGGTCATCACAGGCAGGGCGGTCTCCATTCGCCCCGCCGCAATGCTCCTTTTTTGGCGGTAACTCCGGTTGTTCACGGCACGCCGTCCGTCCCTGCAGAAACTCCAAAAGCTGCTCCGAAACCTGGACGCGCCTCAACCTTACGATACCAACTATACTGCATGGCGGGTCTGTCTTCATGAAACCTGTCTAAGAGAAAGCTAAGAAAGCTCTTATCCCTTTCAACGCGAGCCCGGCGGGATTGTTCGACTGCCGGGCGGTCCTTCCACTGCGGTCCCGGCGGCATGCTTCGCCTGCCGGACTGCCACACCCCTGAGTCATCCGCTAAAATCTGCCGTCACTACTTTTTTTTTACAAAATTTAATATATGTTACTTGCAAACAACTACACCACGTGCTATAGTAGCTACAACTAACATTCAGTTAGCAGATTAAACTGAAAGGAGAAGTATATGACAGACGGTGGAAAAAAGTTCCTGTGGGGCATCGCAGTCGGTGTAGCAGCCGCAGCATTCCTTAAGACGGACACGTTCAGGAAGGGCTGTGCGAAGGTTATCGCGGGCGGACTGCAGCTCAAGGACGACGCAAAGGAGTACTTTGAGACCATAAAGGAAGATGCCGAAGACATCAAGGCCGAGCAGGACTCAAAGGCAAACTCGTAACATGGACTTTACCGTAAAGCATGCTTTGCCGGGCCGCATCAGAGTCGGCTATGACAAGAAAAAAATCTCACGGCGGCAGGCGGCACTGGCGTACAGCCTGCTTTCGGTTCAGGAAGGCATGACGGATGTAAGCGTAAACTACACGACCGCATCCTTCCTTATCTATTACGATACGGGGAAGCTGACGGAAAAACACATACAGGCCTATTTTATGGCCCTCTCAGGCAAATACCTGAACAATCAGGAGATGCTTGACAGCGTCGACGAACCCGCGGAACAGGGAAGCCTGCTCTTTGACCTTGCCTGCATGACCGTATGGCATTACGCCAAGCAGCTGCTTCCCGCCCCCATCCGCCTCCTTTTGCAGATCTATACCCTCGCACCGAGAATCATGAAGGGGCTCGGGACGGCGGCTTCCGGCGGGCTCTTTAAATCTGACGTGCTTGATGCGGCGGCCATTTCGATGGCCCTGATTACGGGTGACAGAAAGACTGCATCAAACATAAACTTTCTTCTGAACATCGGCGATACAATAGAAGAATTCACAAAGAAAAAATCCTATTCAGACCTTGCAGACCGCCTCCTGTCCCAGAATGACCAGGTACAGCTTGTGGAAGGGGACAGCGAGCGTACGGTACCCGTAAAGGCACTGCAAAAAGGAAACATCATTGCCGTGCGGACGGGAAGCGTCATCCCGGTTGACGGCACGGTACTCCGGGGCGAGGGCCTCGTAAACCAGGCTTCCATAACCGGCGAGCCGCTTGCCGTCGAAAAACGCACGGGGCACACCGTCTTTGCAGGAACCATCGTGCAGGAAGGAGAACTGTTCGTCGAAGTCCGGGCAACCGGCAGTCAGACAAAAGTACAGAATATCCTGACGATGATCGACAATTCCCAGCAGCTCAAGGTTTCGTCCCAGATCCGCTCGGAACGGCTTGCAGATTCACTCGTCAAGTACAATTTCCTGCTTTCGCTCCTGACCTTTCTCCTGACGCGGGACATACGCAAGGTGATGGCAACCCTGATGGTAGACTACTCCTGTGCAATGAAACTAGCCTCCCCCATCGCCGTGTTGAGCGCAATGAAGGAGGCGGCGGAAAACGGCATCGTCGTCAAGGGCGGCAAGTTCCTTGAAGACGCCTCCCGTGCCGATACCGTTGTATTTGACAAGACCGGAACGCTGACGGCAGCAGCCCCCCGGCTGGCACGAATCATCAGCCTTGACGGACGGAGCGAAGAAGAGGTCCTTTCCGTCGCCGCCTGCCTGGAGGAGCATTTTGCCCATCCGATTGCGACTGCGGTCGTTAAGGCGGCAGAAGCACGGGGCATCCTGCACCCTGAGCGCCATGCAAAAGTCGAATATATCGTCGCCCACGGAATTGCGACAACGCTGGAAGGGAAAAAGCTCGTCATAGGGAGCCGGCATTTCGTCTTTGACGACGAAAAGGTCAGAAAGCCGAAAGGCCTTGAAAAAATCCAGAAAGAGGCCCTGAGGAACGGGGAATCACTTTTGTACCTTGCAGAAGAAAAGGAGCTTATCGGTATTTTCGCCGTCAATGACCCCGTACGGGAAGATGCGCCGCACATCATCAGGAAACTCCACCAGAGCGGCATACAGAACTGCGTGATGATTACCGGCGATGATGAGGGGGCTGCCCAGAACGCCGCAAATACGGCGGGAATTGACCAGTACATTTCGCGTGCCCTGCCCGAGGATAAATTCAAGTTCGTTGAAGAACAGAAGAAGCAGGGCCACACGGTTATCATGATCGGGGACGGTATAAACGATGCCCCTGCCCTTGCCGCCGCCGATACCGGAATTGCAATGGGCGACTGCGCCGACATCACGGGCGAGACTGCCGATATAATCCTTTCCCGTGCAGACGGACTTGAAGGCCTGTACAAGACGCGCGTCCTGGGCCGCAGGCTGATGGAAAAAATAGAGGGCAATAACCGGGGCATCGTCACGGTAAACACATCGTTCATGCTGCTCGGTTTGTTCGGGGTAATTTCCCCTTCCCTCGCGGCCATACTACACAATGCCTCGACCGTAGCGTTCAGCGTCAGCGCAATGAAGCCGGTGCTGACGTCCAGTGACTAACCCGTCAGGAGGCAAGGATGCAGTACAACTACTTTCCGGGCAGGCTCCGCTTCCGTGATCCGGTCCTGCGTGACAGCGACATACGCAGCGCAGCACTGGATGCCGTGCGGATTCTCTGCCCGCAGGCAGAAATCTCCTACAAGGAAAGCACGGCGAGCATACTGGCCGTATACCCGGCGGAAACCGTCGATATGGAAGCGCTGAAGAAGCTGGTCCCTTACCTATTGAAGATAGAGCCGAAAGTCCGCTTTTACACGCCAAAAAAGAAAGACGAGATACTTGCGGGCATAGCGGAGATAAAAGGCGTCATCGGGACGCTTATATCAAAACGCTTGTAACGTAATCAATGTGCGGGAGCCTCAAGGAGTCCCCGTTAGACAGGGCAGATCCCGCAGCATTTGCCCTGTGAGGAGAATGATATGAAAAGATTGTCAGAACTTACCAAAAATGCAAGCGGGATAATTGCCTCCATACACGGCGACACCCGCTTCGTCAGCAGGATTACGTCCATAGGACTCACTCCCGGCTGCCGCATCTCGGTCATCAAGAACGAGAAGAAACGCCCCCTGCTCATTTACTCGCGCGATACAATGATTGCCCTGAACCGCAGGGAATGCGACTGGATTGAAGTCCAGGAGGCAGTCTGATGACGGACAGAAACGAGACAGTCATCGCCCTGCTCGGGCAGCCGAATTCGGGCAAGTCAACCCTGTTCAATGCACTTACGGGACTCAAGCAGCACGTGGGCAACTGGCCGGGTAAGACAGTCGAAAAGAAGGAGGGGTCTTTCTCCCATAACGGCACGCATTACCTGGTCGCGGACCTGCCGGGAAGCTACAGCCTGTCCGCAAACTCTGATGAGGAGATCATCACCCGTGATTACATTGCGAGCGGAAAGGCGGATGTGGTATGCATTCTTGCAGACAGTTCGCAGCTTGAGCGCAGTCTGTACATGCTCGCCGACTATGCAGGAATCACCGTTCCCTGTTTCCTGCTGCTTAATCTGGCGGATGTTGCCGCTGAGCAGGGCAAGCACATAGACCCCGCCGCGCTGGAAAAGAAGCTCGGCATCCCCGTCGTCCTCTTTTCCGCCCCGGACACAAAACACTATGAGGGCTTCTACACCGCGCTGGAGACCGCCGTCAGCAAGAAAACCGTGCTGGACTATTCCGCCCTGGACGAGAAATACGGCAAGATCGGGGATTACTCCGAGATAAAGACGCTCGTTCCCGACGGAGTGATTCCCGGATACTCGGCAAGCTGGCTTGCGGCAAAGGCTGTGGAGGGCGACGCGCCCGTGACGGCGAAAATCAGGAATGCGTTGACGGGTGAGAGGCTCATGCGCTTCAAGAAAGTGACAGACTCCCTTGAGAAGGGGGTACTGCTGACCGGCGAGAAAAAGTTCGAATGGATAGACACCCTGCTTGCTGATTCGGTGCAATCGGAGAAAAAAAACGCACGGCTCGGAAAATTTGACCGCCTGATAACCCACCGTTTCTGGGGCAAGAGCGTCGTTGTCCTTACCGTCCTGCTCGGGCTCATCGCCTCATTCATACCAGCCCTGCCCTTCATGGCGGTGGGAAGCCTTATCGGTGGCCTGAACGCTCCTGTTTCTGCGGCCCTCGCCGGGGCGGGATGCCCGGCGGTCATCTCATCGCTTATCACCGATGTTCTGATACGGTCAATCGGCTTTATAATCCAGATGCTCGGTTTCGTCTTCGGCGTAACGCTCGTATTCGGTCTCCTTGAAGAAGTCGGCGTCATGGCACGGATTTCCTACGTCTTTGACAACACGATGTCCAAGCTGGGCCTGCAGGGAAAGTCCGTCATGCCCTTCCTCGTCAGCTTCGGCTGTACGATGGGAGGTGCCGCCGGAGCACGGGTCATAGACAACTGGGGGCAGAAGGTCCTGACCATCGCACTCGCCTGGGCCATTCCCTGCGGAGCAGCATGGTCAATCGTCCCCATGCTTTCCACCGTATGGTTCGGGGCTGCAGCACCCCTCATCATCGTCGCAATACTCGCGGTGATGATAGTCCACATGTGGATCACGTCAAAGGTCTTCGGCCGTTCACTCGTGAAGCCGGAAGACCGCTGCGGCATGATTATGGAGCTGCCCCCCTACCACAAGCCCAAGTGGGCGAGCCTCTTCCGCTACGTCCTGGGACGCACGAGGGATACCTTCTTTCGCGTCCTCAAGGTCGTGCTGCTCGTCGCATCTGTCTTCTGGCTGCTGTCGTTCTCATTCACGGGAAAAATCGAAGGCTCGCTCCTGTACAAGGTCGGAACGGCCATCGAGCCGGTCACGAGGCTCTTCGGTCTCGGCTGGCAGACCTTCATGGCATTCATCGCATCTTCCGTCGGTAAGGAAGGTGCTGCCGGCGTCCTGAGCACGATTTTCACGAACGGCGGAGCTGTTACCATCGGAACCGTAATGGGGGAAGCAAAGGCTGCAAACCTGAACGAACTGCTCGTCGCCAACGTCGCACGCCCCGAAGCCCTTGCGTTCATCTTTGCGATAACATTCAACATGCCCTGCATCGTCGCCCTTGCCGCGACATACCAGGAGACGCACTCCGCCAAGTGGACGGCCATCATCGCCGTGTACTACACGGTCGGGGCCCTGCTCCTTGCCTGCGCCGCATACCACATAGGGCTTCTCATCTGGTAACCGGAAGGGACTGGCGACAGAATGGAAAAACTGCTCTCGCTGCTGAAAGACGGGCGGTCCCGCCCGCTGGAGATGATAGCCTCCGACTTGGGGACAAGCGTTGAGGACGTGCGGCGCAAAATAGAATTCCTTGAGCGGTCCGGGATAATCCGCCGGCTTCCTTCCGCCGGTGGCGCTCATGGCGGCAGCTGTGGCGCGGCATCGTGCTCTGGCTGTAGCGGCTGTTCTGCAGGATGCAGCGGCGGTCACAGCGGAGCCAGCAAGGGAGCCGCATGTTCCGGCTGCATGCCGGAAGGAGGCTTTAGGAACATGGGCACGGTATGGGAGGTCGTAGGCTAAGATGGGAACGCTCGTTGTCTGTTTCTTGCTTGCAGTGGTATGCGTCTTGTCTGTCCGCAGCGTGATAAAACGCATAAAGTACGGGTCCTCATGCTGCGGAACGCACGACCCCCTGCCCAAGAAAATCCGCGTCTCCGACAGGGACGCATCTCATTATCCCTGCTGTTACAGGCTCACGGTTGACGGCATGCACTGTTCCAATTGCGTCCGTCACGTGGAGAACGCGCTCAATTCCCTGCCGGGGGTATGGGCGACTGTCAACCTTGCGGAAAAATCCGTGCTCGTGCGCTCAAAAGGCCCTCTGGAAGAGGACGGGCTCTCGCGCACTGTCTCGGAGGCAGGGTATACGCTGATGGACTTCTCGCAGTGTGTGTAAGGAAACAAAAGGGCACACGGAAAAACCGCCAAAGGCGAGTTTTTAGAGGTGCCCAGGAGAACATTATGGATTTAAAACTTGGTGATGTGCAGACGACGGCCCTCATACCCGTCGCGGTAAAGGCCAATGAGAGCCTGAGGAAAAACGCCCGCATCTACGATGATGTCGCGGTGCAGATTGTCAGGACGCTGGGCCTGGACACGAAGCCTTACGACAAATTCATGTCGCACGAGGGAGTGATAGCGCGGACGGTCATGCTGGACCGCATGGTGAAAGAATTCGTCGCCGGCAACCCCGATGCGGTCATCGTGAACTTGGGCGCGGGCTTTGACAACCGCTTTGCCCGCGTGGACAACGGCAGGATTCTCTGGTTCGACATTGACCTGCCGGACTCCATCGAGCTGCGGCGGAAGGTGTTCAAGGAGCGCGACCGCGTCACGATGGTCGCAGGGAGCGTACTTGATGATGTCTGGTGCACCAGGGTCAAGTCCGGAATTCCCGCTGCGGGCAGGAAAGTCCTCTTCCTTGCCGAGGGGCTTTTCATGTACTTCACGCTGGATGAGATAAAGACGATTCTTTCTATCCTGAAAAACAACTTCCCCGGCGCGACGCTGATTGCCGAGCAGAACAACCCGATGATGGTGAAGAACCAGAAATATCACGATACCGTAAAGAACACGAACGCCGTGTTCAAGAGCGGGACCTGGTCGGGGAGCGAGATAGCCGCCCTGGTGGAAGGTGTCCGCATGACGGAGGAGCACAGCTTCAACGAGGAGATGCGCAAGCACTCCTTCGGGGGCTGGCTCTTCGCGACCCTCCTTCCCAAGATGAACGACCGCTGGGCACGCTTCGAGTGGTAGGAATCTGGGATTAGCCCTCAGAGAACAGCAGCAGGAATGCGCTTATCACGACGAGCACCGAGCCGCAGTTGTGGAAGAGCGCACCCCACACGGCGTTCAGGACTCCCGTGACGGCAAGGAAAACCGCGGCGAAATTCAGGAGCATGGAGATGCAAAGGTTCAGCGTTATGCGCCTCTGGGTCTTCCTTGCGATCCTGAACAGGTAAGGCACGGCATCCAGATTGTCGTGGACTATGACCGCATCCGCGCTCTCTATCGCCACGTCGCTCCCGATCCCGCCCATCGCGATTCCCGCGAACGCGCTCCGTAAGGCCAGTGAGTCATTGACGCCGTCTCCGAACATAGCGACCTTGTGCCCTTCGGACTCCAGCTTCTTTATGAAGCGCATCTTGTCCTCGGGCGAGCAGCCGGCGACAAAATCATCCACGCCGAGCGTCTCCGCCACAATGCGGGCGACATTCTCGTTGTCGCCCGTAAGCATTGCGGTACGTATGCCGAGCGACTTCAGGTCCGCCATCATGCCGCGGGCTCCCTCCTTCACGGCATCCTGAATGTGTATGATTCCAAGGAGCTTCTCCCCCTCGCGCACGCCGACAAGCGAGCTGCCTTCCGTTCCGCCGCTGACCTTTCCCACGTAGTAATGCTTTTCCCCGATGTCAAAGCTGATTCCGCTCCCCGCGGCAGTCGTATGGTTTTCAATCTCATACAGGCCGCTCTTGTTGTAATCCACGATTGCCCTGGCAAAGGGATGGGTCGATTCCGATTCCCCTGACGCGGCTATTCTGACAATCTCTGCGCTCTCCACGCCAGAAAGGCTTTCCACCTTCACTACGACGGGCTTGCCTTTGGTGAGCGTTCCGGTCTTGTCAAAGACCGCGACGCTTGCCCCGGCCATCCGCTCCAGGGCCTCGCCCGACTGGATGAGAACGCCGTGCCTGGACGCGTTTCCTATTCCCGCGGAGATTGCCGTAGGGGTCGCCAGCACGAACGCGCACGGACAGAAGACGACAAGGACCGTCACAGCCCGCTCGAATCCGAGCCAGGCATCCCCGCTCGCCCTTCCGATCACGATGCCTGCAATAATCGCCGTAGCAAGGGAGATGATCACAAGCCAGGCCGCCCACACGTTCGCCTTTCTGACAATCCTTGCTTTCTGCGCGTCGGCGGACTCCGCCAGCCGTATCATCTTTTGCAGGGAGCTGTCTTCCGCGGATTTCATGGCCTCAATCAGGATAACCCCGCTCTGGTTTATCGTTCCGCTCATCACAAGGTCTCCGGCGTTCTTCTCAACCGGCACGGACTCGCCGGTCATCGCGCTCTGGTCAACGCTCGTGCAGCCCCTGATGATTTTACCGTCAACGGGCACAGCCTCTCCCGCCAGCACCTGGATGATGTCTCCTTGCCTGACCTGCGCCGCATCAACGATTCGTACAAGTCCGCCCTCATAGAGGTTGGCCTTTTGCGGGCTGAGCTTTATGAGCCTGGAGATGCCTTTCTTTGCCCGCTCCGAAGTGAAGTCCTCAAGGATGGAGCCGACCTGCATGATGAAGGCTACCTCCCCCGCTGCAAAGAATTCTTTCAGGATGAGCGAGCCTATGAGTGCAAGGGCAACGAGCACGTCCGCCGTTATGTCGTGGTCCCGCACAAGCCCGACAATCGCGCCAAGGACAATCGGAACGCCGCACAAAACAATCGCGGCCCAGGCGGGATCACAACGGGCGGCCAGGCTTGCATTCCCGGTCCACCCCAAAAGCAAGGACACGAAAAGACATGCGCCTGATATAACCACGAAGACAAGACGGAGCCTGTCACCGTTCTTTTGGTACCATGCGGAAATATTCTCCATAGAAAGCTACCCTCTCTTCAAAAAGTATGATACAATACATCCAGAAGCGGACACACCGTCCGCCTGAAACTATATCCGCATCCGGCGGGCATGTTAAGAACAGCAGGCGGAACTTGTTCGGAAGCGGATAAAAATATGAATTTGTTCGGAAACGCTATGGACAGGCGGGTAGAGAAAACACGGAAGGCAATCATAGATTCGCTCAGCTTCCTCATGAGCAAGAAGGAGTATCAGGGCATCACGGTCGCTGATATAATCAAGAAAGCGAACGTGGGACGCTCGACGTTCTACGAGAACTTCCAGAACAAGGATGAGGTCCTCGACGAGATTTTTGAGAACCTCATCTATCATGTCTTCAGCGAGATTGAGCACACGGACGGTCATGCGTTCCAGAACAACCTGAAAGGCGAGATAACGCACATGTACATCCATATACGTGACAATGAGGGAAAGGCAAAGACATTCCTTCTGGGAAAATCAGCTGAGGTCTTCTACAAGAGGATGGGAGAGAAGGTCGCCCTGATTTGCGACAAAAAACTCAGCGGGAGCGACAGGATTCCCCCGGAGCTGGCCCATTCGCATATCTCGTCAACTTTCAGCGATGTGCTGAAATACTGGTCGGGCAGGAAATTTGCTGACAGCCCGGAGCAGGTGGCCGGATATTTCATGCTGCTCGCGGAGGAAATCCTGGCAAAAGCATAGTCCCCAAGGCCCTGAACCGCCCGGTTTGCAGCCCCTGAACCGTACGGTTTGCGGACCACCAACAAGCCAAGTGGTCGTATTGACGGCTGCGGACACTGCCTGTATACTATCAGGTATGGATTCCTTCGGTAAGCTGCACATGAGAATGAGTCTATGACGAGGCTCCTTGCATACAGCTACGACCATCTCTCCTGCATCGCCGCTTATGGCAGTCCCGAACCTCACAGCCACCTTGCCCTGCATTTCATTTTTTCCGTAGGCGGCGATTTCCCGGGGACTGCGGGCGGGAAGGCCTTTGAGGGGAAGGCAGTATTCATAGATTCTGACGTGCCGCATACCCTGAATCTGGAAAGCAGTGATGCCATCGTCTTTTTGTTCGAGCCGGTGAGCACGCTTGGCCGGTATGTCAAACAGACCTTCCTTCGTGACAAGGAATTCTTTCTGCCGGATGAAGGGCTTTTGTGCAGGATAGGGGAGCTCGTGTCCCGCTGTTCGGCTTCCTGCCCCGTTGACAGCCTTTGCAGGATGAGCCCGGAAGGGGCCGCTGCGTTTGACCGGGAGCTGCTGGGGCTTCTCGGCTGGAACGGCACGGGCCTCGCGGACGCATCGCTTGACGAACGGGTTCTTTCCGTCAAGGCCCGGCTTTCTGAAATGGAGAGCATACCCTCTGGCATCATGAAAGAGCTCTGCGACACGGCGGGGCTTTCACAGAGCAGGCTGTCCCATTTGTTCTCGGGCCAGGCAGGCATATCGCTCCACCGCTACCTTGCGTTCATAAAAATCCAGAAGGCATTCATACATGTGCGGAAGAGGAAAAGCCTGACGCAGGCCGCATTGGACGCGGGCTTCGACTCTCCGTCCCACCTGGCAGCCACGTTCAAGCGGATGTTCGGGATTTCCTTCTCCCAGTTCCTCAAAAGTGCGGAATAGCATCTAATTGAAAGTCTCCCGCCGTTTTTTATGCTAAAGTCATGGCAAGGAGCTACATGATGAAAAGATTTGATTCAAACACGCCTATTGCTTTCAAGACCGGAACGCATAAAATCGTGCCCGACGCGAACTTCAACTTCCAGCTGAACCGCGTCATCTACTGGGACGGAGGGGATGAGGAGGAAGTCTGCCGTGAGTGCGGCAGCATACGGACGAGCGAGGACTGGACGCGCACGCTCACAGCCTTGGAACGCAGGGCGCATGATGAGGGCCGGACACAAAACGAGATTGCCTATGCCCGCATGGCCGAATTCTTCATGTACGATTCCGACCCGCAGAAACAGGCCCAATACAAAAAAGGCGAGGACCTCTTCTATGAGTATTATGCGGATTACTTTGAGAGCGGAAAGGTCAGCCGCCATTCCGTGCCCTACCAGGGAGGGACGCTCCCCGTGATGGTCGCGAAGGCCGCGGACAACGGCGGAGGAAGCCCCCGCGGAGCGGTTCTCTTTCACGGCGGCAACGACAGCTACTTTGAGGAGCTCTTCTTTCCCATGCTCTATCTGGCGCAGGGCGGCTTTGACGTCTACCTTTTTGAGGGGCCGGGGCAGGGCGGTGTCCTCCGTGTGCAGGGCATGAAGTTCACGCACGAATGGGAGAGGCCCGTGTCCGCCATACTTGACCACTTCAAGCTTGAGGACGTTGCAATCATCGGGGCCTCGCTCGGAGGCTACCTTACCCCCCGCGCGGCGGCATTCGAGAAGCGGATAAGCCGCGTCATCGCGAGGTCGATTTTCCCCGACTTCTTCCACGTCGTCCTTTCCGATCATCCGGGGAACGTCGCGTCCGTCATCGAGAAAATCCTTTCCTCGCCCTTCCGAGGCATCATGAACGGCTTCTACAAGAAAATGATGAAGCAGGACGAGCTGGTGCGCTGGAACCTCCTGCACGGCATGTACGCCTACGATGCGAAGACCCCCATGCAGTACATCGATCGGATACGGAAATTCACCCTGCATGGCATAGCCGACAGGATTACGCAGGACGTCCTCGTCCTGGGGGCACGGGAGGACCACTTCATCAGCCCCCGTCTCTTCCACGAGGAGTACGACCTGCTTTCCAACGCCCGTTCGCTCACCCTGCGGCTGTTCAGCGAGCAGGACAACGCGGGCGGCCACTGCAACGTGGGAAACTCCAAGAAGGTGCTGGACGCGATGATTTCATGGCTCCGGTGCTGAGTTCGGCTTTCATCTCGGGCGCGGCTCACGGGGATGGCCGTGAGTGATCATGCATTGCACAGCAATCCATTTTCCACCTTATACACGGCATCCGCATTCTTGATTGTGCTCATTCTGTGGGCAATGACCAGCAAGGTCTTTCCCGCACAAAGCTCATCAATGGCTTCCTGTATATAAGACTCATTGTCCGCATCCACGCTGGCAGTCGCCTCATCAAGGATGATAATCGGAGAATCCTCTGGGCCTCACCGCCAGAAAGGCTCGCACCGCATTGAAGAAATGAGCAGGCACTCCTTCGGCGGCTGGCTCTTCGCGACCCTCCTTCCCAAGATGAATGACCCCTGGGCACGCTTCGAGTGCTAACAGGAGCCTGATGACAGGCAGGACGCTCATGCTACTGCCCGGACCTGCTGTTGACAGGCAGACCAACTTCCTGTCAACAGCAGTGCGGTTCCCTACGCATAGCGAACGCAGCATTCAAAGACACAGCGGTCACTTTCCTTTATATGAACATAGGTCTTTCCCTGTGTCACGGCATCATCGCGCCTGAAAACTCTGAGTAGCTGCCTTTCACGGCTTTCTCCGGTGTAATGAACTTCCAGATCCGTAATTTCATGAGACTGCAGAAAATCATCATCAAAAACACACAGGGCAAGCCTGATGTATTCGATATTGTTCATGTGGCGGGACATATCAATATGGCAGGATCGGATAATCTGCTCGAAAACGAATTCATCTTCCGTAAAATCGGAAGGAAAGCGTTCAAACGGCTCGTTAAAAACCGGCGCCGGAAAGTTTTCCTTCGGATAGGGAAGTTCAGTCAGCTTCTGAGGCCGGTGATTCTCAAGGCTCAGGACACAGGCTTCCTGATTGGCAACGAGAAGCCTGCAGCCGTTTCCATCAAGGATTTCTGTGTTGACATGAGTTCTCAGCCCCGCATTGTCAATCGGAAACGTCTTTGCCGTGACAGTCTCGCGCCAGTCCGGCCGGCGCAGGAAATGCACCTTTGTTTTCGTAAAAACCCAGAAATCATTGAATTTTTCACGGTAGATAACACCGTCGCAGCCCATGGCATTAAAACATTCCGTAAGATTGTCCTGCACCAGAAGCACGGACTGGGCAACCCCCATCCGCACCGAAGAGTCTATGAACGCAGAGGAAACTTCGCGTCCGCTCGTGAAAGTAAGATTCTCAAATGTCGTCATGGGGCTTATTGTACCCCAAAATACGATTCTCTGCCAGATGCCTGCCCCTCAGCCCTCGTGCAGTGGCTGCGGCTGATGTGCTATAATTTTCCGTTCGCCTATTTCACGCAGCTGTTCTTCATCCAGCCCTTTGTCCGCAGCGTTTTCAGGCTGATTTTCAGCCGGGACCGGCCTGCATAAAAAGCAATACCTGCGCTTGATTGTTTTCCCGAAAACATGATACAATTCATGTGCAGCGAAATCTGCCACGGGAGCGCTTCAGCTGGTATTTTCGACGGCAGCCGTGGTATCCGTATATTGCTCGAACATCTCTCTGCATCAAATGGCCGCATATTTCTGCCGTAATATATGGTGCCAAAGGAGGTGGAATCATGAAGCGTGTAAGTGCAGCATGTATCTTTCAGACACTGGTTTTTTCGCAGAAACCCGAACTGGGTTACAGCAAAGAACATGCGCTGAAGTATAACCGTGATGAATTTGAGCGTTATAAGGCAAATCTCGAATACACAAAGACCAGGTATCAGATTGATGATACTGCCGAGCAGGAAGACGGCACTCTTGTTGTTCACGTCAGAAAGCAGTATAACGATAATTCCGATGTTGCCGAATACTTCAAGTAAACGCCTACGGCCGCCCGAAATGACTCGGACGGCCGTGCAGGGCAGACTTCTGAAACTGCGGTAAGGACTTACCTCAGCTTGGCATACCCATAGACGGCGGTATCGCCCAGCTCTTCCTCAATCCTGATGAGCTGGTTGTACTTGGCCATGCGGTCGGTGCGGCTCATGGAGCCGGTCTTGATCTGACCGCTGTTCGTCGCGACCGCAATGTCGGCAATCGTCGTGTCCTCGGTCTCGCCGGACCGGTGGCTCGTGACCGTTGTGTAACCGTGGCGGTGGGCCATCTCGATCGCCTCAAGCGTCTCGGTGAGCGAGCCGATCTGGTTGACCTTGATGAGGATTGCGTTGCCCGCCCCCATCTTGATTCCCTTCTCCAGGAATTTCACGTTCGTCACGAAGAGGTCGTCGCCGACAAGCTGGCAGCGGTCGCCGATGCGGGCCGTCAGTTTCTTCCAGCCTTCCCAGTCGTTCTCGTCAAGCCCGTCCTCGATCGAATCAATCGGGTATTTCGTGATAAGCTCCTCAAGATATGCAATCTGCTCGTCGTCAGAGAGGCACTTGCCGTTCGGGTCCTTCTTGGTCCCGTTGGAAAGCTGCTTGTAGTCGTAGAAGAACTTGCCGTCCTTTTCCACGCTGAATTCGCTCGCCGCGCAGTCCATCGCGATTTTCACGTCGTCGCCCGGCTTGTAGCCTGCATCCTTGATGGCCTGAACAATCGAGTCGAGCGCATCGTTGATTCCGTCGAACTTGGGGGCAAATCCGCCCTCGTCACCGACAGCGGTGGAAAGCCCCCTGCCCTTGAGCAGCTTCGCGAGCGCATGGAAAACCTCGGCCCCCATGCGGATGGCCTCTTTCTCGGATTTCGCGCCGACAGGGCGGATCATGAATTCCTGGAAGGCAATGGGAGCGTCCGAGTGCGCGCCTCCGTTGATGATGTTCATCATCGGGACGGGAAGAACATGAGCGTTCGCCCCGCCGATGTAGCGGTAGAGCGGGATGTTCAGGGCCTTCGCGGCAGCCTGCGCAGTCGCAAGGGAAACGCCGAGTATCGCGTTCGCACCGAGCCTGCTCTTGGTCGGTGTCCCGTCAAGGGCGAGCATCTTCAGGTCAATCGCCCGCTGCTCGAATACGTTCGCACCCTTGAGGGCCGGGGCGATGACCTTGTTCACGTTCTCCACGGCCTTCAGGACTCCCTTGCCGCCATAGCGGGACTTGTCCCCGTCCCGCAGCTCCAGCGCCTCGTTCTCGCCCGTGCTGGCTCCCGATGGAACCGCCGCGCGGCCAAGCACGCCGTTCTCAAGGATTACATCGACCTCGACGGTCGGGTTCCCGCGCGAGTCGATTATCTCGCGCCCGACAACGTCCGCAATCTTTGCCGAATTAAGCATCTGAAAACCTCCAGTGAATACACTTGCAAAATATCAAAAATCCCCGGCCCCCCTTACGGGAAGCCAGGGCAAACGCACCTGCTTCAGGGCAAAAGCTGACACCTTCTGCCCTGAAGCACGAATGTCTCATTCTATTCGTACCTGCAAAAAAAGAAAAGCAGGGGCATGGTTATATTTTTTGTGGCTGTGTTAAGGAGAATAGTTTCCATGCCCCCGCTTAATTTACTGCAGAATCGGACTTGTCATTAGATTAAGCTAACTTACGTCCGTACAGTTACCATAAAGCAACTTTGATTGTATGTCAAGCACTTTTATAAAAAAATTCCGGGTCCGGGGGACTCCATTCCAGCCTGCGGGGGCTTGCAATTTACCCCGCAGAGTATTACCATGAGCTAACAGAAAGTGAGGTACGTACATGCAGTTTGAAGAAAAAGGCCTTGTAACAGGAAAGACGCTGATGCTCCTTCCGGGGACCTGCTGCGACTGGCAGACCAACTTCGCCAGCGTCATGGACGCGCATGCCGGGAAGTATCATCTTGTCTGCGTTAACTACGATGGGTTTGACGGGAGCGGCTCAATCTTCCCGGACATGATCAGCATCACGGAAAAGATAGAGCAGTACATCATAGACAAGCACGGGGGCAGGCTTGACGGGGCACTTGGCTCCTCCCTCGGCTCAAGCTTCGTCGGCCAGCTGATACAAAGGAAACGGGTCCACATTGACCACGGGATATTCGGCAGCCCCGACCTAGACCAGAGCGGAAAGCTTGCGGCGAAGTTGCAGTCCATGCTGGTCGTCCCCCTGCTCACGAGCTTCACTGGCAGCGAGAAAAAGCGGAACAAGACACGGCAAAAGCTCAAGGACTTCTTCCTGATGAGCGACGAGGCAGCCGACCGCTTCATGGCCTGCTTCGCAAAGTTCAGCCCCGAGTCAATCCGTAACGAATACTACACCGACCTGCTGACCCACCTGGAGGACGACATACAGGTTGAGCACACCAAGGCACACTTCATCTACGCGAACAAGATGGGCGTGAAGTACCTGAAGCGATACAAGAAGTACTTCCACGAGCCGGACATCCGCGAGTTTGACATGCAGCACGAGCAGTGGCTTTTCGGCGGGGAGAAATACGCCGCCCCGGTGCTCAAGGCCATAGACGAGTTCATGGCGATGCCGGTGTGAGGGTGACCGCCGAAAAGCCGTTCTGTACGAACCGAAAGACTTTCAGGTGTGAGCTGAAAAGTTTTCAGGCGTGAGCGAAAAGCTTTCAGGTATGAGCTTAGCAAAGAAGATAATTTACTGCGAAAAATTTCGTGGCTCCCCGAACAAGTGACGGCATATCTTGATTCTTTTGAACCCTAATGTTATTATATGCTAACAAAAGGATTGTATGACTTATGGCGTTTACTGACAACTTCGGACACCCCAAGGGGCTGGTGGGACGGCTCATGCTGGTTATTATGGATAAGGAACACTTCCCGATGGCCCGGTGGGCTTTGGATCAGCTGGAGTTTCCCCAGTCTGGCGAAATAGCCGACATTGGCTGCGGGGGCGGATACAACATGAAGCGGATGCTGGAAAGAAGCGGCTCTGCAAAGGTATACGGGATTGACATTTCCGCAGAAAGCGTGAGGAAGGCAAAAAAGGTCAACAAGTCCGAACTGGGCAAGCGCTGCGAAGTCTTTCAGGGAAGTGCGGAAAAACTGCCGTTCAAGGACGGACAGCTCGACCTGGTGACGGCATTTGAGACCGTATATTTCTGGAAGAATATCGGAGCCTGCTTCAAGGAAGTGGCCAGAACCCTCAAAAACGGCGGGAAATTCGCCGTCATATGCAATTACGGCGACCCGAAAATAGACTGGGAAAAGAAAGTTCCCTGCATGACACGGTACACGGAAAAAC